>VAXR01000190.1:0-5062 GCA_005885165.1 Actinomycetota bacterium
TGGGAGACCATGTTGCGGGCGTCGGACTTGGACGATGAGTCGTCGCCCTTGGACGACTGGTCGAGGAACGAGGGGAGCGCGATCGCGGCGAGGAGGCCGATGATCATGACCACGATGAGCAGCTCGATCAGCGTGAAACCGCTCTCCTCCCTCTTGATGCGTGCCGGCAGCTTGCCCAGCATTGCGTCCATGCTCTCCTTGGACTAGTCGTCCAGTCGGGACTGGTTTGGGGTGCAATATCGGCGGCACCGGCGTCGGCCAGGTCTCCGTCAGCGCCCCGACCACTAACACCTTCACCGTCACCGCCATCTCGAAGGCGACCACCGGCGGCTCGAACCACCAGTTCGTGATCACAAAGGCCGCCGGCGGCGACGCCACCCGCACCTGCACGCCGACCGGCGAGGGCGGCTGCCCGCCGAGCGGCAGCTGGTAGCCGGCCGCATCCGCGCTTAGCCGGCCAGCCCCCACAGAGCCCCCAAAGGGCTCAGCGCGGCGCCACCACCTCCACCTCCCCGGTGCGGTCGAGATGCTGCCAGCGAAGGCGCGTGCCGAGGATCGCACTGATCACCGACTCGATCACCACCAGGTACATGAGCTGGCGGTAGACGAACTGCTGGAGGGGCATCGTGAGAAGCGGTCGCATCGATTCCCGGTCGAGCCGGAAGGCGTAGGCGCCGAGCGCGAGCTGCAGGCCGTTGAAGGCGGCCCAGTAGAGCGCCACCGGCACCGGATCGAGGAAGAGCAGCCCGTAGATCGCGAACAGGTCGATGAGCGGCGCCAGAAGCGGCAGCAGGACCTGGAAGAGGACGAGATACGGAAGCCCCCGCCGGCCGATCTTCGTATGCCCCCGCTCGAAGACGGCGGCCTTGTGCTTCCAGACGGCCTGCATCGTCCCGTACGACCAGCGGTAGCGCTGACGCCACAGCGCACCGAGCGTCGCGGGCGCCTCGGTCCACGCGCGCGCCCTCTCCGCGAACACGACCCGCCAGCCGGCGCGGCCGATCGCGATCGTCATGTCGGTGTCCTCCGCCAGCGTCGCCGCCGAGATCGGGCCGATCGCATCGAGCGCCTGCCTCCGGAAGGCGCCGATCGCACCCGGCACCGTTGGCATGCAATTCAGCACGTCGTAAAGACGCCGGTCGAGGTTGAAGCCCATGACGTACTCGATGTGCTGCCACCACCCGAGCAGCCCGGACCGGTTCCCAACCTTGGTGTTGCCGGCGACGGCTCCCACCCGCGCGTCGCGAAACGGCTGGACGAGCTCCCTCAGCGTTCCGGGCTCGAAGACCGTGTCCGCATCGACGGTCACGACCAACGGGTGCCTCACGGCCGAAACGCCGCGGTTCAGCGCCGACGCCTTGCCCCGGTTCGCCTGCCGCAGGACCCGCACGGAGTCGAGCCCCAGGCCGGCGACGATGCCGGCGGTGTCGTCGTCCGAGCCGTCGTCGACGACGATCACCTCGAGCTCTTGATAATCACTCGACGCGATCGAACGCACACACCGCTCGATCGCCACAGACTCGTTGAAGGCGGGCACCACCACGCTCACCGCCGGCTCGAACGGGCCCTCGACCGCCGCGCCGCGCACGCGGCGCACGTGCCGCCTGGCGAACGCCGCGAGGATCCCGGCTCGCACCACCGCGAGCGCGGCGGCCGTTGCGAGCAGGACGGCGAGGAGCGCGGTTACCACTCGAGCTACCGCGAGACTGGTCGCGAGCAGGTGCCCGCGGAGGCGCTCCACGGGGGTCGCCGCCGGCTCGACGACGGCCGGGCCGGCGCCGATCAGGCTTCGCACGGTCGCGAAGCGGTAGCCACGGGCCCGCAGCGCCGGCACCAGGCGCTCAACCGCGCGCACCGTCTGGCTGCGGTCGCCCCCTCCGTCGTGCATGAGCACGATCGCACCCCGCCCGCGGCCCGGGATAGCAGCCCGAACGATGGCGCCCGTCCCCGGCCGGCTCCAATCGCGCGTGTCGATCGTCGACAGCACGACGGCGAAACCGCGGCGCGCGAGCGCCGTATACGCGCGGCGCTGGGCCGGCGTGACCGACAGCGGCGTTGACGAGTAGGGCGGTCGGAAGAGACGCGCACGCCGTCCCGTGGCGCCGGCGATCGCCGTATCGGTCAGGTCAACCTCGAGCCTGGATTCCCAGCCGGGCAGGACGGCGGGGTTGACGTGGGTGAAGGTGTGGTTCCCGAGCTCGAAGCCGTCCCTCACCAGCCGGCGGGCGATCTCCGGGTACCGGACCACGCGCGATCCGATCACGAAAAACGTGGCGGGCACGTGGAAGCGGCGGAGCACCCGCGCGATTTGCGGAGTGAACCGCGGATCCGGGCCGTCGTCGAAGGTGAGGACGACGGTCCGCGGCGGGACGGCTCCGCTCGACTTCAGGCGTCCGGACCGCTCCAGGAGGACCGGCAGACGCAACCCCGATCCGCTCGACGCCTGTCCGGCCGACGCCGTGGCGCTCCGCCCGTTGCTCAGCACCGTCAATCCCTGGAGCAGGACCAGGGCGAGCAGCACGAAGAAGAGGAAGGCGAGCAGCGACCAGTGCGCCGGCGGTCGCCGGATCCGCCGGCGAGTGCGCTCGCTCGCAGCCTGCCCCCTCGCGAGTCCCACGGTTCGCCTACCCGGGACCGCCGTGGCCGCGGGCAACCGCGTGGGGCGGCGGGCCGCCGCCCGATCCGCCTGCGTTCGAATGCGGCGGAGGCGCCTGGCGATGAGCGCCCGAGTTGCCGGGCGACGATGTAGTCCCGGTCGAGCCCGCGGCACCAGAGTTGCCATTCCCGGCACTGCTCGAAGGCGCCGGCGAGACGGTCGTCGCCGCGGGCGATGCGTGGTAGGCGCTCGGTCCCGAACCGCTCGAGCCCGGGCCACCGCCTCCGGATGAACCCGGGCTGGATGGCCGCGGGCCGGCCCCCGATGCGTTCCCCGACGGGGTCGCTCCACCCGAGCCTCGCTGGGCCGAAGACCCGGAACCGGAGCCCGGGAAGCCGGATCCGCCCCAGCCGTGCACGGAGCTCCATGACCCGAGTACCGGAGCGCCCACCGCGCCGCCGCCGCCAGCGGCACGCGCCCGGTGAGCCGCGGCGCCCGCAGCGCCCCGCGACGACGCCCCAGCGGCGGAATCGCTCTTGTGGAGCGTCACGTGTGAGGGCAAAAGCGGCAGACCGAGCCCGCCCAGCGGGCGAACCCCCAGCGCGCTGGCGAGTATCGCCGCCACCCACAGCGTCGCCACCGCGGCAAGGCCGCGCCCGGCCGCACGGGCGATTCGCGCCCGCCGGCCACGCTCGCTGTAGAACACCGGTGTCTCGACGGCTTCACCGAGCGCCGACTCGGCCTTCGCTGAGCGGTTCTTGTTCCGGGTGCGGGGGCCGGCACGCGCCAGATCCCCCGCGAAAGCGCTGGATTCCATCCATGTCGAATAACGCCGAAGCGGCCCGCAGGTTGAGTGATGCGGGGACCGGCGGCTCGCCGCTTGCGGCTACCAGGCGATCTCGGCGGTCGCCCTGGGCCCTGAACCGCGCCTAAAACACCTGCCGAGGTTGCGGTGCGAGAGCCTCAACCTTCGCCACGCACCAGAGTCGGGCGACCCCGCCGCGTTCACGGCGAAGGACGTTATCCGGCCACGAAGCGCTTGGCGCTGCGCTCGGAAGGTTCGGGTCGCTCCGGTCCCCCGCGGGTTGGGTCGTCCACGTCATCGCTCGCCGGCGGGCCCGCGCTCGGCGGTTCAGGAGGCTCGCTGACCACGTCGAGCGATTGGCCGCAACTGCACCAGACATAGGCGCCGCTGCTCTCGGCGTGAAAGTGGTTGCCGCAGGCGTGGCAGTCGTAGTAGGGCATAGTCAGTTCAAGGCCGACGGCAACTGGCCCGATCCGGTGATGCGTCGGCTCATCACGGTCCTCATCGGCGATCCCTCGCCTGAACTCAAATTCAGGAATCGCACGTAAGCGATCGGGCTGAGGTGCCGGTAGGGCAAGGTTGCCGCTCTTGCGAGCGCCCAGTGGTTTTAGAGCTTGTCAGCGAGCGGACGGATGGTGCAGGCCTGGCGGGGCTTCGAGCGACGCCTCCGCGATCGGGGTCGTCTTGGGAGCTCCGACCAGCCGCCCCTGAGCTTGTATTGCAATCTCGAATGTCTCGCGGCTCGTGTAGCTCGGGCACCATCCGGTGCGCGCCCGGAGCCGTGTGGTCGCGACAACCGGGGGCCGCTTGATGAACCCGAGGCCCTGGAGCGACTTCCCCTGGCGAGCGACCTTCGAATAGAAGGCCCGCGGCACCCGCCGCTGCTTCAAGCCGGTCAGCTCGGCGCACTCCCGGAGCAGCACGGTTCCTTCCCCTGCGACGTTGAACACCCCGCCGTCGCGGCGCTCGATGAGCATCAGGAGCGCGGCCACGAGGTCGTCTTCGTGCACTAGCTGGAGGGAGTCGTCCGGATCCGCAAACCGGGCGTGGAACGGAGCGTCGGTCCAGAGCTTCACGATCGGGTTGTCGACCGTCGGCCCGAGCACGAGGGACGAGCGGACGATCGAGATCACCCGGTCGGTGTGGCGGGCGGCCCACAGCTGGCACAGGCGGTCGGCGGTCACGAAGTGCCGTCCGTACTCGAAGTCCTGCGCGGACGCGAGCGGGGCCTCCTCGTCGAGCCCGGAGACCTTCCCCCTGGCCGGGCCATACGCCGCGGCCGAGGAGAGGACCACCACGTGCGCGCCGCCGTTCTTGATCGCCTCCAGCACATTGCCCGTGCCCGCGACGTTCGTTTCGTACATCCCTCGTTGGTCGCCACCTGAATGCATCAGTCCCGCGAGGTGGACCACGACGTCCGGGCGCTCTCGCTCGACGATCAGCTTCAGGCGACCCGCGTCGCGGACGTCCAGTCCGAGGTAGTCAGCCATGCGTGGGAATGCCCGCGGTGCCTGGACATCGGCGATCAGTACGCGCTCGGTGTTCGGCTGCCGCTCAAGGGCCTTGATGAGACGGGTGCCGATGTACCCCGAGCCCCCTGTGATCAGATAACGCATCGGCCGGTCCTATGGCGTGCTCGGTGGGAGGACGCGCATGCTTCC
>VAXR01000190.1:5095-14416 GCA_005885165.1 Actinomycetota bacterium
GGCTCCGCCCAACGTCACACCGCCCAGCCCGTCGACGATGATCGCGCCCTGGACGGACGAGCTACCACCAATGTTCACGACGGACCCGGTGGAGAGCTGCTTGTTCCCCATGTAGATCAGGCCGTAGAACTTCACCGACCCGTTGAGCGTGAACGTCCCGTTCTCGATCACCAGTACGCCCGGGGCGGTCGCGCTGTTGATCGATGCGACAACCGTGGGCGTGCTGACGGGGCACGGACCCTGCACGACCACCGGCGCACCGCTTGCGGGGCTCGTGAGCTGAGCGAGCGTCGACGGGCAGTTCGTGCCCGTCCACAGGCAGGTTCCGCTCGGGCTGCTCGGGCAGCTCGCCGCGGCGGCCTGCTGCTCGAGCGACTGGAGCTGGTTTGCGCTCAGGGCCTGAGAGGAAGACGTGCCGCTGGTGACCACGGTGCACTTGGTTGGGCAGTTGCCCGCCGGCTGAACCTGGCCCTTATTCGAGTTGTAGTTCGCGCACGGGGAGGTTCCGAGCGGGGTGGTGCAGCGCAGGATGATCTGCGCCGGCTGCGCCCCCGTCCCGCGCGCATCGACGATCACCTTCTTTCCCTGGTTCGTGGTCATGAACCAGTTGGCCGTCAGGACGTTGCTCGAGACGTTCAGGAGGATGGACGTGGCTGACACGAGCGAGACGACCGAGATTGGCTTGCACTGCACGGTCGCCCACGCGCGGACCCATACCGTGCCGTCACCGTTGCTGTCGAAGCTCGGCTGGGAGTTGACGTCGGTCGTCCAGAACTGCGGAGTGGTGGTGGAGTTGTCGCGGACCTGCGTCTTCCAAAGGGGCGTCGAACCCGATCCTGGGCAGGCCGACGCGTAGTCGCCGCTCGTGTAGCCGTTCGTGATCGCGGAGGACAGGGGGCAGTAGGAGGTGCTCGACGTCGTCGGGTCGCAGGTGCTGGTGCTTGAGGTCGGCCAGCTGCGACCCAGCTGCAGCGCCTGGGCGTTCAGCGCGGCCTCCGCGAGGTTGAACGAGGACTCCCGGACCCGCTGGCTGGCCGACAGGTTCTGCTGGGTGTCCGAGATCGCCACGAGCGCGATCCCGACACCCATGAGGATGATGAGGATCATCAGCGCGCCGAGCAGGGCGAAACCGGACTCGTCGCGGACCCGGCCCATCACGGGATCACCACCGACTGGCTCGCGTCCGTGTACAGGCCGCTCGCGTCCGTGACCTCCACATAGACCGTGTACGTCCCGGTGGTCAGGAGGCCGCTGTCGAACAGGTAACCCGACTGTCCGGGCTCCCAGGTGCTGTCACCCGGTGTCCTCTTCCACTTGAAGCCGATCGCCTCGCCGTCCGGGTCGGACGAGCTCGAGGCGTCGCAGATCGCGTGCTTGTTCTGGACGCGGCAACTCAGCACGGGGGTCGGCGCCGACTTGACGTTCCGGAAGTTGAGGCTGCTCGTGACCGGGATGGCGGCGCGATCTCCCGCACCTCCAGGGGCGGAAGCCGCCTGTACGAGCAGCTTGACCTGGATGTCGTGGACGACGCCTCCAGCGTCCTCAGCCTGCGTGAAGGGCACGACGACCGAGCACGGGCTGCCGCAGCTCGGGCGGCTCGTCCACTCGTTGACGAGGTTGCTGGCCACGACCTGCTTGTTCACTATCAGTCCCGTCGCGTCCGTCCAGGCGTCGTTGGGACACGTCGAGGTTGACGGTGGCCCGGACTGCGTCGAGGCGTACGGTGTCCACTGCCTCCAGAGCTTCTCGTTGCTCGGAGTCGTGTAGTCGAGGCAGTAGCGGACCCACTTGAGCCCGTGCGAGTTGTTCGTCGTGCTCGCGGACGGGTCGGGGACGTAGAAGATGAGCTCGGTGGTCCCTCCCGTCGAGCCCTGCGCCGGCGAGTAGATGGTTGACTTGCCGGGCGGTCCGGCGGCGTTGCGCAGCTGAGTCGCCATCTGGTCGATCGCCCTTCGCGAAGTCTCCTGCGCCTGGCTTTGACGGTCGGCCGTTCCGTTCAGGCTCGCGACCCCGGTGAGGAGCGTGCTGGCCCCGCCGAGGACAACCGCCGACACCGCAAGCGCGACCATCATCTCCATGAGCGTCCAGCCGCGCTCGGAGCGCGCGGCTCGAAGCAGACAGGCGAGGCTGCAGCGTCTGGCGCGCATATCGGCGATATCGGCACCGCAAACGACGCGCCTTAGCTGTTACGGCGCCAACAGATGCCCGCCTGCGGGGTGTTCGACGGATGTGCGAAGTGGGCGGTCAGCCGGTGACCGGCCCGGCGAAGCTCGACTCGGCGAGCTTCGGCGAGACGGACGTCACGCGATAGGTGTGTGACGTGCCCCCCGCGTTGAGGTCGGTCCAGCTCACGGCCCGCATCACGACGGGGTCCGGGTTCGGGGGGCCGAGGAGATCGTCATGGCGTCCTGGGTGCTACCGGTGCCGACGAGCACGGTCTGTCCGGCGGCGTAGCCGGTGGCGCTCGCGACCGTCAGAGTTGTTGCGCCGGCGGAGCTTGCTGTCGCGACGGTGGTGTTGATCGCGTCGGTGGTGTCGACGCGATTGCTCGTCGCGGTGCCGTCGCGATAGATCCGGTAGAAGTCCGGCGCGGGGATGATGCTCGACGACGTCGGCGCGGTCCAGGTGAGCGTCCGCGTTCCGTCGGCGTTCGCCGTGACGGCGAGCCCAGTCGGCTTGTTCGGCCCGACGGGCTCAGCGCTGGTCAGCGGCAGCGTGATGGTCAGCGGGTTCGTCGAGTTGTTGTAGTTCATCGTTGTGTTCGTGCACTTGACGCCGCCGCCGTTCGTGTTGAACCCGATGATGGAGACGCTGAGCTGGTCGCCGGAGACGAACGTCGTGCTGTAGCTCGTCAGGTTCTCGCTGATCTGCGTGAACGCAGTCGTGTTGGCCGGAATGACCAGGTTCGAGGGCGAGAAGAAGTAGCCGTTGCCGATCAGCATGAGGCTGCCGTTCAGATACAGCTCCACCTGCAGGTTGCACGGAGACGAGTTCGTGTTCTTGAAGTAGCCGCTGAACGTGATGTTGTTGAAGCCGCCGTTCATGCTCACCGTGGAGGTGAAGGGCGCCACGCACCCGACGATGGTGTTCCCGTTTGCGGCGTTGGTCCAGGTCGCTAGGGAACCGGGCGAGTAGCTCGAGACGAGGTCCCTCCTCCCGCCCGACGTGACGGGCGCAGCGCAGTTGGTCTGCGAGATCGTCTGCGCGTTCTGCCACCAGTACTGGGTGGGGATCACGGGTGGGGCGGTGACCGAGTAGGGCGTCGTCACCGACTGCGCGTTGTTGTTCGCGTCCTGGTACCAGGTCTTCACGGTGTAGGCGGTGGTGCCCGACGTCGGCGGCGAGGTGTCGATGCACGAGTTGGCGAGGTTGTTCTGGCCGCCACAGACGGTGGTAACGCCGCGAAGGACCTCGTAGCCCGTGACCGAGCCCTCCGGGTTGGAGTCCCATTGGAGCTCTACGACGAGCTGGCCTCCGTTGCCGACCCCCGTCGGGTTCACGTAGTTGTAGCCCCCGGTCACGTTCTGTGCTGTGAGCGGTGCGCCGCGGGCGACCCTGACCTGGATGGTCTTCGTCTGGCTGCGATTCCCGAGCGCGTCCACCGCGGTGGCGCCGATCGTGTACGTGCCGTCCACGACCGCGGCGACCGCCCAGTCGAAGTCCCACGTGCCGTCGTTGTTGTTCGTCACACCGGAGGTCACCTCCACCCCGTTGACCGAGAACTTCATGTCGGCGGCGCCGTTGGCCGCTGCGGTGAAGGTCTGGTCGGTCTGCGTGCCGTCGGTGATCGTGTAAGGGGGAGTACACGGGGGCGTACTCAGCGGGGGCGTCTTCGGGCAGAGGCTCGAGACCGTCTGCGCGACGATGCCGCCGGTGGCGCTGAAGGTGACCGTCTGCGTCACGGTCTTGCTGTTGCCGTTGACGGAGTACGTGATCGTCGCCGTGACGCGCTTGAAGTCCTCGGGCTGCGGATCGGTCAGGCCCGTCGTCCCCGAGTCCGAGCACCACGTGATTGATACCGAGTGGGTGCCGTAGCCGTCCTTCGAGTCGTCGACCGAGCACCAGCTGACCTTGGCGGTGTAGGCGACGCTGCGGCGGGTGACGGTCGTCTGGACGCTGTTGCCGGAGGGCGTCGTGACCGTGTGGGGCGCGCCCGGATCCAGGTTCTGCATCACCGGGGTGAACCAGCCCGACGCGCCAATCTGCTTGTAAGCGGTGTCGTGGGCGTCCTCGAGCAACTCCCGAGCGAGGTTCGTGGCGCCCTCGCGGGCCCGCGCGTCACCCTGGGACGCGCTCCCAACGTCGATCAGCTTGATCGTGCCAACGAGGCCGACCAGGAGCAGGGTCATGGCGACCATGACCTCGACGAGGGTGAGACCTGCCTGTGAGCGAAGGGCAAAGAGGCCGCGACCCATGGGCGCGCCCGGCGTGTTCGTCGCCATCCAGAGCCTTATCGGCCTCCAGCGTGGGAGGTTGAGGTGAACGCGGGGCGCTCGGCGCTCGTCCTCGGCGCGCTGGAGCTGTCGCCTGCGTCAGGGCGCCGTGTGCTCAGTCCAGGCGGCCCCGTCCCAGTAACGCAGGCGCGCAAGGCCCTGCGGGTCCGGGTACCAGCCGGCGGGCGGCCCGGCGTGCGCCGCAGGGGGCTCGACCGGCGCGGCCGGCTGCGCCGGCATGGCGGGCGCCGCCGGCGCGGGCTGGGCGGGCGCCGATGGCGCGGCTGGAGCTGCCCCGGGAGCGGGCGCAGCCGCCGCTCCACTGGGCGGGTACCCAGTAGGGGGCGCCTGTGCCGGAGGAGGCTGAGCTGCCGTGGTGGGAGCCGAGACAGGCGGCGCCTGGGCCGCCGGCGGGCGCGGTGCCGCAGGCTGGGCCGCCGTCGCGTGCGTGGCAGGGGCTCCCGCGCCTGTCGGGGCGGGACCGGGCCCGGCGGCGGGGCCGCGCAGCGGGCCTGCCCCCCTCCCGCCCGCGGCCGCCTCGAGGCGCTCTGCCAGGTCGGGCCTGACGAGCAGCACGCCGCCCACGAGTATCGCGGCGCTGGCGACGACGGCGACGAAGCTGCCCCAGCCGGCGCTGTCCGTCTCGACGACGTACGACAGGGTGATGGCCAGGCCGACGAGCCCGCCCCACCTGACGAAGCCTTGCAGCCAGGGCGATGGCCCCATTTCGAGCAGCCACATCGCGCAGTAGACGATCGTCGCGATCCCGACCGCCGCGAGGAAGATGTCGACGCCGCTGAAGATCTCCCACCCGCTCCTCGACGTGTCGATCGAGGTCCGCAGGCCGGGGACGGACACGCCGCTCAGCCAGTCGAAGAACAGCGAGATGAACAGAAGCCCGCCGCCCACGGCGGCGATGAGGTACGGGAGTTGTCTGGAGCTTCGGTTCACGGAGCCTCCCGGATGGACGCAAGCGTTCGAGCGGCACTCTACCTCCGCCGCGTGGCCCACGTGCATACTCCCGCCCCGTGGATCCGCTCGCTGAGATCGAGGCGCTCGTCGCCATCGAGGGNNNCGCCGCGCAGCGGGCCATCTGGAGCACCGCCTGCGCGATCTGGGCCGCGAGGTGCGCGTCGAGCCGGTGGAGGTCATGCCGCGCTACGAGCTGGTCCACCTCATACACGTCGGAGCGGCGATCGTCGGCAGCGTGCTCCTGACCGTGACGCCCCTCGTCGGGACGATCGTGCTGCTCGCGACCGCTACGTCGCTGTTCGCCGACCTGATCGGGGGCGTCCACCTCGCGCGCAGGCTCACCCCGCGGCGGGCGTCACAGAACGTGGTCTCGCCCGAGGACGGCGGGAAGCCGGGCACGCTCGTGCTGGTGGCCCATTACGACGCGGCCCGTACCGGAGCGCCGTTCGGCCGCCGGACGAGCGAGCTGCGGGCGCGCATCGGGCACCGGATCAGGAGGCCGATCGGGCTGCTCGAGCCGGTCTTCTGGTCGGTGATCGTGCTGCTCGCCTGCGGCGGGCTAAGGCTTATCGGCGTGCATCCCGGGCCGGTGGTGCTCGTCCAGTTCATCGCAACGGCCATCCTGATCGTGAGCGTTCCGTTGCTCGCCGACATCGCGTTCTCCGGTCCCGTGCCCGGAGCGAACGACAACGCGTCGGGGGTCGCGACGGTGCTCCGGCTGGCCGAGCGCTACGGGGAGGACCTCGAGTACTTCGACTTGTGGGTGCTCTTCACCGCCGCGAGCTCGACACGTCGCGGACGGCGTTCCTCTGCATCGACGAGGTGGGGCTCGGGACCGTCCGCTACCTCACCAAGGAGGGCTTCGCGATCGCCTACCCCTACCACCGGAGCCTGCTCCAGCTGTGCCGGCAGGTCGAGGACGAGGACCAGGAGGACCGGCGCTACGGCGTCCGGCCGCTTGTGTCGCGCAGCGTGACGGACGCGTTCGCGGCGCGGCGGGCGGGATTCCCGGCGGTCACCGTGACCTGCCGCAACGCGCTCGACTACACGCCGCACCACCACCTGGCGAGCGACGTGCCGCACAACATCGACGGCGACGCGCTCGATCGCGCGTACCGCTTCTGCTCCGAGCTGATCGAGCTGATCGACGAGGAGATCGGGCCCGACCTCGAGCGCGAGGAGGTCGACGCGTTCGCCGAGGACGAGTCCTAGCCGGACCTACGCGCTGAGCGCGGCGCGGATCGCGTCGAGCGCCTGCGGGTTCTCGGCGCTCGACATGTCGCCGGGGTCCTCCCCCACCGCGACGGCACGGACGGCTCGCCGCAGGATCTTGGCGGAGCGCGTCTTGGGCAGCGCGTCGACCACCACCACCCGTGACGGCTTGAACGGGCGGCCGAGCTCGCTGGCCACGAGCTGCGAGAGCTCGCCCGCGAGATTGGGCTTCGAGCCGTCGCCGTCGCCGCCGGGAGCCACCACGAAGCACCACACTGCCTCGCCCTTCGTCTCATCGGGCACGCCTACCACCGCCGCCTCGGTGACGGCCGGGTGCCCGACCAGCACGGACTCGACCTCCGCCGGGCCGAGCCGCTTGCCGGCCACGTTGATCGTGTCGTCGGAGCGCCCGAGGAGGAACCACTGCCCGTCCTCGTCGACCCGCGCCCAGTCCCCGTGGCGCCAGACGCCCTCGTAGGTCGACCAGTAGGTCTCGATGTAGCGATCCGGGTCACCCCAGATGCCGCGCGTCATCCCCGGCCAGGGCTGCTTGCAGACCAGCTCCCCGACCTCGCGGCGGACGGAGTTGCCGTCGGCGTCGAACACGTCCACGTCCATGCCGAGCGACGCGCCGCCGAGCGAGCAGACCTTGATCGGCTCGACGGGGAACGGGGACAGGAAGCAGGCGCCGACCTCCGTGCCGCCGGAGAGGTTGATGATCGGTACCCGTCCCCCGCCGGCTACCCGCTGGAGCCAGCGGTACGGCTCCGGGTTCCAGGGCTCGCCAGTCGAACCGAGGATCCGGAGCGAGGAGAGGTCGTGCCGTCCCGGCCACTCGTCGCCGTTGGGCTTCAGCGCGCGGATCAGCGTCGGCGACACGCCCAGCATCGTCACCCGGTGCCGCTCGACCGAGGCCCACAGCCGGCTCGGATCCGGGTGGTCGGGCGCCCCCTCGTACATCACCATCGCCGCGCCGTTCGCGTGCGAGCCGACCATCGACAGCGGGCCCATGATCCAGCCCATGTCGGTGAACCAGAAGAACACCTCGCCCGGGTGGATGTCGGTCTGGTACGCGCACTCGGACGCGATCTTCACGAGGAAGCCGCCGTGCACGTGCACCGCGCCCTTCGGCCTGCCGGTGGTGCCGGAGGTGTAGGCGACCATGAACACGTCCTCCGCCGCGGTGTCCGCGCACTCCACCCGCGCTCCCTCGTAGGGCGCGACGAAGTCGTGCCACCAGACGTCACGGCCGGCCGTCATCGGAACCTCGACGCCGAGGTTCGAGAGCACCACGAGGCGCTCGACGCTCGGGGCCTCCGCCGCGGCCTCGTCGGCGCAGTCCTTCATCAGCCCCTGACTCCCGCGGCGCCAGGTTCCGTCCGCGGTGAAGACGAGCTTCACCTTGGCGTCATTCAGCCGCGCGGCAACCGCGGAGGGGGCGAAGCCCGAGAAGATCGGCAGGTAGACCGCGCCCAGCTTGGCGATCGCGTACGCGGCGATCACGGCCTCGGGGACCATCGGCATGAATACGGCCACGGCGTCGCCTATGCCGATCCCGGCCTCGGTGAGCCCAGCCGCCACGCGGTCGACCTCGGACCGGAGCTCGCCGAAAGTCAGCGAGCGGGACTCACCGGTCTCCGACTCGCCTATCAGCGCCACTCGTTCCCGCGTCTCGTCGCGGTCGGCCCAGCGGTCCACGCAGTTGTGGACGAGGTTCACGCGGCCGCCGGTGAACCACGTCGCCCACGGGATCCCCTTCGAGGTGTCGAGGACGCGCTCGTACGGGATGGCGAACTCCAGGCCCAGATCGCGGACCGCTGCGTCCCAGTACCACTCGATGTCCTCCGCCGCGCGCCGCCGCAGCTCGGCGATCGAGCCGATCCCGTGCGCGCGCATCAGGCGGGTCACGTTCGCGCGCTCGACGTAGTCGGCGGTCGGCTCCCACGCGAGCTCGGTCATCCGCAGGCGATTCTAAGGACCTATGGGCGTAGGCCCTAAGGACCGGACCGCTGCTGCAATTCCGCCCCAGCGGGCGTAGCATCGGCGGCGGGATGGGCAGTGGACGCGCTTGCACGGTCACGTTGACCGTCGCGCTCGCTGGGGCGGCGCTCGCTCCCGGCACGGCCGTGGGGGCCGGCTTCTGCACCGGCGCCATCTCGGCGATGCCGAAGCCGGGACCGGGTCTCCGCTTCGGCCTCACCCCGGGGGTACAGACGGGCCAGCTCACCGGCGGGCCGGTGTCGCCGCGCACACCCGAGGTACCGGCGAAGCAGCTCGCGGCGGTCAGCCGGCTGCGGGCCCCCGGTGCCCCGTTCGTGCTCCGGCTGCACCGCCTGTTCTGGTCAGACGGCGAGGCCTGGATCCGGCACTTCCTGACGCTCGCGCGGCGCTACACGCGGCACGACTACCTGGTCGAGCTCCAGCTCCGCTACCACCCGAACGCGCGTCAGGAGGGGGACATTCGGGCGTGGTCGAGGTACGTGCGCGAGGTGGTCGACCGCTTCGGGCCGAACCGGCGGGTGATCGCGGTCCAGGTGACGAACGAGGTGAACTTCGGGCTCTCGTCGGATTCCTCGGACAGCTCGTACGCGCGTTCCAGGGACGCCCTTATCCAGGGCATCGAGGCGGCCACGGCCGAGGCGCGGCAGCGCCGCTTCCGCCAACTCCGGATCGGCTTCAACTGGGCGTACCGCGGCCCGCCTCA
>VAXR01000189.1 GCA_005885165.1 Actinomycetota bacterium
CAGAAGCGCGAGCCCGACCGCCCGCACCGCATGCTGTCTCCGGGTTTCAAACACGGATTCGGGGTTATACGGCGTTCGTGGCCGGGCCGGGCCCCGAGCGCGCGCTAGTGCGGCGGCCGCGCGCGCTACCTGGTATCCATGGACGTCGCGAGGAGGTACCGATTCTTCCCCCGGAGAGGTCGAGCCTGCCACCAGGGGTCGGCGGGCGCCCGGCGCTGACACATCGACGTCGGCGGCGCATCTCGTGCCTGGCAGGGCCGGCCGCCGCGTGCGCGCTCGCAAGCACCGGCCACCGCGGCCACATGCCCTCCGAGTACCTCGGCATGGAGGTCGAGGGCAGCCACGCGATCGGAGTCGCGTGGGACCAGATGCAAGGTCGCTTCCCCGACGACGTCTACCGGGTGATCCCGCTCTCCGCTTTCAATGGACACCGCTAACGGCAGATACACGCGACGGGACTTCCTCGACGGCGCGGGCCGCGCCGGGGCGGCCGGCGCGCTGGCGGCGACCATTCCGTCGCCGCTCCTCGCCGAGCCGGCCGCGCCGGCGCCTAGCGGCGTGCTCAGCAAGGGCCAGCGGCGCACCCTCCGCGCCGCCGTTGCGCGCATCATCCCGGCCGAGCGCCCGGGCGACTGGTCGGCCGCGGACGTCGGCGCCGACCAGTACATCCTGCAGCTTCTGAGCGGCGTGGACCGCGTCTACGCGGGCGGGCCGGTGCGCAGGCGCTTCGCGAGGTTCCAGCGCCCCTGGCGGCTCAAGCGGATCGGGTGGAGCCGCGAGATCAGGCGGCTGCGAAAGCTCTACCGGGCGGGCCTCGCCGACCTCGACAAGCGCGCCGGCGGTGACTTCGCTTCGCTTCCCGCCCCGGCGCAGGACGCGATCCTGAACAGCCTCGACGCCGCGGGAGACGACTTCTTCGGCGCGCTGTTCAACCACACGATCGAGGGCGTGTACTCGCATCCGGTGTACGGGGGGAACCGGCAGTACCGCGCCTGGAAGAGCTTCGGCTATCAGGGCGACGTTCACGGCGTGCGGTTTCCGCACATCGGGCCGGCGAACGCGCCCTGGAACGTGTACGGCGGCTATGCGCCGCAGGAGATGGTTAAGCCCGGAAAGGGGTCTACGTGATCCAGAGGTCTCGACGCATTCTCATCCTCGCCGTCCTGGCGCTGGCCGCGGTGCCGGCCGCCGCCTCGGCCGCCAGCCGGCCGTTCCAGAACGACCCGATGGGGAAGCTGAGGGACGTGACGCGCAGCTGGCAGCGCTACCAGCCGGCCACCACCTTCTGCATCAAGCCGGACGTGAACGAGTACACACCCGGCGGCGTCGGCGCGACCGCGACCGGCCGATATCCGGCATGCCGGCGGTCGGGCTTCCGCAGGAGCGCCAAGGGGCTCGTGAGGATCCACGTGCGCGCGCCGCTCTTGTGCTCGGGCTGCCGGAGGCTCTTCATCGACTTCACGAAGATCCCGGTGACGAACGCGCCCGGCGACGCCCACTCACACGGGCACGCCTACTACCACCTCGACTCGTTCAACAACACGTACACGGTCGACCCGATCGCGCACAGCACCAACACGAAGAACTTCACCAACGACAAGCTGACCACTCCGGACGGGTCCGCGCAGGAACCCGTGATCCACGGGTTCGACCTGCACGCGATCGCGTACGTGACCGATACGGCGCACTTCGTGCACACCGCGTCGCAGGGTCCGTACTACATCGGGCCCTGGTACCTCAACCGGAGCGGCAAGCGGATCAGCGGCGTGTACCTAGACGTGAACGTGGCAGACGCGGTTCAGTGGCCGAACCCTGAGCTGAACGGGATCGGCTATTCGGCCGGCTTCAACAGCCACGGGTTCTGCTCGAGCGACGACGACTCGTTCTACGGCGGCTGCTTCGACTGGTGGGGGATGAGCTCGAACACGATCGACCCCTTCCACGACTAGGGCGAGACGCGGGCGCGGCGCTGAAATGGATCGGGATCCGTTCGACGTACTGATCGTCGGCTCCGGCGCCGGCGGCGGCATCGCCGCGTACGTGCTGGCGAAGGCCGGCGCGCGCGTGTGCGTGCTCGAGAAGGGACCGTGGCTCCACGGTAAGAACTACGGCGACGACGAGCTCCGCTTCGGCGACCGCCGCTTCTTCGACCAGGACCCGCTGATCGAGCCGCGGACCTTCCGCAACCGCCCCGACGACGGCGACCATCTCTACGTCGGGAAGGTGCTGGGGATCAGCCGCTGCGTCGGGGGCGGCACCGTTCACTACGGCGCCGTGTCGTTCCGCTACCGGCCCGAGACCCTGCGGGCGCGGAGCTTCTACGGGTCGCTGCCGGGCGCCGACGTCGCGGATTGGCCTCTCTCGTACTCGGAGCTCAGGCCGTACTACACGAAGGCCGAGCGCCTGATCGGCGTCGCCGGCGGCCAGCAGCGCGGGCAGCGCCGGCCGGGCCACCCGGTCCCGGGCGCCGAGTGGCGCGGCGATCCGTACGCGATGCCGGGCCATCCGCCCAACTACGGCGCCAAGCTCTTCGAGGACGCCTCTCGGCGGCTCGGCCTCCACCCGTTCCCGACGCCCGTCGCGATCAACAACCTCGGCTACCACGGGCGCGCCGGCTGCTCTTACTGCGGCTTCTGCTCGAACCATGGCTGCCCGATCGGGGCGAAGGGGGACCTGGCGGTCACCGCGATCGCGCAGGCCGTGAAGACGGGGCGGCTCGAGGTGAGGCCGAACTCCCACGCCTTCCACGTCGACGTGAAGAAGGGACAGGCGCGCCGGGTCCACTACATCGACCCGAAGGGCCAGACCCGCTCGGTCTCGGCGAAGGTCATCGTGCTTGCCTGCTCGGCTCTCGAGACGCCGCGGCTCGTCCTCCTCTCCGAGCTCCCGACGAACCTGGTGAACCACGATCTCGTGGGCCGTTACCTGATGGCGCACCAGTACGTGGGAGGCATCGGGTTCTTCTCCGACCGGATCGATTACTACCGCGGCTTCTGGAGCATGCGCTGCATCGACGACTACTACTTCGGCGATCCGCACAGCGGGGAGCGGATGTTCGGGATGGGGAACATCCAGACCGTGGGGCCGTCGTCCGGGTACCCGCTCGGCGCCGGGGGGATGATCTCGACCGCGAAGTTCGCGGGCTGGGGCGCCGGCCACAAGGAGCGGATGAACGCGATGTTCGGCCACGTGCAGTGGCTGGCCGTGAACGGCGAGGACCCCCCGGTGCGCTCGAACATGGTGGACCTCGACCCGACGGTCCAGGACGCGTACGGCCTGCCGGTGTCGAGGGTCACCTACAGCCACCACCCGAACGACTACGCGGTGGCCGCCTACGCGATCCCGAAGATCGACCAGATCTTCACCGAGATGGGTGCCGAGAAGACCGAGGTCGTGGTGCCGTTTGCGGCGTCGACGTCGATCCCGCAGCCAACGAAGGGCGGGCAGATCCAGCGCGGCCCTGGCCACTCCGCCCCCGACCCGGTCGGCGGGCTCGTGAACCACCAGATGGGGACGATGCGGATGGGCGCGCACCCGGACACGAGCGTCGTGGACTCGCATCAGCGCTTTTGGGGTATTCCGAACCTCTACGTGATCGACGGCTCGGTCTTCCCGACCTCCGGCGGCTACAACCCGACGCTCACCATCGAGGCGCTCGCCTGGCGCGCCGCGGAGGGGATCGCCCGCCGGCACGGGTATCGCGTCTCCGATCAGAAGGGAGCAGGCCACCGATGACCGCCCGCAAGCCGATCGCCCTCGCCGGCGCAGCGCTCGCCGCCCTCGTACTCGGCGGCGCAGCCACGCCCGCTTCGGCCGCGCCGGTGACCAAGCACGACGTGACCATTCCGGCGAGCGACGGCGTGAACCTGTCGGGCGACGTCTATCTCCCGGGCGCGAGGGGACGGTTCCCGGCGATCGTCGACATGGAGCCGTACGGGCGGTCGACGGCCACGCCGTACCTCAAGTTCGGCTACGCGCACGTGAACACCGACGTGCGCGGCACGGGCAAGAGCGGCGGCGCGCTCTGCCTGCTGTGCTACCGCGAGCAGCTCGACGTGCGCGACGTGATCGAGTGGATCGCGCGGCAGCCGTGGAGCAACGGCAAGGTCGTCCTCTACGGCTACTCGTACTCGGCGATCACGTCGCTGCTAGGGGCGGCCACCCGCCGACCGACCCGTACCGCGACGTGATCTGGCAGAACGGCCTCTTCTTCCAGGGGTTCGTGGCCCAGTGGTTCGTCGGGCAGACCGCGGCCCAGTCGCTCGGGGCCGGCGTGCAGCCGCAGATCCTCGACCGCGCCCAGCAGGAGTTCGTGCTCGAGGCGCGCCTGCTGCCGCTCGACGGGCCGGTGTACAAGGAGCGCTCCGTCCTCGCCAAGATGAGCCGGATCAAGGTCCCGACGTACGTCTTCAGCGGCTGGTCGGACATGTACTCGCGCGGCGACCTGTGGCTGCTCGACGGGCTGCCCGCGAAGCACAAGCTCCTCTGGATCGACGCCAGCACGCACCACGGAACCGGCCGCGGGGGAGAGCTCGACGCCCCGTACGCCAAGGGCTCGCCGATCGACCAGCTACTGGCGCTGAGCGCGGATGCCCCCAAGGGCGAGATCAAGGAGTGGCTCGACCGCTTCGTCAAGGGCAGGCTAACGGCATCGCCCACAAGCCGCGTCTGCGCTACTTCGACATGGGCGACCGGACGTGGCACGCGGCCCGCAGCTGGCGCTCGGTTACGAAGCACAGGCCGCGCCTGTACCTGTCGGCCGCCCGCAGCGGCACCGCGCACTCGCTGAACGACGGGACGCTCGCCTCGAAGCTCCCGACCGGGCGCAACTCGTACCAGGAGTCGTACGTGTACGACCCAACGGCCGGCAGCTCGATCCCGATCGACCGCGAGGGCCCGGACGGCTTCCTGCCGTACGCGCCTCTAGATCAGCGCTTCGACGAGCCGCACGGGCTCACCTACACGACGCCCGTCCTGAAGAGGCCGCTGCACCTCGCCGGCCCCACGGAGCTCCGCTTCTGGGCCGTCACCGAGGCGAGCGACATGGCGTGGGTTGGGCGGCTCGTGGACGTCGCGCCCGACGGCTCGGCTCGGATGATCACCTCCGGGTGGCTGCGTGCGAGCTTCCGCAGGGTCGATCCCAAGCGGTCCCGCGACGGCGCGCCGTACCTGCCGGATGACAGGCAGCTCCCGGTGACGATCGGTCAGGAGATCAAGTACCGGATGGATATCTGGCCGATCGCCTGGACACTGAAGCCCGGGCACCGGCTGCGGCTGTGGCTGAGCTCGTCGGATTCACCCAACCACGAGCCCTTGCCCGTGGCCGGGCGGAACCTGATCCTGCACGACGCCGTCTATCCGTCGCAGCTGATCCTCGGCACGCGCTGAGGCGCGCTTCAGGGATCGCGGCTCCGCCGCGGAGGTGCGACGTCTAGGCCTGCTCTTGGATCAGCACCTCGTAGCGCTCGATGACCGGCTCGCGCGACGGGTCCACCGACCTGGCCCGTTCCATGGTGGCCTCGCGCGCCTGATCGGCGGTCCGATCGCTCGCCTTCAGGTCGTCGAGCGTGTCCCAGAAGGTGATGGCGGTCGCCCTGCCGTCGTTGCGGTCGACCATCACGATCACGCCCTGGTACCCCTGCTGCTTCTGGAGCGCCGGCAGCTCGGCCTGCTCGAAGTACTGCCGAGCCTCATCGATCCGCTCCGGCGGCAACCCTGCGATCCTGCTCATCCGCGCATGCATGTCACTCCTCCCGCTGCTGGGCGGGAGGCTAACCGCTCCGTTCTTCGATCGCCTTTCCGAGCTGATCGAGCACCTCGGGCGCGCTCCGGCGCAGGCGCTCGACGTCCCAGTGCGACAGGGTCAGGAGGCGCATGTCGCTCTTGGCAACGACCGTGGCGTTGCGCTGCCCCTTCGACAACACACCCATCTCGCCGAAGAAGTCCCCGGGTCCGAGATCGGCGACGTGATCGCCGTCGCGCGTCACCTCGGCCTCCCCGTCCTCGATCACGAACAGGTCGTACGCGTAGTCGCCCTCGTCGACGAGGTGCTTGCCGCTCGACACCTTGAGCTCGTCGACCCAAACGGCGAACTCGCGCCGCGCGTCGTCGGACAGCGAGGAGAAGAGCGGTACCGACTTCAAGCCTTCAGCGTCCATGTGCCTCCCTCGTTGTGTATCGCGCCGCGGGATTCTCCACGATCGCCGTCAGGCGTGTACGCGCCAACCGGTGCGGGCAGTCGAACCGGACGACACCTTCTCGCGTAGCGCTTGCCGAGAGGTGCCCGCCAGGCAGGGGATCGATTGCCGGCGGGCATCGCCAAAGCGCCGCACAGAACCCCGAGACCAGGAGGTAGTCATGCGGAAGGTTCTCGTTGCCGCGGGCGTCGCAAGCGCCGTCATCGCGATCGGTGCGATGAGCGCGGGCGCGAGCGGTGGGCACAGGTCGCCGCTGCAGGTGAAGGTCCCGGGCGAAGATCGCTTCGCCCCGTTTGCGGTGACCATTCACACGGGTGACTCCGTGCAGTGGAAGAACAACGACACGGACGACCACACCGTGGTGAGCGATGACACATTCAACACCGCGGGCAATCGAGGCGTGAACAGGCTGCTGCCATCGGGTGGCACCGTCACGCTCCGGTTCACCCACCCGGGCACGTTCGTCTACTACTGCCGCTTCCACGCCCATCTCGACGGCGCGAGCCAGCCGGTCGCGCCGGGGCCCGAGGGCGGTATTCAGGATTCGAACGGCAACTTCGGCACGCCCATGTCAGGCGAGGTGACCGTGCTGCCCGGCAAGCGAAGCGGCCACTAGACGAAGCAGGGTTAGGATGGCCATGTGCGCGCGCTCGTCTCTCTGAGCGGCGCACTGGCCCTCCTGGCCCTGGCCCGAGGAGGGCCAGAGCAATCACGGTGTGAGCCTGCGAGTCCTGTGCGTCTGTAGTTGCTACCCATGGTAGGAATATGCTACTGTCGGTAGCAATGAAGACCGCAGCATCTGCGTCGGAGGCTGTCGCCCCCACGGCTGCCCGCCCCCGGGCCGAGCACCTCGGTCCCGAGCGGCGCAGG
>VAXR01000191.1 GCA_005885165.1 Actinomycetota bacterium
GTCTTCCAGGACAACTCGCAGGGTGGCGCGCGAGCCCTGAACCGTGCCGCGGCCGCTCCCGCTCCGCGCCGCAAATCGCTGCTCGTAACGGCGTTCCTGAGCCATACCGGCAAGGCATCCCTACCAACCGTTCTTCCGGTGACCGTTCAGCCGCAGCCGGCGGCGCACAGCGGCTATCACCTGATCGGATTCGACGCGACCGGCAAGCGCGTCGCCGACGTGCAGATGGCGCTCTCCGCGGTCCACGTCGACCGCGAATACCCGCCTCTCGAGCTCGAGGGCGTCATACCGGCCGCAGGCGTCGTCAGGATCGCGATCGTCAAGGCCGGGGTGACGCTCGTCGGCCGGCACGCGAGCGCACACCGGCCGACCGTGCACCTGCGCGGCGTTCCCTCGGTGCGGCACGGCGCGGCGAAGATTCGCTGGCGTGCTGCGGACGCCGACGGCGGGCGGCTCGAGGCGACGATCGAGTACTCCGCGGATGGCGGACACCACTTCCGCACCATCTGGATCGGGCTGAGCCACGGGCTCGCGCGGGTGCCGGCACGGTACCTGTCGCGCTCGGCTAAGGCGCGCGTGCGTGTGACGGTAAACGACGGGTTCCTGTCCGCCACGGCGACGTCGCGGCGCTTCCGCTCGCCGGGCAGCGCGCCCTACGTCAAGATCATCTCGCCGACGCCGGGCACCCGTGTGCGCAACGACGCCTCGCTGCTGCTCGTCGGTCAGGCCTTCGATGACCGCCTAGACGTCCTCTCCGGGCGGCTGCTGCGCTGGATGCTGGGCCGGCGGCTGCTGGGCACCGGCGCGCAGATCTCGGTCGCCGGCCTGCCCGCCGGCCGTCACCGGATCAAGCTGCTGGCACGCGACATCTTCGGACGGGTTGGGAGCGCGTCCGTGGTGGTGAATCTCCGCGCCACCCGCCCGCTCTTCGTGACGCTGCGTGTCCCGGGCAAGGTCTCGCGTAAGGCGCACCGGCTCAGCCTGAAGGTCGCCAGCTCGCTCTCCGCGAAGCTCGCGGTCCGGATCGCGAAGAAGTCGCTGGGGAGCTTCAGGGTCGATCGGAAGCTGCGCCGGCTCTCGATCCACATTCCGACCGGGCGAAAGACTTTGAAGCTGAAGCTCACGCTTCGATCCGCCGGGCTGCATACGACGGTGGCTGTGGCAGTCCGCCGACGGTAGTGAAGGAGACATAACCGCCGCATTTCGCGATATTGTGCCCGGAGGATGGAGAGGGCGACCGCGCGCGACCGCCTCTCGCGGCTGCGCGACGAGAACCTCGCCGACCAAGCGGCGGACGCCGCCGGACTGGACGAGGGGAGCAGGGATCGGCTCGAGCGGCTGGAGGCCGGACTCAGAGCGCTGCCCGATGCCGAGGTTTCCGCGCTGCTCCTGCGCGAGCTCGACGGCCTGACGTACGAGGAGATCGCGAAGGCCGCCGGGGTGACATCGGCGGGCGCGCGGCAGGCCGTGTTCCGGGGGCGCGTCGGGCTGCAGGGCGATCCCGATCCGCCCACCGCGCACTGCAACGAGGTGCGCGTGGCGATGTCGAAGGCGGAGACGAGCGTGCGCGATCGCCGCTCGATCACGGCGCACCTCGAGCGCTGCCCAGTGTGCGCGGAGTTCGCCGACGAGCTGGAGCAGCGGCCCGACGATCTGAAGCTTCTCTTCAGCGCGACTCCGGCGGTGGCGGCCGAGGGCGAGGAGGCTGCTGGCGCCACAGCCGCTGCTGCCGGCGTCGCGCTTGGGGCGGCCGGTGGCGAGGAGCTGGCGGAGGCCGCCCCCGAGCCTGCCAGGCACGAGCGGCGCTTTGCTCGCAACGGCGATGGCGAGGGCGAGGGCGACGGCGCGTCGCCGCCCGCTCGACCCACTGCTCGGCGAGCTCGCCGTGGAGCGTTCGCGCCACTGCTCCTGGTGTTGCTACTGGTCGGCGGCGGGGTGGCGCTGGCGGTCGCCCTGTCGAGCGGCGGCGGCAAGTCGCACCCGAAGCGAGCGGTCGGGAACGTTCCGGCGCAGACGCCGTCTACGCCGCGGCCCGCCGTCCCGGCGCGCAAGGCGCCGAAGGGCTACAAGGCGGGCAAGGCACACAAGACACACAAGGCTGCGAACAAGCCGCACCGCGGCGCGAAGAAGCGGGCCGCCAAGAAGCACCACGCGAAGCGCGGCGCCACCGCCGTGGCGGCGGCTCCTGGAACGGCGAAGGCCGCGGGCGGCCAGGGCTCCACGTCGTCGACGGGCGGGACCAGCCGGCAGGCGGGCGGCACGAGCTCCTCCGGAACCGAGAGCTCGAACGAGCCCCGCGGGCTCTCGACGCTCCCGAGCGGCGTCTCCTCCGCGCAGGCCGCCTACTCGGGGCGCGGCGGCACGGTTCAGCAGCAGCTCTCGGAGAACGAGAGCGGGCTCCCGAGCACAGGCCTTCAGATCGCGCTGGTGGTGGCCGCGGCCTTCTTCCTCGTGGGACTGGGGCTGACGATCCGCGGCCTCACCTACCCGCGCCCGTAGTCCCTAGCCTCGCCATAGGCCTAGCGCGCCGGCCAACTCGGGAGTAGGGTTGACCCGTGCGCCGTCTGGCCTTGATCTTGGCGCTACTCGCGGCGGGCGCGCTCGCGTCGGCGACATCGGCGAGCGCCACATACCTCACGCCGGACAACACGATCAATTGGCCCGGGTGGGTCCCGTTCCAGGACCCCCATGGGATAGCCGTCGACCCGTCCGGCGAGCGAGTCTATGTCGCGGACTCGGGTCGCAACCTGATCCAGGTGTTCAGCGACGGGGGCATACCGCTCTATCGGCTGGGCGGGCGAGGAACCACCGACGGCAAGATGATCTACCCGACCGGCGTCGCCGTCGACTCTCACGGTGCCGTCTACGTCTCCGACACGGGCAACGGGCGGGTCGTCAAGTTCGCCGCGAACGGGAACTTCATCCGGGCCTTCTCGGTGCCCTTCGTGTTCAGGGTGGCGGCGAGTCCAACGGGACGGATCTACGCGCTGACGAACTTCTTCGGACTCGTCGCGGTGCGATCGGCGAGCGGTGACGACCTTGGCGCGTGGAAGGCCGACTTTCCCGGCAAGTTCTGGGGCTACCAGGGCTACGACGATCCGACCAACGACGTCGCAGCGATAGCCACCGATACCCGGGGCCGGGTGCTCGTTGCGGGCACCTCCTCTCAAGCGCTGAGCAATCCCCCGCCCGACTGCCACAACGTCGACTTCAAGCACAACTGGCCCGATCCACTGCAAAGCGGCGAGGTCGTGAGGTACGACAGCGCCGGCAATGCGCTTGGGTACGGGTGGCTGAACTACTCGCCCCAGGTCTGCGCCCAGGACCCCTACAGCTACGGGATACCGAGAGGGCTGGCGTCCGACCCGAACGATCAATCCATCTACGTGGCCGACGGCGAGTACCACATCGACCAGCTCCCGAACCTCGCCTCCGCGAACGAGGGTGTGCGGGCGAGCTACTTCAAGCTCCCCCATCCGCCATACGACCCGACTCACGCAAGCTGGTTCTCGACCGAGCCGGTGGACGCGGCCATGGACTGCCGCTCGAACCTGTACGTGCTCACGCGCGATCGGGTGATCAAGTACTTCAGCCCGGCCGGCACACCGTCGAGTACGTGCAAGCTGCCGCTGGGCCACTTCAAGCAGCTCTCGTTTTCGCCGTTTCCCCTGCGCACGCACCACGGCCTCGCGTTCATCGCAGACTGCGGGGTCGCGAAGTGCGCCGGCTCGCTCGATCTGACGGCGCATGCCAAGAACTGCCACCACGGCTGCTTGGTTGCGCGGGTGTCGGCGTCGTTCAAGTTCGGTCGAGGGCGGGCGCACAAGATCAACTTCTCCGCCTACGGGCTGCTGGCACGCCTGCTGAAGCTCGGCGCCCCGTTGAAGCTCATCGCCACGGCCCGCAACCACAGGCACAAGGTGATCGGGCAGAGCGGGGTGGTCCTGCGCGAGCCCTCGAGCGTGCGTGTCAGCTGTCCGTCGCGGCCGACGGTCGTCGACAAGACGGCGTCCGTCTCCGGGCTTCTGACCCCGGCGCGCACGA
>VAXR01000192.1 GCA_005885165.1 Actinomycetota bacterium
GATCTGCACGGGGCGAAGGGTCAGCCCGATCAGGCGGTCACCGCCACGGGCGGCATCATCCCGCCCGGGACGAGCCCGCCAGCCGCGAAGATCAACCTGGCCGACAAGCTCCTGAAGGGCGGTAAGGTCCCGAAGTCCGTCGCCGGCGAGGATGCCGCCTTCTTCCTGGCCGAGCTTGGCAGCTACATCGAGCGCATGCACCAGGGCCAGTCCACGCCCAACCCGCTCGACTTCAAGCCGGCCGACTACCAGAAGGAGCTCCAGAAGGTCGGCCTCGCGACCGACTCGAAGGGCCGGATCTACGTCAAGGATCCGGCGAAGTACTCCGGGGCCGTGCACAACTTCGGTGAGCCCGTCGGCAGCGGCAAGTCGCAGGGAGGCGGCAAGTGACGCGCGCGATCCGCAAGCACCTCGCCGACTTCATCGCCCTCACCGTGCTGTTCGCGATCGGGATTGGCGTGACCGGCTACATCATCTCCCAGCAGGAGTCGCGCCCGTACATCCCGTTCCTCGAGAAGTCGCCGTTCAAGCTCAAGGCGGAGTTCTCCGACGCCCAGGCGGTCGTCCCGGGTCAGGGCCAGACCGTGCGGGTCGCGGGCGTCGAGGTCGGGAAGATCTCCGGGGTCGATACCAAGAACGGCGTCGGGATCGTGACCATGGACCTGAACCGGGACATGATCGACAACCACGAGCTGACGGTCCTCTCCGACGCCACCGCGACGCTCCGCCCGCGGACGGGCCTGAAGGACATGTTCGTCGAGCTCGACCCGGGCACGAGCGGGCACAAGCTCAAGGGCGGTGCGACCCTCCCCGTCTCGGCGACCGAGCCGGACGTCGACCCCGATGAGTTCCTCTCGTCGCTCGACGCCGACACGCGCTCCTACCTGCAGCTGCTGATCAACGGCCTCGGCAAGGGCTTCCAGGGGCACGGGAAGGACCTGAACGCCACGTTCAAGGCGCTCGGCCCGACGCAGGAGGACCTCAAGCGGATCTCGACGGCGGTCGCCGCGCGCCACCACCAGCTCTCGCGGCTCGTCCACAACTACGGCGACCTGACGAACACGCTGGCCGACACCGACGGCCAGATCCAGCGGCTTGTGAACTCGTCCAACACCGTCCTGTCCGCGTTCGCGCAGGAGAACCAGAACATCTCCGCCGCTGTGTCGAAGCTGCCGGCGACGCTGTCGGTCACGCGCAACACGCTCACGAAGCTCGGCCCGTACTCCGACCTCCTCGCCAGCTCGCTCAACTCGCTGCGGCCGGCCTTCCGCCAGCTCGACACGACCAACCACCAGGTGCTGCCGTTCGTGCAGGAGGCGGCGCCGATCATCCAGAACCAGATCCGCCCGTTCGTGCAGGTCGCGCGGCCGTACGTGCAGAACCTGCGCCCGGCCGCACACGGGCTGCGGATCGCGACGCCCGACCTCGTGCAGGTGCTGTACGAGCTCAACCGCTTCTTCAACATGGCCGCGTTCAACCCGCACGGGCGCGAGGGCCTGCCGGCCTCCTGCATCACCAAGACGGGCTGCACGCCCGGTCCCGACACCGCGAAGGCGCGTGCGCGGGACGAGGGCTACCTCTACTGGGTCGGCTGGGTCGGCCACCTGACCGACAGTCTGTTCAGCACGAGCGACGCCGTCGGCCCGTTCCGGCGGTCCATCTTCGGCGTCAATTGCCAGACGATCCAAAACCAGGTGAACACCAACCTGGGCAGCGCTGGGCCGCTCGGCCCCGGGCTGAAGGGACTCTCATCGAGCGTCGAGAAGGCGCTCTTCGGCCTTACCGATGCGGTCGGCGTCGGAGGGATCTGCCACCCATGATCCGCCTCCCTGACACCGCGGCCTTGACCCCGACCGTAGGAGGCGAGCGCTAGTGCCGAAGAACGCTCCGAGCCTCCCGCGCATCGCCGCGATGGTGATCTTCGCGCTCGCGACGTTCGGCGTCCTGCTGTTCCTGTGGCTCTCGTTCGGCGGGCCGATCCCGCTGAAGCCGAAGCAGTACCAGCTCAAGGTCGACTTCCCCGAGGCCACGACGCTGGCTCAGCAGGCCGACGTCCGGATCGCCGGGATCACCGTCGGAAAGGTGCTCTCGAAGAAGCTCGACAGGGGCGGCGACTCCACCACCGCCACGCTCGACATCGACCCGAAGTACACGCCGATCCCGAGCGACACGCGCGCGATCCTGCGCCAGAAGACGCTGCTCGGCGAGACCTACGTCGAGCTGACGCCCGGCAACCGCAAGCACGGCACGCTCCGCGACGGCGCCACGCTGCGCCGCTCGCAGGTCGAGCCGACCGTCGAGCTCGACGAGATCCTGCGGATCTTCGACCCGCAGACGAAGAAGGCCTTCCGCGACTGGGTCGCGGAGTCGGCGCAGTCGATCCGCGGCGAGGGCCAGGACCTCAACTTCGCGCTCGGCAACCTGGGCGAGTTCGCCTCCTCCGGCGCCGGCGTCCTCAGCGTGCTGAACGCCCAGCACGACGCCGTCCAGCGCTTGATCCGCAACACGGGCGTCGTGTTCGCGGCGCTCAACCAGCGCTACGGGCAGCTGCACGACCTCGTCGTCAACTCCCAGCACACGTTCTCCGCGACCGCCGCCGAGCGGAACGCGCTGGCCCAGACGTTCTCGATCTTCCCGGTCTTCCTCGATGAGTCGAAGGCGACGCTCACCCGCCTGTCGGCGTTCGCGACCAACACCGACCCGCTGATCAACGACCTGAAGCCCGTCGCCGACCAGCTCGGCCCGACGATCAACGACCTCGGCAACGTCGGCCCGCCGCTCGAGCGCCTGTTCAACAACCTGAAGCCGGTGATCCGGGTCTCGGGCAAGGACCTCCCGGCGGGAGCGCGCTTCCTGAAGGGTGCTATCCCGCTCTTCCACGGCCTGCACGCGTTCCTGCCCGAGCTCAACCCGATCCTGGCGTTTGCGAGCTTCTACCAGGACCCCGTCACCCACTTCTTCGTGAACGGCGGCGGGGCCACGCACTCCCAGCCGATCGGGCCGGGCCCGGGCGGCATCCCGCGCTACATGCTGCCGTTCGACGGATCGACCGGAAACGACAAGAGCTTCAGCTTCCAGCCACCGGGCAAGTCCAAGCCGATTTGGGACCGCGGCAACGCCTACCTCGCGCCGAACATGTACAGGCGCGGCGTCCCGCTGGGCATGATCGAGACCTTCGACTGCCGCTCGGATCACCCGGGCGGCAACGGGACCACCGACCACGTCGGACGTAAGGATCCGGTCGACACCACCGCGATGCCGGGCGGCATGGAGCTCCCGCCGTGCTTCGTGGCGCCGCCGTCGCTGTTCGACGGCAAGCGGTTCGTGCGCCTGAACCGCGGCGAGGCACCGCTCGTGCCCGCGCCGTTCGGGCTGCAGGGCAACGTGCCGGCCACTCCGTAGGGCGCTCGGGACCGTCGGGATTTTCTCCCTCTACCAGCGCGTCTCCACTCAGCAGATCCACGTGCGCACGCTCGTCTCGTGGGGCTGCGTGCTGGTGGCGCTCGCCGCGGGCGTAAAGAAGGTCGCGCGCAGCTCGCGGCCGCTCCGCGACTGGATGTCGCGCGCGCCGCGCCGGGACGGAGCGGAGGAGGCGTGGCGGACGGCGGTCGGGCTGCCGCTCGAGTTCGTGTCGCGCTCGTGGTGGCAGCCGCTCGTGCTGATCGTCCTGCCGATCTCGACGCAGCTCGCGGCCGCTCCGCGACTGGATGTCGCGCGCGCCGCGCCGGGACGGAGCGGAGGAGGCGTGGCGGACGGCGGTCGGGCTGCCGCTCGAGTTCGTGTCGCGCTCGTGGTGGCAGCCGCTCGTGCTGATCGTCCTGCCGATCTCGATCTTCGTTCCCGCCTACCTCGGGCTCCCGCCGTACTCGGCGCTCGTGGTGGCGGCCGGCGTGCTGGTGGCGGTCGTCTACGCGGCGATCCTCCACTTCTTCGCCTCCGAGCTGGCGCTGCGGCCGGTGATCGAGGACATCTTCCCCCACCTGCCCGACTCGTTCTCCGGAGTCGGCGTGGGCGCGCCGCTTCGCTGGAAGCTGCTCGGGGCGCTGCCGCTGATCAACGTGGTGACCGGCGTGGTGGTGAGCGGGCTCTCGAACTCGGACCGCGGGCACATCGGCGCCCTGGGGCTCGACGTGGCGGTGGCGGTGGTCGTCGCCTTCACGATCTCGCTCGAGCTCACGCTGCTCGTGACGCGGTCGGTGATCGCGCCCGTCCGCGACCTGCTCCAGGTGACCGAGCGGGTGCGGCGCGGTGACCTCTCCGCCAGGGCTCCGGTGCTCTCCGGTGACGAGCTCGGCGAGCTCTCGCGCAGCTTCAACGCGATGCTCGAGGGGCTCCAGGAGCGCGAACGCCTGCGCGAGGCGTTCGGGAGCTACGTCGATCCCGACGTCGCCGAGCGCGTACTCGAGGAGGGCGCGATGCTCGAGGGCGAGGAGGCGGAGGTGTCGATCGTGTTCATCGACATCTGCGACTTCACGGCGTTCGCGGAACGCGCGAGCGCGCGTGAGACCGTCGCCTACCTCAACGACTTCTTCGGGCTCGTCGTACCGCTGTTGAACGAGCACGGCGGTCACGCGAACAAGTTCGTCGGCGACGGCGTGCTGGGCGTGTTCGGCGCGCCCGACCGGCTCTCCGATCACGCCGATCGGGCGCTGGCGGCCGCGTGCGCAGTCGCCATCGCCACCGAGGTCCGCTACGGCGATGGCCTGCGCGCGGGCGTCGGCGTGAACTCCGGCCCGGTGTCGGCTGGGAGCATCGGCGGCGGCGGGCGTCTCGAGTTCACCGTGGTGGGCGACGCCGTGAACGTGGCCGCGCGCGTCGAGCAGGCCACGCGCGAGCTCGGCGATCGCGTGCTGATCACCGAGGCCACCCGCTGCCTGTTGACGCGCGACTCGATCCCGCTCGAGCCGCGCGGCACCGTCGAGCTGAAGGGCAAGTCGGATCCGGTGCCGATCTGGTCACCGGACCTCGAGGGCGTCTCGCGGCTCTGGCCCGCGGTCGAGGAGACGGCCGTGTCGCTCGCATCCGAGGACGGCGACGAGCGGGCGGCCCGGGCGCTCCGGCATTCGTCGCTCGGTTAGCCTGCGCGCGATGTCGACCGAGGTGCGCCCCGCCGCCGCAGACCAGGCGACGCTGCATGGCGGGCGCCTCGTGGCCAGGCGGCTTCGCGCCGCCGGCGTGTCGAAGCTCTTCACGCTCTCCGGCGGCCATCTCTTCTCGATCTACGACGGGTGCCGGGAGGAGGGGATCGACATCGTGGACGTGCGCCACGAGCAGTCGGCCGGGTTCGCGGCCGAGGGATGGGCGAAGGCCACGCGCGAGGTGGGGGTGTGCGCCCTCACCGCCGGGCCTGGGGTGACCAACGGGATGTCGGCGATCGCCGCGGCGCAGGCGAACGGCTCGCCGGTCCTCGTGCTCGGCGGCCGCGCGCCCGCCGGGCGGTGGGGGATGGGCTCGCTCCAGGAGATCGACCACGTGCCGTTCGTCGCCCCGCTCACGAAGCTCGCCCGG
>VAXR01000001.1 GCA_005885165.1 Actinomycetota bacterium
CTCGAGGAGACCCGGGACGTGCCCGACGAGGTCCGCGCCGCCGGCAAGGTCGCGAACGCCCACGAGAGCGGCGACCGGATCCCGTTCCCGTCGGCGGTGTTCGTTGGCGAGGACGGCGCGCGGCACGGCGTCTACGGGGCGGCCGGCTACGACGAGCTGAAGGGCGCCGCGGAGGCGGCCGGGGCGGTGAACTCGGCTGCCGATCCTCCGGCCGTCACGGACGCCCTGCGGCGGTTCGGGCGCATGGCGACGCGCGAGATCGAGGAGGTCTGCCGCCTGCCGGAGCCGCGGGCGCAGGCGGAGCTGTGGCGGCTCGCATCGGAGTTCGAGGTGAAGCCGGTGCGTGTCCTCACGGGCTGGCTCTGGGAGCCTGCCTAGGCCGTGCCGCTCAGTGCGTTACGGCACTGTTACACGGGCGGGCTCGCCGCGATGGGGTCCATTCTGCGCACCTACACGCAGCAGTCCTGACTTGACTACACCATGTGTAGCTAACTCAGGACAGCTGCTCGGGCGGACTACGCGCGAAGGACCCTCGCCCTCCGCGGGGGCGAACGCGGCGTGACAGCACCGCGATGAGAGTGACGGGAACGTAACGTCCACCCCTTTCTTCGCCGCCCTCCGGGAGGCGCAGGTGGTGCGCGAGCGCAGGCGCGGAGCGCGAGCGCAGGAGCGGAGCGCGTGAGCGTACGAGCCGGGAGACCGGCGGTGGACGAGGTAGGCGCCTAGTTCGAGGACCCCACCGCCTGAAACCCGTGCGCGTCGCCGCGCAGGCCGAGCGGCGGGATCGCCACGACGCCGCTCTCCTGGGTCGCGCGCCCGATCACGGCCGTCCCCGGATGGTGCGCGTCGAGGAGCTCGACGGCGGCGTCGGTCTGGTCCGCCGGGACGACGCAGCAGAAGCCGCAGCCCATGTTGAAGACCTCCATCAGCTCGCGCTCCTCTGCGTCGGCGCGCTCGGCGATCAGCTCGAAGACCGGCAGGCGCGGCAAGGGATGGTCTACCGAATAGCCGACCTCCGCCTCCAGCCGCAGGAGGTTGAGCACGCCGCCGCTCGTGATGTGCGCCAGCCCGCGCACGTCGACACCCGAGCGAAGCAGCTCGAGCACGGCGCGCACGTAGATCACGGTCGGCTCGAGCAGGACGTCGCCCACCGCCCGGCCACCCAGCCCAGACGGTCGCTCCTCGAGGTCGGAGAGGATCCGCCGCGCCAGCGTCAAGCCGTTCGAGTGGACCCCGCTCGAGGGCACCCCGATCAACGCGTCGCCGGGCTCGATCGCCTTGCCGGTGACCACCGAGTCGAGCGCGACGATGCCGAAGCAGGCGCCGACCAGGTCGACCCCGTAGGGCGACGGATGGCCCCGGATGAGCTCGGGCAGCTGCGCAAGCTCGCCGCCGGGAATCTCCACGCCGGCCTGCTCCGCCCCCTCGCGCAGCCCCTCCGCAATCTGCCGCAGCATCTCCGGGTCCGCCTCCTCGACGGCCACGTAGTCGAGGACGGCGATCGGCTCGGCACCGACGCAGACCACGTCGTTCACGTTCATCGCGATGCAGTCGATGCCGACCGTGTCGAAGCGCTGGAGCTGCTCGGCGACGACCACCTTGGTGCCGACGCCGTCGGTGGAGAGCGCGATGCCGGTGCGGTCGTCGATCCGGAGGACGTTCGCGTAGTGGCCCGAGCCGAGGACCGCCCGCGACGGATGGCCGGGATCGATCCGCCGGAGGACCTCGACGAGGCCCGCGACCGCGCGCTCCGCGCGGCTCGTGTCGACGCCGGCGCGCGCGTAGGCGCTCTCGCTCATGCGCTCACTCTAGGACGCCTCAGGACGACGACGGCGACCCCCGCGAGCCCGAGCCGGTAGGCGCAGAAGGGCGCGTACGAGGACGCCGAGTCCATCAGGCGGACGAGCCGGCTCGACGCAAGCGTCGACGCAAACGACGCGACCAGCCCGGCGGCGAACGGGCCGGCGATCTCGGCTGGCAGTCCGCGCCGCGCCAGCCGGAAGCCCTTGAGGCACGAGGCGGCGACGATGATCGCGAGCGCCGCGTGGCGGGAGAGCCGGCTGGCGGCCCGGCGCTCGAAGCCGAGCAGACGCGCCGCGGTGAGGGTCGCGCCGTTCCGCGAGATCCCGGGCGCGAGCGCACCCGCCTGGGCGATCCCGATCAGGAGCCCGTCGAGGGGGCGCGCGTCGGCGTGGCTGCGCCGCTCCGCGCGCCGGTCCGCCAGCGCCAGGAGAGCGGCTCCGATCGCCTGGCTCGCGGCGGCCGAGCGCGGCGATCCGAGCCGTTGCTCGATCGGCCGCTCGAGCAGGAACGCCGCCGCCCCGGCGGGCACGAGCTCGAGCAGATGCCGGGCGATCCGGCGGCGGCCGAGCTCGCGGACGACCTCTGCCACCTCCCTCCTCAAGCCGACGACCAGCGCCAGCGCCGTCCCGGCATGGAGCGCCACCTCGAACGACTTCCTGAGCTCGGGCTCGAGGTCGACGTAGTCCCAGCGCAGGAGCGCCGGCACCAGGACGAGGTGGCCGGAGCTCGACACCGGGAGGAGCTCGGTCGGGCCCTGGAGTGCGCCGAGTGCCGCCGCCTGAAGTAGCGAGAGCCGCCCGGCGCGGTGCACGGCCGCCAGCTAGATGACTGATTCCAAACCCCCGCACCCCTGGATACCGCTGCAAATCTTCGCTGGGCGCGCGTCCTCGGGCTCGTCCAGGCATAAATGCCTGAACTTCGCCCTGCGTCCTTCGCCAGCTCGATTTTCGCGGCCCCAGGGGCACGCGGATTCGGAATCAATCATCTAGGCGGTCTCGGCCGCGGCGTCGCGGGAGCGATCCCGGCGCCGCCGGACGATCAGGTAGATGATCCCCACCACGACCGCGGCGACCACCGCGTAGTCCACGTACTCGAGGCTGTGCCGCCACGTCTTCCAGCGGTTGCCGGCCTGCTGCCCGAGGATCGTCAGCAGGAGCACCCACGGAACGCAGCCGGCGGCGGTGAACAGGCTGAAGCGCCAGAACGGCATCCGCGCGACGCCGGCGGGGAGGGAGATGAACGTCCGCACCAGCGGAAGCATCCGCGTGAAGAAGACGGTGGCGTCGCCGTGGCGCGCGAACCAGCGGTCGGCTCGCTCCAGGTCCTTCTTCCGGATGTGGAGCTTCGACCCGTGCTTCTCGAGCAGGTCGACGCGCCCGTAGTAGCCGACCGCGTAGGCGATCCACGAGCCCACCAGGTTGGCGGCCGAGCCGACCGCCACGAGCTCGACCAGCGAATACGGATGGGGATGGTGCGCCGAGCTGATGTTGAAGCCGGCGAACATCATGGTGGCCTCGCTCGGGATCGGGATGCAGGCGCTCTCGAGCAGCATCAGCACGAACACGCCTGCCAGCCCGAGATCTCCGACTACGTTCGTGGCCACCTCGACCAGGCGATCGGTGATCGAGGCGAGTTGGAGCATCGAGCGGGGCTAGGTTAGCGACGAATCAGTCAACTAGACTGAGCCGGTTCTGGGGGGGAGCTCAAGCTGATGAGAGCCCGCATCGCATCCTCCGTCGCGCTGCACCGTGCCGCCCAGGCGACGGTCGACGCCTGCATGGTCGCCGTCGCCTACTCGATGGCGTACGTCCTGCGCTTCGACCCCTCGATCCCGCACCGCTACCAGGTCCTTCTTTTTGAATCGGCCGCCTTCGTGGTGGTGGGGAAGGTGGCGGTATTCGCCCTCTTCCGCCTCTACCACCGCCTCTGGCGCTTCGTGGACCAGCAGGACTTCGAGCAGATCCTCAAGGCGGTCGTCACCGCATCGGTGGCGCTGGTCGCGATCTCCTACGCGATCCCGTCCAAGGCCGTGCTCCACCTTCCGCGCGGCGTCATCGCGCTCGACTTCCTCCTCACACTCGGCCTCGTGGGCGGCGTGCGGTTCCTCGTGCGTGCGGTGCTCGAGCGTCCGTTCCGGGGGGCGATCGCCCGCCGCGGCGCGCGCGAGGTCCTGATCGTAGGGGCCGGCAACGGGGGCCAGCTGGTGGCCGCGGAGCTGCGCCGCAACCCCGACCTCGGCGTGCCGATCGGGTTCGTCGACGACGACCCGCGCAAGCAGGGGATCCGCCTTGCCGGCCTGAAGGTCGAGGGCACGACCGACCAGCTCCCGCGCGTGCTCGACGGCGCCGAGCCGGACGAGGTGATCATCGCGATCCCGTCGGCGCCGGGCGTGCTGCGCCAAAAGGTCGTGACCGCGTGCCGCGAGCGCGGCATCCAGGTCCGCACGCTCCCCACCGTCTTCGAGCTCCTCTCTGGCGGCGTGGAGCTCATGCGGCAGGTGCGCGAGGTGCAGGTCGAGGACGTCCTCGGCCGGGAGCCCATCAGGGTGGAGATCGACCGCGTCGGGGCCTATCTGAGCGGCCAGGTCGTGCTGGTCACCGGCGCCGGCGGCTCGATCGGCTCCGAGCTGTGCCGACAGATCGCCCGCGTCGGCGCCAAGCGCCTCGTGCTGGTCGAGAACGCGGAGAACAGCCTGTTCGAGATCCGGCGGGAGCTCGAGCACGACCGCCACTTCAGCCGGGCGCTGGCGGTGCTCGCCGACTGCAAGGACGCCGTGCGGATGGGCGAGGTCTTCCAGGAGCACCAGCCCGACGTCGTGTTCCACGCGGCCGCCTACAAGCACGTCCCGCTGATGGAGGAGAACCCGGTGGAGGCGGTTCGCAACAACGCCGTCGCCACGCGGATCGTCGCCGCGGCCGCCGGCAACGCCGGGGCGAATCGCTTCGTGCTCGTCTCGACGGACAAGGCGGTGGCGCCGACCACCGTGATGGGGGCGTCGAAATCGCTCGCCGAGTGGGCCCTGGAGGCGGCCCATCACCGCTTCCCGCAGACGGCCTTCACCACGGTGCGATTCGGGAACGTGCTCGGCTCGTCCGGCTCGGTCGTCCCGATCTTCCGGCGCCAGATCGCGGCGGGCGGCCCCGTCACGCTCACCGACCCGGCAATGACCCGCTACTTCATGACGATCCCGGAGGCCGTCCAGCTGATCATCCGCTCAGGCGCGCTCGGCACCGGCGGCGACGTCTACGTCCTCGAGATGGGCGATCCGGTCAGGATCGTCGACCTCGCGCGCAACATGATCCGGCTCGCCGGGCTTGAGCCGGATCTCGACGTGGCGATAGAGACGATCGGCAGGCGTCCGGGCGAGAAGATCCACGAGGAGCTCTTCAACCCCGACGAGCGCCCGCTGCCCACGCCGGCGGAGAAGATCGTCGCCGCGGTCCGCGCCCCGATCGACTCGGACTGGGTGGAGGAGGCGTTCGCGCGGGTCGAGGAGCTCGTGTACGCCGGGGACGCGAAGGCGCTGGCAACGACGGTCACCGCGCTCGCGGAGGCGCGCTCCGGCGCGGGGGCGATCGGGGACGGAAGTCCCGAAACGGCCCCGGCACCCGAGTGGTCCACATGAGCCCTGGCGCTCTGCTCTCCGCCCCCGCAGCTAAGGTCTTTCGCTCGTGCATCTGATCCAGGAGATCGGGTCATACGCGGGCTTTGCTGCGGTCGTGGGGCTCGCGGTCCTTTCCGCCCTCTACTTCTCGCACGCGCGCGACCTGAAGCGCCTGCGCGAGTGGGCCGGCCGCGCGCCCGAGCGCGCGGCGGAGGCGGAGGCAGGCGGCCGCGCGAGCACGATCGCCGCGTCGCGCGTCCCCGCGCAGCCGCGCGCCACGCCCGGGCCGGCGTCCCCGGTGGCCGCTCCCGGAGCGCAGCCGCGACCGGCCGCGCCCCCAGCGGAAGCCGCGCCGCAGCAACCGAAGCCGCAGCCCGAGCCCGCCGGCGTCGGAGCTGCGGCCGCAGCCGCTCCGGCAGCAGCGGCCGCCGCGGCGCGCACCCCTGCCGCGGCGAGCGCCGCGGGCGCGGGTGCCGCAACCGCTGCATCCTCGGGCGGCGCGCCCGCTGCGCCGGCCGCCGCTCCCGCCGACGGCGGGAACTCCGGTGGCACGGGCACCGGGGCGAAGGTCCTCCCGCCGCGGCCCAGCCCACCGCCGTCGCCGAGCTTCACTCGGCCTGGCGAGTCGCGCGGTCTCGGAAACACGGCGATCATGTCCTCGCCGCTCGCGTCACGCCGCCAAAGCCGCCTTCCCCCGCCTCGCTATCTGGCGCTGATCGTCGCCGGCCTGCTGGTGCTCGGTGCCGGCGCAACGATCGGGGTGCTCGCGCTCACCGACACCGGCAGCGGAACGTCCACGTCGAGCACGGCCGGTAACCACAGGACCGGCGCGCGCCATCGCCACCACGCCAAGAAGAAGAAGAACTTCCCGCCCGCGATCGATCCGTCGACCGTCACCGTGGCGGTCCTCAACGGGACGAGCGTGCCAGGCCTCGCGGCCAAGGTCGGCGGGCGGATTCAGTCCGGTGGCTTCAAGCTCGGCAACGTAACGAACGCCGCGGCGGGCGCCCAGCGCACCGAGTCGGTGGCGATGTTCAAGCAGGGCTCGAACAGGCAGGCGCGCGCGGTGGCACGCAAGCTCGGCATCTCGCAGATCGAGCCGATCGACGCGCAGACGTCGACGCTCTCCGGTGGAGCGACGGTCATCGTCGTCGTCGGCTCGGACCAGATCAGCCGCTGACGAGAGGCGCCCGCTAGGGTGCGCCCGTGCCCCGGTTCCTGGATCTACCGGACCGGCCTCCGAAGCCGCGGTCCGTCGGTCTCACGCACGTAATCGACGTCGGGCTCAGCGCCGAGTCCGCCGCGGGGCTCACGCGCACCGCGGGGCAGTACATCGACCTCGTGCGGCTCGGCTGGGGCTCGGCGTACGTGACGGAGGACCTGCAGGACAAGCTCGATCGCTACCGGGCGGCGGGTATTCCGGTGATGCTGGGCGGCACGCTGACGGAGCTCGCGTGGCTGCGCGGGCGCATCCCCGAGCTTCGCGCCTGGCTCGAGGAGCTCGGGATCGGGCACGTCGAGGTGTCGAGCGGGACCGTGCAGATGCCCGAGCAGGAGAAGGTCGACCTGATCCGGTCCTTCGCGGACGGATTCACGGTGTTCGGCGAGGTCGGCGAGAAGGACCCCGCGGCGCTGCTTGCGCCGTACCGCTGGGTGTCGATGATCAAGTCCGCGCTCGAGGCGGGAGCGAGCCACGTGATCTGCGAGGGGCGGGCGACCGGCGACGCCGGCCTCTACCGGCCCGACGGCGAGGCGCGCACCGGCCTGATCGACGAGATCGTCCACGAGGTGGATCAGGCGCGCCTGATCTTCGAGGCGCCGCAGAAGCACCAGCAGATCTGGTTCATCGAGCAGTACGGCGCCCAGGTCAACCTCGGCAACATCCTCCCCCAGGACGTGATCTCGCTGGAGTCGCTTCGGCTTGGCCTGCGGGCGGACACCCTCCCGCTCTTCCATGGTCGCGACGGCTGAGCTCCACCTCGGTGGCGGGGCCCGCGCGGTGGCTTGATACTGCTCGCCCGGCACGGTGAGACCGCCGACAACGTGCCGCCCCAGCGCGTGCAGGGCTGGCGCGACGTTCCGCTGAACGAGCGTGGCCGAGAGCAGGCGCGCGCGCTGGGCGAGGCCGCCGCGACGGCGGCGGGCGACGGCGGCGTGGCGACGCTGTGGTCGAGCCATTTGTCCCGCGCGCGCGAAACCGCCGAGATCGCGGGTGAGGTCCTCGGGCTCGAGCCGCGCGTGGACGAGCGGCTGGCGGAGTCGAACCGGGGAGCGTGGGAGGGCCGCGCCGTGGCCGACATCGAGCGCGAGGAGCCCGAGGCCTGGGCGGAGTGGCGGCGGGCCGGCGCCGGGTTCCGGTTCCCGGGCGGCGAGTCGCTCGAGGAGCACCTCCGACGCGCGTCCGCGGCGCTCGACGACATCGCGGCCTCCCCTCTGCCGGCGCTCGTGGTCTGCCACGGCGGCACCATTCGCTGTGCGTTCACGCGGAACAATCCGCGCGGGCTCGACGCGTTCCACGAGCTCGACGTCCCGAACGCGCAGATCATCCCGCTGCCGTGACCGAAACCGTCAACAGGTCCGCACGCGCCGCATTCGCGCTGCTGGTCGTCGCGACAGTCGCGGCCTTCTTCGTCACGCAGCGGCTCAAGACGGGCGAGGCGGTCGTGAAGAACATCGTGGTCCAGGCCTACATGTCGCCGAACGCCGACGGCCTCATGGACCGGGCGCGAATGGCGTTCACCCTTCCCCGCGGCGACCGTGTGACGCTCGACATGGACGACCCGCAGGGCGACCGCGTTCGCCGGCTGCTCGACGGCGCGCACCTCGGACGGGGCCGGCGCACGTTCACGTGGGACGGTAAGAACGACAACGGCCTGGTGCCGCGCGACGGCCACTACTACCTACGCGTCGTCCTGAGGGACCAGGGGCGCGCGGTCACGAGCCCGACCGGCGTCCTGCTACTGACCCACCCGCCGCGGCCGCGCATCGTCTCCGTCTCGCCGCGGCTCGGGCTCGCGCGTCGCGCCACGCCGGTGACGGTCAGGTTCGTCGGCCCGTCCGGTTCGCCGCCGGTGCTCCGCATCTGGCGGACCGATCGCCGTCCACCCGTCCTGGTTGCGACAGTCATGGGCCGGCGCGGCTCCCACAGCCTCCGGTTCGGCGGCACGGTGGGCGGCCGACCGCTGCCGCCCGGCGACTATTCCGTGTCGGTGTCGGTACGCAACGTCGCGCTGGTGGAGGGCTCCTTCCCGCCGCACCTCCCGCCCACGCGCCTGGAGTCCCTGCCGGGGACGGGGTTCTCGGTGATAGGGACGGTGGCGGCCGGCCCGCTCGAGCCGGTGGCCGCAGGCGGGACGGCGCGCCTGTCGGTAGAAGGCGGCGGCGGCCGGGTGCGGTGGCAGCTCCGGCGCCTGGGAGCGCCGCGCACGATCGCCCATGGAAAGGCCAAGGGGCCGGTGGTCGCAGTGCGCATACCGCGGCGCGCGGCCGCCGGTGAGTACGTCGCGGTGGTGACCCAGCGCGGGCGCACCGCGCGGGTGCCGCTGACCGTGCACGCGGGCCGCAGGCGGCGCGTGCTGGTGGTCGTGCCGACCATGACCTGGCAGGGGATGAACCCGGTTGACGACGACGCCGACGGCTTTGCGGACACGCTCTTCTCGGCGCGCTCGGTCCCGCTCGCCCGCCCGTTCGCGCACGGACGGCTGCCGGCTGGGCTGACCGCAGCGGTGGGCCCGCTGCTCAGGTTCCTCGAGGCGCACGGCCTGCACTTCGACGTCACGACCGACCTCGCATTGGCGCGCGGACACGGGCCGCTCCCGGCGGGCCACGCCGGCGTGGTCCTGGCCGGCCCGGAGACCTGGACGACCGCGCGGCTCGCCGTTCAGCTTCAGGCATATGTGCGTACCGGGGGGCGCGTTCTCTCCCTGGGCGTGGACTCGCTGCAGCGCGCGGTCGTCCTCACGACGACGGGGCTCGAGGAGCCGAGCCGGGCGGCGCCGGCCGACGCCTTCGGCGAGAATCTAGCCTCCCCCGAGCTCGGGCGCCCGGCGCCGCTCGTGGCAAGCTCGGACAGGATCGGCCTGTTCGGGGGGACGAACGGCGTCGTCGGCTCCTTCATCGAGACGGAGCCGTCGCGGTCGCTTCCGCACGGCGCCCGGTCGCTCGCCGCCGCCGGCCGGGAGGGCCGCGGGCCGGCGCTGGTCGCGTACCGTCTCGGGCGCGGCATGGTGATCCGGATCGGCACACCCGGGTGGGCGCGCCTGCTCGACTCCTCGCCGGAGGTGGCCGCTGTCACGGAGAGGGCATGGGCGCTGATCTCGCGCTAGCCGGCACGCCCCTGGCGGTGGCGGCCGCCGTGAAGGGGCTCGGCGTGATCGTCGCCGCGCTCGCCGCGGCCGGCGTGTTCGCGCTCCCGACTGCGCGTGACCGCGCCGTGTCGGCGCTCGTGGCCCTCGTTCTCACCCCCGCGCTCGTGATCGGCGAGCTCTGGCACTCCGACCAGATTCGCCACCTTCGCGACCATCCGACGCGCGCCGCCGCGGCCGCGGTCCTGGCGCTCCTGATCGTCGCGGTGCTCGCCGCGGTCCTGCGCCGGAGGCCGGCCCTGCTCCCGCTGCTCGTCGTCGTCACGCTCCCGGTGCGGATCCCGATCGCGACCGGCCAGACGTCCGCGAACCTCCTGGTGCCGCTCTACCTGGTCGTGGCCGGCGGGATCGCGGCCTACGCGCTCGAGCAGCTGTGGCGCCCGTCACGCGCGGCCGCGGCGGCGCTGGCCAACGGGGGACGAGCGCCGTGGCGGGAGCGGCCCGCGGGACGGGTCGAGCTGGCCCTGCTCGCGTTCGTCGTGCTGTACGCGCTGCAGTCGCTCTACTCCTCCGACTTCGAGCAGGCCGTGAAGAACGTCGCCTTCTTCTACGTGCCGTTCGCGCTGCTGCTCAAGCTCCTGACAACCGTCCAGTGGTCGCGGCGGCTGGCGGTGCAGTGCTTCACGGTGGCCGCCGTGCTGGCTCTCGTCTTCGTCGGAATCGGGTTCGTCGAGTACGCCACCCGGCATCTCCTCTGGAACCGCAAGGTGATCGCATCGAACGAGTTCGAGTCGTACTTCCGGGTCAACTCGCTGTTCTTCGATCCGAACATCTACGGCCGCTTCCTCGCGATCGTCATGGTGGGCCTGGCCACCGCGCTGCTGTGGGCGCGGCGCTCCCGCGACATCCTCATCGCGCTGGCGGCGCTCGCCGTTCTCTGGGCGGGCCTGATCCTGACCTTCTCCGAGACGAGCTTCGCCTCGCTCCTCATCGGCCTGGCGATGCTCGCCGCGCTTCGCTGGAACCCCCGCCTGTTCGCCTACGGGCTCGCGGCGTGCGCGGTCGTGGTGGGGATCGCGGTGGCGGCCGGCCACAGCTCCCTGCATCTGAGCAGCAAGCAGTCGCTGAACACCTCCTCGAGCGGGCGAGCGAAGCTGGTGCGCGGCGGCTTGTCGATGTTCGTGCACCGGCCGGTCTGGGGGTTCGGCTCGGGCTCCTTCGGGAAGGTCTTCCGCGAGCGGGAGCGGGTGGGCTCGCCGGAGGCGGCCACGGCCTCGCACACGACGCTGATCACGGTGGCCGCGGAGCAGGGTGTGATCGGGCTGGCCGCCTACGCCGCGGTTCTCCTGGCCGCGTTCCGCCTGCTGCTCGCCCGCCTCGGCCCGCTCAGGGGCCGTGACCCGCCGCGCCCCCTCGTCTGGCGCGCTTTCGTCGTTGCCGCCTTCGCCGCTCTCATCTTCCACACCCTCGGGTACGCCGCGTTCCTCGAGGACCCGATCGCCTGGACGCTCCTCGCGGCGGGAATCGTCCTGGGCGGCGAGGCGCTCCCGGCACCGGAGCAGCCCCCCCGGCATACGCGCGAGCCCGAGCCGGCCGCGACCGGCGTCTGAGAACGGACCTTGGGACCTCAAGCGGCCGGGAATGCCGCTAATACACTGTCTGCTTCGCCGCCGTGGAGGGTCCTGGGGCGGCGCAGCGACACGCGCGGCGGGCGCGTCGCCAGGTACGTATGGAAAGTCAAGCGATCGGGCAGTCAGCCGTAGCTTCGAACGCCGTCCCCCCGCGGCGCGAGTCGCCCCTGACGCGCCGCGTCCTCCTCGGCGCGGCCGCCGGCTACGTGGCGGCCACGGCAGTCGCGGTGGCCGTGTTCGGGCATCTCCTGCTCTCCCGCGACGTGGTGTTCGTGTGGCTCATGGGCGGCCTGCTGATCCTGTCGCTCAACAACCCGCGCCGGTGGATGCGCGGGATGATCGTCGACTGGCTGCCGTTCATCGTGTTCCTGTTCGCGTACGACTACGCGCGGAGCATCGCGGACACCACGGGGTTCGGCACCCACTACCACCCCCCGATCGACGTCGACCACTTCCTGTTCGGCACTCCGATCCCGACGATCTGGCTCCAGCACCACTTCTACCACCCGCCTCACGCCGCGGTCTACGACTACGCCGCGTGGGTCGTGTACCTCACGCACTTCTTCGGGACGCTCACGCTGGCGGCGATCCTGTGGCGCTTCGCCTATCCGCTGTTCAAGAAGTGGCGGACGCTCGTGATCTGGGTGTCGGTAGCCGGCTTTACGACCTACGTGCTGTTCCCGGCTGCACCGCCGTGGCTCGCCGCGAAGCGCGACCTCATCGGCCACATCGAGAAGATCAAGGACCAGATGTTCTCCCACACGGGCACCAAGGCGATCACGTCGGCGGTCGAGAACAAGTGGGTCGACCAGGTCGCGGCCGTGCCGTCCCTGCACGCGGCCTTCCCGCTGATGATGATGCTGCTGTTCTGGCACAAGGGATGGCGCTGGCGCATCCCCTTCGGCCTCTACGCGTTCGCGATGGGGCTCACGCTCGTCTACACCGGCGAGCACTACGTCTCCGACGTCCTGCTCGGCTACACCTACGCGCTCGTTGTGTTCGGCGCTGTGAGCCTCTACTGGCGGTGGAGAGACGCGCGCAGCCCCGCGGCCGCGCCCGACGCCGAAGCGGCCGCCGCCACCACGGCGGCGCACTCCCCGGCCCCGTCCGGCGCGTCGGCCCCCGAGCCGGTCACGTACAGCGTCGGCCCTGCCTCACCGTCCGGTCGAAGGCGAACCGGGTAGCGACCTTCGCGGCGCCCGCTCGGCGGAGCGTCACCGCCGTGTAGTTGCCCTCGCCGACCTGGACGCAGCCGCTGCCCTTCGTGACCGCCCAGTAGGGCGAGTAGTGGAGGCGCATCGTAAAGCGCCCGGGGCGGTCCGCCTGGATCGTGAACGAGTCGGGAGTGGCCGCGACGAGCCGGCCCGGCCCCGACAGGAGCGGGGTGGCCTGGAGCACGCGGTAGAGCCGCCAGTGACGGTCCTGCCAGATCAGCCGTAGGAACGGGAGCTGGTTCTCGACCAGGAGGTCGACCTCGGACTTCGAGGCGAAGTCGGACGGCGCATCCGACAGCGCGACGTACTGGACCGCGCTCCGGTCGAGCCAGTGCCGGTAGCGCTCCGGCGTCACGATCGTCCCGTAGTAGAGGGCGTCGTACTTCTGGTCGAGCTGGCGCTCCCAGCCCCTCGCGAGCTCGTGGTGCTCGCCCACGTAGACGCCCTCCCAGTGGTTCCGGGTCGGCGGGATCTCGATCCGCGCGGGCGTGCGGATGTGCTCCGAGAGGTAGCGGTTGAGCGGGCGGTAGTAGGCCGCGTCGGTGCCGCGGCCGCCGGAGTCCGGCAGGTCGCGCAGCAGGTCGTGGAGCGGCCACCAGAGCGCGTATGGCAGCGCGATCGCCAGGAAGAGCTTCCGCCTGTTCCAGAGCGCCGTCGCGAACAGCGGAGCGGCGACGATCGTGCCGAGGCGGTTGACGTTGCCCCCGAGCTGGGAGGGAACCGCGAGCGCGTAGATGCCGAGAGCGAGGTAGGCGAGCAGCCCAACGCGGATCAGGCGCTCGGAGCGCGGGAGGGTGAGGAGGCCGAGCAGGACGAAGACGAAGAGCTGGACGAAGCTGCTGCGAAACGGGTAGGGGAAGGTCCCGCCCTCGCGGAAGGCGAACTGCAGGACGAGCGACGGGGCCAGCGGGCTCCCGAGCGCGCAGAGGACGGCCGCGACGGACGCCGCCACGAACCGCGAGCGGGTTGCCAGGTGGATCGCCACGACCCCGAAGAACAGCCCGACCTGGAACGCGATCCGCCCGATGAGCAGGCTGGAGCCCGCGGTGAGAGCGAACAGCACGGCGGCGATCCGCCCGGCGGTGCCGTAGCGCGGCACGAGCGTCCGCTCGAGGACGACGACCGCCCCCAGCGTGCAGAGCGCGGCCACGAGACGGGTCCCGATCAGGCCGCCGAAAACCGGCGAGAGCAGGCTGTAGGCGAGGAGGTGGTGGCCCTCGTACCACTGCGCGTTGTAGATCAGGAGGCCGCCGTGGGCGAAGAGGTCGCTCCTGAACACCGCGGCGGCCAGGTCCGACGTCGGCGGCGAGAATAGCCAGCAGTAGCCGCAGATGAGGAGGGCCACCAGCCAGCTCTCCACTCCGTATCCGCGCGTCCACTCGAGCCAGGCCGCGCCCAGGCCTCGGAGCCGCGCCCGCGGGGTGATCGCTTCCGTCGCCATCGCGCCGGGACAGGATATGGAGCCAGGGGTCCGCGGCGGGGGTCAAGCTCGAGCCCGACTTGGCCGATTTCTAGCCTGATCATCTTGTCTCGCCGTCTCTCCACAGCCCTCGCCGCAGCCCTGATCGCGGCTCTCGCGGCCGCCGCGCCCGCCGCGGCGCGCACCCATGGCTTCCCGCACATCGTCGTGCCGTCGAGCTCGACGTACAAGGCGCAGCGCGCCCACTTCCTGGACCTCGCGGAGCACGGCATCTCGGCCGCCCGCAGGCACTTCTGGAACCCCGGCGAGCGCTGGTACAACGACCGTCTGAGCGACGGCGACCGCTATCCGCTGGCAACCGTCTGGAGCCTCGCCGGCCTGTTCGAGACCCTCGACGCCGTCGAGATGGCGCAGCCGTCGCGCCACAACCGGCAGGCGGTGCGCCAGTTCGCGGCCTACGCCGAGCGCTACTGGGACCGCGACCTCCAGCCTCACGGCGGCTACGCCCCCTATCCGGGGCCGCGCGGCTCGGGCTACCACGTCTGGTTCGACGACAACAGCTGGTGGGGCCACGCGTTCCTCGACGCCTACCGCGCCACGGGCAACCCGCGCTACCTGACCGACGCCAAGCGCGCATCCGACTTCGTCGACGCCCGGGGCTGGAGCGGCGACGGCATGTGGTGGGAGACGCGGCACGAGAGCAAGTCGGAGGAGGCGCTAGGCGCCGCCACCGCACTCTCAGCCGAGATCTACGAGGAGACCGGGAACCGCGTCTACCTCGACCGCGCCCGCACGTACATCAATTGGGCGAACCATCACCTCTGGAACGGGAAGGTCTACGGCACCCCGCTCACCTACGCCAACGGGGCGTTCATCGGCGCGCATCTCGCGATCTGCATCCGCGCACACGACTCGCGCGCGTGCTCCAGGGCCAGGTACCTCGGGACGTGGGCGATGCGCTGGTGGGGCCGTGACCTCGACAAGGCGCCCCAGTTCGACACGATCCTCCTCCGCTACATGGTGCAGCTCGGCAACTACATGGGCAAGCCCAAGTTCTACGCGTGGGCGTACCACAACGCCGAGCGCGCGCTCCGGGGCGCTCCCTCGGGCCACGGCCTCTACCTCAACTTCTGGGACGGGAGCTCGCCGACGAGCCACCCCTCGACGGGCGTCTCGCACGCCGGGCAGATCCTCACTCACGGCGCGACCATAGAGTTGTTCGCATGGCTCGCGGCCGTGAAACCCCCTCAAGGCTGACCGGCCGCCGGGGCAACCTCCTCCTTGCCCTGGCGATAGTCGCCGTCTTCGCGGCCTCGATCATCAACATCCCGGACACGATCCGGGAGAACCACTTCGTCAAGCGCGACCTCGCCGCGTACGACGCGTGGATTGGGGCGAACGGCGGGCCGACCCACTTCGGGCGCCCGTTCCCGGACGAGTTCGGCTCGGTCGAGACGCACCACCGCTTCGACGTGATGTGCTTCCCGCACTACAGCTTCGACAAGCACGCCGACTACAAGGTCTATCTGCTCGTCAACTCGCATCGGCCGCGCGTCGCCGGCTCGCGGGTGGTGCGCGCCGTGCACGGGCCACTCCGGCCGAAGCCGACGGTGACCGGCCCGAAGTGCGGAAAGGGCCCGGCGCCGCCGCCGGGGAAGTAGGCGCGGCCTACCCCGCCCCGAGGACGATGATCGGCCAGCGCTGCGCCACGAAGTAGGCGCCGAGCGCGAGCGACGCCACGCGCAGCCGCTTGTCGTTCGCGATCGCCGCAAACGCGAGCGGCCACAGCATGTACCACCCGAGCAGCCACGAGCTCGCCACCACAAACGCGAGCAGCGACCACCCGGACGCCGCAATCCAGTCGTAGCCGCGCTTCCAGACCAGCCAGAGCAGCCACAGGATCGACCCGATCAGGACGAGGCGGAAGACGAGGCGGACGTCCGACGTCACGCCGCCGAGGCCCACGACGCGGCCAATCTGGGCCGGGATCGCGTCCGACGAGACGAGCCGCTGCTGGTGGCTCAGCACCCTGAACACGCCTAGCGCGTGGCTCTGGAAGCCGACCACCGCGACGATCCCCATCGCCACCAGGCCCCCCACCGCGCCGGCGATGGTGCGGAAGCGGTCGCGCGACGCGAGCACCATGAACGGGACCATCACCCCGATGGACGCCTTGATCGCCGCGCCGCACACGACCGCGGCGGTGGACGCCGCCTCCCGGCCGCGCAGGAACAGCGCCACCCCGACGAGCCCGAGGAGCAGCATCAGGATGTCGTTGTGGCCGCCGCCTACGCCGTACACGAGGAGGATGGGGTTGAGCCCGAAGAAGACGATCGCCGGGACGGGCGCCCGGCCGAGCCGCCGCGTGCAGTCCCAGACGAGCCAGACGCAGGCCAGGCTCGCCAGGCCCGTCACGCCCTTGATGATCCACAGCCCCGCCGAGGTACTGAGCCACGCGAGCGGATAGCTCGCCACCGTGAACAGCGGCCCGTAGGCGCTCGCCACGCTCTTCCACCCCAGGAACCGGTAGACGGGATCGTGCACGAACGCCCGCACGTGGATGCCGTAGGGGTTCACGTGGTGGACCACCCCGAGCCGGGCGTACTCGAGGTAGCTGAAGATGTCCTTCGAGAGCAGCGGCGGGGCGACGGTGAAGATGACGTGGAGGAGCACGACCGCCCCGATCGCCAGGCGCGCGGAGACCGCGTTGCCCGCCACAACGACGAGCCCGTAGCTCAGGCTCATCGCGATCAGGACGAGCAGGAACTGGGCGCCGGTGATCGTGAAGCCGAGCGGCCGGAAGACGCCGTCGATCCATGCAGGGGGCACGGCGGGCACGGCGGGCACCTCGAAGGTGCGTCCGCCGGCGGCGCCCACGGCGATCACGAGGCCGGTCCCGATCAGCCCTGCGATGCCGAGCACGCCGCAGAAGCGGCGGGTGCGCTCCGACAGGCCGAGGAGCGGGCGGATCCGCATCCCGAACGGCCCAAGGCGCGCGGCTACCGCGCTCACCGCGGCTCCTGGAGGATGGTCGGGGAGTGGGCGGGCTCGAGCCTGACCTCCGACAGCGCCCCCACGGACAGGGTCCGGGGCCTGTCGGAGACGTAGCGCTCAAAGATGAAGCCGGGGCTCGACCCGCGCCCGGCGAAACGGAAGCCGCGCGGTATGACGCGGGCGTGGCGCACCGGGGCCGCGGTGAACGCGAGGGTGTCGATCTCGCTCACGGTCACCCGCCCCCGCGAGACCTTGTGCGCGCCCCGCAGGTAGTAGGTGAGCGGGTTGGCGCCCGTGTCGGCGCCGAGCACCGCGCGCGGGCGCACGCCCGGCCCGAGGGCCTTGGCCGCGTCGCGCCAATCCGAGCGCTGGAGCTTCGGCGTCACATCGATGGCGATCGCCATCGTGACGAATGCCGCGCACAGAGCCGCCACCGCGGCCCATCCGAGGCGCGGCACCGCCACCGCGCCGCCGCCGGCGACGGCCAGCGGGATCCAGCTGGCGATCACGTTGCGCGGGAAGAAGAAGTCCTGCCCGAACACCTTGGCGGCGATCGGCACGCCGATCGTAAGGACTCCGATGGCGGCCGCCAGCCGCCACCCGGGGGATCGCCACGATCCGCGGGTCGCCAGCACCGCCGTCGCCAGGAGCGGAGCCAGCACGACAACCGTGAGCACGCTCGACGAGGACCCGTGGTAGCCGAACACGAACTGCTTCACGAGGTAGTCGAGGCGCGTTCCGAACGAGATGTTCGAGATCCAGACGTCGTGGCCCTGGTTCGCCTGATGCACGGCCAGCGGAACGAGCGCGCCGCAGACCGCCAGGATCGCGGCGGACGACGCAACCACGCGCCGGCGGAGCTCCGGAAGCAGCACGAACAGGGCGAGCGCCTCGGGCACGATCGTGAAGATCGCGAAGTAGTGCGTGAGCAGCGCGAGCACCGAGGCGACCGCCCACCACGTGACCATCCGCCCCTCGCGCCGCCGCACCGCGACCGCGAAGAACCCGAATCCCACCGCGCTCAGCAGGATCAGGAGGACGTACGCGCGGGCCTCCTGCGAGTACCAGACCATCGCCGGGCTCGCCGCGACGAGCGCGGCGGCGGCGATCCCGGCGGCGCGCGAGACGAGCGTGCGCCCCGCCCACCACACGACCGGGATCGTGGCCGTGCCGAAGACCGCCGACAGCGAGCGGATCCCGACCTCGGAATGGCCGAACACGCGCGTCCAGAGCCAGGCCAGGATGTAGTAGAGCGGCGGCGTGGCCTCGCTCGAGTGCACCTGTCCGAGCGTGCTCCACAGGCTCGGCCGCAGTACCCGGCCGACCGTGACCGCCTCGTCCGCCCAGAAGCTCTGGAGCCCGAGCGTGGAGAAGCGAAGGGCGATCCCGCCCGCGACGATCGCCCCGAGCGCCCAGAGCTCCGGGTGCGTCCGGAGCGACCGCGCTAGAGCGCCCGCCCCCGAGGTGCGCCCGGGAGCGCGCTCAGCGCGGCCCGATGCGGGTCGCGATGTCGTAGTCGTAGACATAGAGCTTTAGGTCGCTCCGGAGTCCGCTGAACCGGTAGGTCCGCACGGGGCGGCCGAAGCTCTTGGCGGATCGCGGGAGCCTGTCGCCCGACGAGAGGAAGAAGCTCCTTCGAGCCCGGTTGGGCTCGTACCACGAGGAGAGGTGATTGTAGAAGGACGGGCAGAGCCGTTTGAGGTGCTCTCCGCAGCGATCCACGGGGTACGCGCGGAACCGGTCCTTCGCGAACCAAGAGAGCCCGAGCGCGTACCAGTAGCCGGCGTAGCCCCGCTTCATCCCCTCGCGGCCGGCGATCGCGCTAACGCGGTTGGCGAGCGTCGGGCTCGGTGCGCCGGTCTCAAGCTCCGCACAGCAGGCCTGCGAGATCCCGACCTTGGCGATCACGATCGTGCTGGCCAGCGCGATGGCGGTGACGCCCGCTGCCGCGGCCCCATAGAGCGGGACACGCGCGCGGGTCAGCGCCAGTGGGGCCAGCGCGGCGCCGCAGTACACGGCGCCCACGAAGTAGCGCAGCGCCTCGAACTGCGGCTCGAGCGTCGCGTAGCCGTTGACCAGGTACGCGGCCAGGAGCAGCAGCGTCCCGCTGGTCCAGAAGACGACCCACGGCAACCGTCCGGGCGGGTAGCGATCCGGGGTGCGGATCGCGACGACCGTCCGCAGCACGACCGCGACCGCCGCGGCGACGGCCGCGATCGCGGCGATCAGGCACAGCACCCGCAGGGCGGCCGCGGGCTGGAAGCCGGGGCGCGTCGCCTTGACGTCGCCGAGCCCGAGGAAGATCCGCCACAGGACCTTGAGGTTGCCCTCGACCTTCGACGGGTTGAGGATGCTCGGGCCGCCGGTCTTGTTGCCGGAGTGGACGTGGAGGCCGTGCATGATCACCGTGGTCGCGGCAGCGATGGCGGCGGCGCCGAGCGAGACGGCGATCGCCCGAGCGGCCGCCAGGCGACTGGCGGCCGCCGGGCTCGAGAGCCACACCGCCACGCCCGCCAGTCCGAGCGGGACGACGCCGCACGCGAACAGCAGGTAGTCCGAGGCTGCGTTGGTGCCGGCCACCAGCGCGACCAGCGCGGCCACCAGCACGCCGCGCCGCGCGCGAGGCGCCGCCGGCTGGCCCGGCACGAGCGTGGTGGCGTACACGCCGAGCATCGCCATGGCGAGCCACGTGGGCGAGTGCGAGACGAGGTTCGACGACCAGTACAGGGCCACCGGGCTCAGGCACAGCATCGGGACCGTGGCGACCAGGGCCGCGTGACGGCCGGCCACCCGGAACACGCCCCAGCACACGAGCCCCGCGGTTGCGAGGACGACGGCGTAGGGCACGACGATCCAGAGCTCGCGGTGGAAGGAGAGGCCGCGGATGGCGAGGCCGAACCAGAGCGACGTGAACCAGGCCAGGTTCCCGAGCGTCGCGTGATCGTGACCGAAGCCGTGAAGCGTGCCGGAGATCACCGGGCCCGCCGCGGCGTCGGCGTTCGTGTAGGTGGTGCGCGCGAAGTCGCCGAGGTTCGCGGCCACCTCGCCCCAGTACACGGCGCAGAGCACGAGCGCCGGGGCGATCAGCAGCACGAACGGCCCGCGCGCGCGGTCCAGGGCTCCTCGCACGCGCCGTGATGATGTCACGGCCACTGGCTGCGGCGGTCAGAAGTACTTCTGAAACGCGACGTTGGTCTTCGACTTCGGCTTCTGCTTCGTCGTCTGAGGGTCGAAGGCGAACTCCCTCCCGAAGCCGGTCAGGTAGAGCCTCTTCCCGTCCGAGATGGCCGGATTGAAGATCCCCGCGTTGAAGGACCAGACCTGCTTGCCGGTCTGTACGTCGAGCGCCGTGGTGGTCTTCGTATCGAGGTCGGCGAAGTAGACCACGCGCCCGATCAGGGTCGGGGCACCCGAGATGCGGCCCGGGGCGGAGTACGCCCACAGCACGTTCCCCGATCGCGCGTCGAACGCGTAGAACGTGCGGTCGTAACCGCCGATGAAGACGGTCGGCGTGCCGTTCGGGCCGGGGCCGACGGCCGCCGAGGAGTAGACGTAGGCGCCGGTGCCGTGGCGCCAGGCGAGCTGGCCGTCACGGGCCGTGAACGAGTAGACGAAGCCGTCCGTGTTGCCGAGGAACACGCGGTCGTGGTCAATGGCCGGCGTCGAGTAGAACTCGCCCGACTGCTGGAAGGCGCGGCCGTTCGTGCCCGTACTCCACACGCGCGACCCGTCGCTCGCGCGAAGCGCGGTGACGTTCCCGCTGTAGTCCCCGAAGTAGAGGTTCCCCTTGTTGTAGGCGAGGCCGCCCTTCACGGAACCGCCGGCGTGGTAGGTCCACACCGTGCTGCCGTCGCCCGCGCGCAGGGCGTAGACGGTGCCGTCCTGCGAGCCGAAGTAGACCACGTTGTCGATCACGATCGGCGACGACTCCGACGGCGCCGACAGCCCCCGCCCCCACAGGCGCTTGCCGTCCTTCGCCCGCAGCGCCGTCACGTTGCTCGACATCGTCACCACGAACAGCCGCCCGTGGTCCCAGGCGGGGGTCGACGCGTTCAACGAGCCGACCTTCTCCCTCCACAGCTCCTTACCGTCCTTGGCCCTGATGGCGAACACCGTCCCGTCGTTAGGCGAGAAGTAGAGGACCCCGTCGATGAGGATCGGCTGCACCTCGATCAGGGGACCGGCCTGGTACTCCCAGATCTGCTTGAAGGGCGGGCCGATGTTCGCGTTGAGGTACCGCGTGCGCTGCTTCGTGTAGCCGTAGATCGGCCACTTGAAGGTGTCGCCGACGGCCTTCGGCTTCTTCGGCGGACCCGACGCCGTGAACTCGGCGTTCGGATGGGAGACGTTGCCGGGCTTCTGGAAGAAGGCGAAGTACGCGCCCACGGCGACGCCCGCGCCGAGCACGATGGCTGCGAGCGCGAACCGGGGCCAGCGTCGCCGCCTCCGGCGGGAGCTGTCCAGGAACACGGAGCGCATACTAGAAACCGGTCATGAAGCTCCCGCGAGGGCCCGGTTGTAGCGCTCCGCCGCCTCCCTGACGCCCTCTCCCCGCCCGGGCGATAGCGCCTGGCGCGCGTGCAGCAGGTAGCGCCCGGCGTGGTGGCCGGGCACGACGACCGCCCCGGCGGCGCGCACCAGGTAGGCCCAGGCCGTGAGGACGCGCACGGCGAGGGCGGCGGCGGAGGAGTGGTGCTTGCGCATGTAGAGGTCGCGGTTGCGGTGGAACTCGACGATCCGCCGCTCCGCCGCCTCGCGGTCGCTGGCGAGCTGCTCGTGGTGGATCGCGCGCGCGGCGGGGACGAGCAGCGTCTGCCAGCCGGCGTCGCCGAGACGCTTGCAGAAGTCCGTCTCGTCCGAATAGACGAAGAACGCGGGGTCGAGGAACCCAACCTCCTCCGCGGCGGCGCGCCGGACGAGCATCGCGCTCGACTGCGCCCAGCCGACCACGCCCCCGTGCTGGACGGTCAGCCACCTGTGCAGGAAGAGCGCGCCGATCAGCGCCGTGGTCACGCCCGGGAGGCGCCAGGCGCAGGGCTGCGGCCGCCCGTCGGGGTCGAGCAGCTGGGATGCGGCGGCGCCGGCGCGCGGGTTCTCCTCCAGCGCCGCGACCAGCGCGGCGGGGGCGCCGGGAAGGAGCTCCGCGTCCTCGTTGAGGAGCAGGCAGTACTCGCCGCGGGCCTCGCGCAACAGCGTCGAGTCGTTCTCCGCCTTGCCCGTGCGGCGGTCGAGGGCGATCAGGCGGAGGGAGTCGCCGCGCGAGCGCGCGATCTCCGCGGAGCCGTCATCCGACGCGTTGTCCAGCACCAGGACCTCCCGGTCGCGCTCCGGCGGGTGCGTCGCGTCGATGGCGTCGAGGCAGCGCGCCAGGAGCTCGCCGCCGTTCGTGTTCACGACGCAGTACGAGATGAGCACATCCGCCATCATCGCCCCCGGTGCGGATCCAGCTCGTCGATCCCTCGGCGTACACGCCGCCGTACGACCACGCGCTGGCCGCAGCGCTGGCCCGCGCGGGCGGCGAGGTCGAGCTCGTCACGAGCCACTTCCTCTACGGGCCGACGCCGCGCGAGGAGGGGTACGAGGTGAACGAGCTCTTCTACCGGAGGACGGCGCGGCGCGGGCTGGACGCCCGGGGCCGAGTCGCCCTGAAGCTCGCCGAGCACGTCCCCGACATGCTGCGCTACCGGCGGCACGCGCGGCGGGCGGACGTGGTCCATTGGCAGTGGCTGACGGTGCAGCCACTCGACGTGGCCCTTTTGCCGCGCACGCGGCCGCAGGTCCTCACCGCGCACGACGTGCTCCCGCGCGAGCCGCGGCCGGGCCAGGTGGCCGCCACGCGGCGCCTCGCCGGCCGGATGGACGCCGTCGTCGCCCACTCCGAGCACGGCGCCTCGAGACTCCGCGAGGAGCTCGGACTCCCCGCAGACCGCGTGCGGGTGATCCCGCACGGCGCCTTCGACTACCTCACGCGGCTGCCGGACGAGCAGCGGCTCCCCGACGAGCTCGCTGCCGTGGAGGGGCCGGTCGTCCTGTTCTTCGGCCTGCTGCGCCCCTACAAGGGCATCGACGTCCTGCTCGAGGCGTTCCGCGAGGTCGAGGGCGCCGAGCTGTGGATCGTGGGGATGCCGCGGATGCCGGTGGAGCCGCTGCGCGAGGCGGCCCGCCGCGCCCGGGGAACGGTCCGCTTCGTCACCCGCTTCGTCACGGATCCCGAGATCCCGGCGTACTTCCGGCGGGCCGACGTCGTCGTGCTGCCGTACCGCGAGATCGACCAGTCGGGGGTGCTGTACACCGCCCTGGCGTTCGGCAAGCCGATGGTGCTCTCCGCGGCTGGCGGCTTCACCGAGCTGGTCGAGCGCCACGGCGCGGGCCGCCTGGTGCCGCCTGGGGACCCGGCCGCGCTCGGCTCGGCGCTCGAGGAGCTTCTGGGCGACGAGCGTGCGCGCCGCGAGCTGGCCGACGCCGCGGCGCGCGCCGCGGCGGGCCCTTATTCGTGGGACCGGGCGGGCGAGCAGACGCTCGCGCTTTACCGGGACCTTTTGAGTTGACGCCTAGGGTTGAGGCGATGGAACGGATTGCTGTGCTGGGCGTCGGCGGCGTCGGCGGCTTCCTGGCGGCGGCGCTCGCCCGCGCGGGGCGCGACGTGACGGTCGTCGCGCGCGACGTGACGGCTTCTGCGATCGAGCGCGGCGGGCTCGAGGTCGAGAGCGAGCGGCTCGGGTCGTTCCAGGTGCGTGTGCGAGCCGTGACCGAGCTGCCCGAGCCCGCCGACGGGTTGATCGTCGCCACGAAGGCGCGGGACCTCGAGCCGGCGCTCGAGCGGGTCGCGGCGGAGCCGGCGATCGTGCTCCCGCTCCTCAACGGGCTCGATCATCTCCCGCCGCTGCGCGAGCGCTTCGGCTCGCGTGCGGTCGCGGGGTCGATCCGGATCGAGGCATTCCGAACGTCACCGACGCACGTCGTCCAGACGAGCCGGTTCCTGGGGGTCGACATGGCGAGCGCGGACGGCGCCATGCGCACACCGCTCGAGAGACTCGCGGGGGCGCTCGAGGCGGCGGGCGTTCCGGCCCGGGTGATGGACAGCGAGGCGCAGGCGATGTGGGAGAAGCTCGTCCGGCTGAACGCGCTGGCGCTCACCACGAGCGCCTACGACCTGCGGCTCGGCCCGATCCGGACCACGCCGGAGCTCCGCGACGAGCTGACGGCGTGCGTTCAGGAGGGCGTGGCCGTCGCCACCGCCGAGGGAGCGCACGTGGCGGTGGCCGCGACGATGGGCGAGCTCGACGACGCGCACGCGTCGCTCGGCACGTCGATGCAGCGCGACATCGAGGCGGGCGTCGAGCCGGAGCTCGACGCGATTGCGGGCTCCGTGCTGCGCGCGGCCGCACGGCACGGCATCGACTGCCCGACCATCCGGCGGCTCGCCGAGCGCGTGGCGGAGCGCGCCGGCGCCCCGGCGCCGCTCGGGGCGCCGCGATAATCAGCGACCGGTGTTGGAGGTCCTCTTCTGGGCGTCGCTCGCCCTCATCGTGTACACCCACGCCGGCTACCCGCTGCTGCTCTGGCTGCTCGCACGGCTCCGGCGCACGCGCGCGGACCGGCGGCACGCTCCGGCCGAGCCGCCGGCCATCTCGCTCATCGTCGCGGCCCACGACGAGGCCGACGTGATCGCGGCGAAGATCGAGAACGCCCTGGCGCTCGACTACCCGCGCGACCGCCTCGAGCTGATCGTGGCCTCGGACGGGTCGGCTGACGGAACGGTCGAGGCGGCGCGCACCGCCGGCGCCGATCGTGTGCTCGAGCTGCCGCGTGGCGGGAAGATCCGCGCCCAGGACGCGGGGGTGGAGGCGGCGTCCGGCGAGATCGTCGCCTTCACCGACGCGAATTGCCGGCTGGCGCCCGATGCGCTTCGCAGGCTGGTGGCGCCGTTCGCCGATCCCAAGGTGGGCTACGTCTGCGGGCATGTGCGCTTCACGCGCGACGACGGGACCAACGAGGAGGGTGCCTACTGGCGCTACGAGCTTGCGGTGCGCGCGCTCGAGTCGGGCCTCGGCGGGGTGACGGGCGGGAACGGGGCGCTCTACGCCACGCGGCGCGACGCGTACATCGTCGTAGACCCGCGGATGGGCCACGACCTCTCGTTCCCGTTCAACATGGTCAAGCGCGGCTGGCGCGCGG
>VAXR01000193.1 GCA_005885165.1 Actinomycetota bacterium
CACCGCGCGGGTGAGCACCTGGTTCGTCATCGGCTGCCGGAGGCGCCGTCGAGGAAGTTCCGGAGAAGGATCTTCCCCTGCTCGGTCAGGACGGACTCCGGGTGGAACTGGACCCCCTCCGCGGGCAGCTCGCGGTGGCGGGCGCCCATCACGATGCCGTTCGACCACGCCGAGCGCTCCAGGCAATCCGGCAGGTCCGGATCGACCACCAGCGAGTGGTAGCGGCCGGCCTCGAGCGGCGAGTCGAGCCCGCGGAAGATCGTCCGCCCGTCGTGCTCGACGAGCGTGGTCTTGCCGTGGACCGGATCGCCGCGCACCACGGAGCCGCCGAAGGCCGCCGCCAGCGACTGGAGCCCGAGGCAGACGCCGAGCACGGGCGTTCCCCGCTCCGCCAGGCGCCGGACGAGCTCGACGGAGACGCCCGCGTCCGGCGGGGCGCCCGGCCCCGGCGAGATCACCGCCCGGTCCGCGCCGCGCGCGAGCAGGTCGTCCACGGTCATCACGTCGTTTCGCACGACGTCGAGCTCGGCGCCGAGCTCGCCCAGGTACTGGACGAGGTTGTAGGCGAACGAGTCGTAGTTGTCGATCAGGAGGACGCGCATGCGGTGCCGGTCCCCTACGCCCAGTCGGGCTGACGGCAGGCGAGCGCCGCCGCCTCGAAGATCGCGTTCGCCTTCGCCTCGGTCTCCCGCACCTCGTAGCCGGGCTCCGAGTCCGCCACGATCCCGCCGCCGGCCTGCACGTGCATGCGGCCGTCCTTGACGTGCGCGGAGCGGATGTAGATGCAGGTGTCGAGGTCGCCGGTGAACGACAGGTAGCCGACGGCGCCGCCGTACGGGCCGCGGCTCGTGGGCTCCACCGAGTCGATGATCTGCATCGCGCGGATCTTCGGCGCGCCCGAGAGCGTCCCCGCCGGGAGCGAGGCGCGGAGCGCGTCCATCGGGGTCACGCCGTCGGCGAGCGTTCCCGACACGGAGGAGACGATGTGCATGACGTGCGAGTAGGTCTCCACGACCATGAGCTCGTCGACCTTCACGGTCCCGTACTCGCACACGCGCCCCAGGTCGTTGCGGCCGAGGTCCACGAGCATCACGTGCTCGGCGCGCTCCTTCTCGTCCGCGAGGAGCTCGCGCGCGCGCTCGAGGTCCTCCTCGGTCGTCTGCGCGCGCGGGCGAGTGCCGGCGATCGGCCGCTGCTCGGCGCGGCGGCCGTTGACCTTGACGAGCGACTCCGGCGAGGCGCCGGCGATCTGGAAGTCCTCGAAGTCGAGGAAGTACATGTACGGGCTCGGGTTGACGGTGCGCAGGCCGCGGTACAGGGAGAACGCGTCGATCGGCGCGTCGGCCGACCACCTCTGGCTCGGCACCACCTGGTAGGCGTCGCCGGCGCGGATGTGCTCCTTGATCCGCTCCACCGCAGCCGCGTAGCCGTCGCCTCCGATGTTCGACTCCCAGGTCGGCGGCACGCGCGGACCGGCGTCCGCTCGCGGGGTCGGCGCGGCCAGGCGCTCCCGCACGCCGGCGATCGCCGCCACGGCTTGGTCATAGGCGTGGTCGATGTCGTCCTCCCGGGTGAAGACACCGGCCAGGACGGTCACGCGGTGGGTCAGGTGATCGAACGCAAGCATCACGTGCGAGACCATCACCGCAAGGTCGGGGAGCCCGAGCTCGTCCGGCTTGGCCGGGCCGACGCTCGGCTCGAACGTGCGGACCAGGTCGTAGCCGAACATCCCCACCGCGCCGCCGGCGAACGGGGGCAGGTCGGGCGCGGGCGCGAGCCGGTAGCGCGCCACCTCGTCGGCCACCGCGGCGTAGGGGTCCGTGTACGGCTGCGGCTCGCCGTCGACGGTGAGCGTTCCGTGCTCGAGGCGCATCACCGAGCGCTGGCCGGCGCCGAGGAACGACCAGCGCCCGAAGCGCTGGCCCTGCTCGGCAGACTCGAGGAGGAACGACGGGCCCTCGCCGCGCAGCTTCAGGTAGGCCGAGACGGGCGTCTCGCAGTCGTCGATGAAGCTGTGACGCAGGAGGACGAGGGTGTGGTCGCGCGCGAGCTCACGCACCTCGTCGAGGGTCGGCGTGATCTCGAGACCGGACCTCGCGGCGTCAGCGGCGACGGCCATTCAGCTCCTCGTAGGCGTCGGCGAGCCGGAGCCCGCGCGAGGCCATGAGGACGGTGAGGTGGTAGAGGACGTCGGCCGCCTCCTCGCGCAGCCTCTGATCGGACTCGCCGTCGGCTGCGCGCGCCGCCTCGTCGGCCTCCTCGCGCACCTTGGCGCCAATGCGAGCCGGGTCCGCGAGCAGCTCGGCGGTGTAGCTGCCCTCGGGGCGCTCCTCGCGGCGGCTCTCGACGGTTCGCTCCAGGACGGGCAGCGCCTCGTGCGGGGCGGGCGGCTCGAGGTCGCCGTTGTGGAAGCAGGTGCGCTCACCGGTGTGGCAGGCCGGACCGGCGGGCTCGACCAGGGCGAGCACGGCGTCGAGGTCGCAGTCGAAGCGCAGTTCGCGAACGCGCTGGACGTTGCCGGAGGTCTCCCCCTTGTGCCATAGCTCCTGGCGCGAGCGGCTCCAGAAGTGGGTCTCGCCGGTTTCGCGCGTGCGCTCGAGAGCCTCGGCGTTCATGTATGCGAGCGTGAGCACCTCGCCCGTGCGCCAGTCCTGCACGACGCACGGCACGAGTCCTTGCTCGTCGAAGGAGATCTCCTGCATCCGGAACGATTCTAGGTGCGGCTTCCAGGCCCTCTCGGCGCACCTGCCGCGTGGGCCGCACAGCGGTTAATGTGCCACGCCGATGGACTCGATCGAGCTGGCCTTCGCCGGGATCGCGCGCCAGGCTGATCTGGTGCGCGCGCGCGAGGTTTCGCCGCGGGAGCTCGTCGACCTGTACCTCGAGCGGATCGAGCGGATCGACCCGCGGCTGAATGCCTTTCGCGTGGTCTTCGCCGAGCGCGCGCAGGCCGAGGCGCAGCAGGCGGAGGGACGCGCCGGCGCCGGCGACCAGCGGCCGCTCCTCGGCGTGCCGGTGGCCGTGAAGGACAACCTCGACGTGGCGGGGGAAATCACCACGCAAGGCTCGGCCGCCACAGGCGCGCCAGCCGAACAAGACACCGAGCAGGTCCGCCTGCTACGCGAGGCGGGCGCGATCCTGATCGGCAAGACGAACATGCCCGAGCTCGCGGTCTGGCCCTGGACCGAATCGCAGGCGTGGGGCGTGACCCGCAATCCCTGGAACCCCGACCTCTCGCCAGGTGGATCGAGTGGGGGCTCGGCTGCGGCCGTGGCCGCGGGGCTCTCGGCCGCCGCGTCCGCGACCGACGGCGGCGGCTCGATCCGGCTGCCCGCGGCCGCATGCGGCCTGGTCGGGCTCAAGACCTCGCGGGGGCGGGTCGCGATGGACCCGCCCGACCACTGGTACGGCCTGAGCGTGGCGGGCTGCGTCTCGCGCGGAGTGCTCGACAGCGCGCTGTGGCTCGACGCTGTGGCGGCCCAGCGGCCGCAGCGGCCATTCGTCGAGTCGGCGGGCTCTCCGCCCGGCAAGCTGCGGATCGCCCTTTCCGCAAAGCCGGGTGTCCTCGGCGTCCGCGTGAAGGACAGCATGCGCACGGCCGTCGACGAGACCGCGCAGGTGCTCCGCTCGCTCGGCCACGAGGTGACCGAGCGGGACCCGGCCTACGGCGACATGCGGCCCCCCTTCACGCCACG
>VAXR01000002.1:0-13759 GCA_005885165.1 Actinomycetota bacterium
TGGCGGCGCTGCGGTCGCGGCGGTGCCGCCCCGAGGTCTTCGGCGTCTCCGCCCTCCGGCTCATGAACGGACGCGGCCTGCGCGCGGCCGGTGTGGCGGAGGGAGCCCGCAAGCTGGCGGCGTCCGCGTCGCGGCGCCTCTGAGCCCATGCCGCGCGTCGCCCACCTGACCGCCGTGCACCCCGCCGACGACGTGCGGATCTTCGCCAAGGAGTGCCGATCGCTCGCCGCGGCCGGCTACCAGGTCGACCTCGTGGTCCCCGGAGCATCGAACCGCGTGGTGGACGGGGTCGCGGTGCACGGGGTCGCTCCGCCCGCGGGGGGACGGCTCGGCCGCATGACGCGCACCGTGCTCGAGGTGTACCGGACCGCGCGCCGGCTCGACGCCGACCTCTACCACGTGCACGACCCCGAGCTCCTGCCCGCCGCACTGATGCTCCGCGGCCGGGGAAAGCAGGTCGTCTACGACTCACACGAGCACCTGCCGCAGCAGATCGTGACGAAGCCATGGATACCGGCTGAGATCAGGCGTCCGCTGGCAAGGGTCGCGGACGTCGGGGAGCGGCTTGCCGTCCGGCGCCTCTCCGCGGTCGTGACGGCGGAGCCGTACGTCGCTCGCCGGTTCGAGCCCGTCGCGAGGAAGGTCGTGACCGTGAACAATTTCCCGAGCGTCGCCGAATTCGACCGCCCGGCGGGCGACTGGCCGAACAGGGAGCGAGCCGTCTGCTACGCCGGCGCGATCACGGAGCTGCGCGGCGTGGGCGTGATGCTCGAGGCGATCGCCCGAACGAACGCCACGCTGTTGCTTGCGGGCCGCTTCAGCCCCGCGCACCTGGAGCAGGAGGTGAAGCGAAGCCCCGGCTGGGAGAGCGTCGATTACCTCGGCCAGCTACCTCGGCCCGCGGTCGGCGAGATGATGAGCCGCGCGCAGGCGGGCCTCGTGGTCCTCCGTGCGATCCCCAACTACCTGGAGGCCAACCCCATAAAGATGTTCGAGTACATGGCGGCGGGCATCCCGGTCATCGCCTCCGACTTCCCTGCTTGGCGGGGGATCGTCGAGAGCCACGAGTGCGGCATCTGCGTCGACCCGGAGTCTGCGGATGACGTCGCGGCTGCCATCTGGCGGATCGTCGACAACCCCGAAGACGCCCAGCGGATGGGCGAGAACGGCCGGCGCGCGGCCCGGAGCCACTACAGCTGGGAGACCGAGCGCGCAACGCTGCTCGAGCTGTACCGCGAGCTGGTGGGGCCGCCCGCCGAGTGATGATGGTCTCCGCCGTGATGGCCGTGCGCGACGAGATCGGCTGGATCGAGCGCGCCGTGACCTCGGTGCTCGAGCAGGACGCACCGGGGGTCGACCTCGAGGTGCTGGTGGTCGACGGAGGCTCGACGGACGGAACGCGCGAGGTGCTCCAGGAGATGTCGGCGCGCGATCCGCGCCTGCGCGTGCTCGACAATCCGCACGGGCTCACGCCGCACGCGTTCAACACCGGGCTTCGCGAGTCGACGGCGGACTACGTGTGCATTCTCGGCTCGCACGCGAGCTACGACCGGGACTACGTCAGGGTCTGTCTCGAGGAGCTCGAGCGGACCGGCGCCACCGGCTGCAGCGGCCGCGTGATCCTCGAGCCCGCCGGCGACTCGCTCGCCGCGCAGCTCTCGGCCTGGACGCTTGGCTCCCCGTTCGCCTCGTCGGGCCGCTCGTTTCGCACCGCGCCGCAGGGATTCGCGGACACGATCCCCTATCCGGTGTTCCGCAGGCAGCCCCTGGTGGAGCTGGGCGGCTACAACGAGCGGCTCGCACGGAACCAGGACAACGACATGAACCAGCGGCTCCGGGCCGCCGGCCATCGCCTCTACCTGACCTGGCGGACGAGCTGCCGCTACCGGGCGCAGCCGGGACCGCGGGAGCTGATGCGCTACGCCTACCGAAACGGCTACTGGAACTTCCTGACGGTCCGCGAGAACAGGCGGGCGATGCGGCTGCGGCACTTCATGCCGCTCCTGTTCGTGGCGTGCGTCCTGCTACTTGGTCTGGCCGCCCTCGCCGCCGTCGCGCTCGGCGACGGCACGCTCGCGGCCGTCCTCGCGCTGCTCGCCGCCGCGGGCGTGGGCCTTCACCTGGCCGCCGGCCTTGCCGAGGGGATCAGGACGGCCTGGCGCGCAAGGCGGCCGGGACCGCTACTGCTGCCCGCGTGCATCCTCGGCTTCCACGCGAGCTACGGCGCGGGAACGCTCGCCGCGCTGCTGGGGCTCCGCCGCCGCGAGCCGCGGCAAGGCCAGGGCCAGGCCCATCGCGAACCACAGCTCGCGGAACTGGGTGAACGACTGCGAGACCATCGCGTCACTGATCACCACGATGAGCAGGCCGCCGGCGAGGATCGACTCCGCGGTCACCCTGGCTCCCCGCCGCCGTAGGCTCGACCGCAGCGCGGCCAGCATCAAGGTCCCCAGCAGCGCCGCCCCCAGCACCCCCTGCTCGTCGGCGGCCTCCACGAGCGCGTTGTGCGGGTAGATGAACTGCGTGGCGCCCTGATATCCGGACGCGCCCAGCCCGAGCGGGTGCGAGAGCGCGAGCGCTACCCCGTCGTCCAGCAGGAAGTTGCGCTTGCCGAGCCTCGTGGCGGTGTCGCCCGAGAAGAGAAACCCCTGGTACTTCTGCGCCGCCGAGCCGGCGAGCTGCGTCCCGAAGGCCGCGACGACCGCGATCGCGGCCACCAGCACGGCGATCGGGACGATCTTCGCGCGCGCGCGGCGAATCGCCTGGACGCCCATGAACGCGGCGGCCACGATCGCGCCAATCAGCACGCCGCGGGATCCCGCGGCGATCACGATCTTCGCCAGGACCGCGGCCGGGACGATGAAGAGGATGCGCCAGCGCCAGCTCGTGGCCATCGCGAGGTAGATCGACGCCACGGCGCCGGCGGTCGCGTACAGCGCGAGCTCGATCTCGCTGTGGCCGCCGGCCAGCGTCAGCGGCTCGCTGGGCTCCGTGCCGGGCACCGCGGTGAGGGCGATCAGCAGCGAGAACGCCGCGACGAACACCATCAACCGGACGAGGTCCGCGCGGGAGCGCACGAGCACCAGCGGAGCGAAGAACGCGGCCATCGTGAACGTCTCGAATCGAAGCGCCTTGGATAGGCCGTCCTCGGGGAGCGGCGACCACAGCACGCTCGCCGCCACGAGCGCGGCGAGCGCGGCCGCGAGCGCGGCCGCCGGCGGCAGCCGGGGAAGGCCGCCGCGATCGAGCGACCGCCTCGCCATCGCGAGGATCACGCCCGCGGCGGTGAGCACCGTCAGGTCGATCGGGAACCCAGAGAGGTAGGGCTCCTCCTTCAGCCCGCCGGCGACCAGGAACATGGCGAGGAGGAATTGCGGGGCGAGCACGGCCAGGAGCGCGACGACCCCCAGACCGGCGGCCACGATCAGCCCCTTCGAGTGCCCGGCGAAGCCGACCAGCCCCGTCTCGATGCCGCCCGCCACGCACACCCAGGCGATGACGCGCCGGTCGCGGGCGGCGCGGGCAGCGCCGACGAGCGGCCACGCCCTCGCTGTCGCCACGGCTGCCACGCCGGCCTAGCTAACGCCGGTTGAGGATCACCGCTCCCGCCACGCGCCCGGCGAGCGCGTCGGCGAGGCCGTGGGCGGACTCGATGTTCCGCGCCCGCTCGCCTCGCGGCGTGACCAGCACGGACCAGTCCGCCGTGGCGATGAGCGGGATCACCTCCGCGGGACGGTCCAGCCCCGCGCCGACGACGAGGATGAAGTCGTAGCGAAGCCGCAGGCTCTGGAGGCTCTTGGCGAGCGCCGTGCTGCCCAGCGCGGCCGCCACGTCGCGCGGCTCCTTGCCGGCCGGAACGACCTCGATCGGCGTGTCGTGATCGCTTCCGTTCACGGTCGTGACCGAGACCTGCTCGGGACGGAACATCTCCTGCGCGGCGCTGCCGCCCCGGTGGCCGTCGAGGAGGTCCGCGAGGCCCGGGGCGCCGTCGAGCTGGAGCCGCCGGCTCGTGCTGCGCGCCGACAGGTCCGCATCCACCAGGACGGTTCGGGATGAGACCGCAAACGCGCGCGCCAGCGCCTCCGCGAACTCCGCGGTGCGCTCGGGCCGCACGGTGCCGGTCAGCAGGAAGATCGTGCCCTGGTCGCGTTGCCCGAGGCGCTGCAGGCGGGCGCGAGCGGCGCTCAAGCCGGGATCCCGGCCCGAAGCGAGGCGCCCCACGTGCATGGAGCCGAGGACGGGGATCCCGAGCTCCGCCGCCATCTCGTCGGGCCTCCGGACGCGACGGCGCGTGGCGCCGAGCAAGAGCCCGGCGACGATGCCCAGTACGAGGCCGGCGTTGCCCCCCAGGAGCAGGTTGCGGAGCGGCGTGGGGCTCACCTGGCCCTCGTCCGTGGTCCTGAAGTCCCTTACGACGAGACCGCCCCTGGAGCTCGGCCGCACGCTCGGCGTCGGCTGGGCGATGGAGCCGGGCCCGGTCCCGACCGCGCGCTCGAGCGCGTGCGCTCCAGCGCGCGCCAGGTCGCGGGCGTCCTTCTGCGTCTTGCCGGTCCCCGACAGGTCGACGATGCCCGAGTCGGCGACCTGCTGCGCGTGGATGTGCGCCGTGAGCCACTTGAGCTTGATCTCGCTCTGGCGCCGGGCGCGAGTGCCGGGGTCGGGTGCGATCGCCACGTATTCGGCGCCCGCGTCCTCGAGCACCGCGGCCGAGCTCGCAAGCCTCGTGACCGTTTGGGCGACAGTCGACAGGCCGGACGCGAACTCGGGGTCCAGGAATCCCCGACTCGACCCGGCGACGAGCGTGGCGTGGGACCGGTACTGGGTCGACTGAAGGGCGGTGGCCGCGCCGCCCGCGAGGAGCCCGACCACAATCAGCACAACGACCGCGACCCACCCGTCGCGCAGGATCCGGAGCCACTCGACGAGCGAGCGGCCCTCGACCGCCTTGGGAGGGGCCTCGGCGACGGGCTGGCCGGCCGGGGACGCGTCCAGGGAATCCGTCTGGCGGGGCTGTCTGAACTCCATTTGCGGGCCGAGGGCCGGAGCGATTCGGGCCGTTGCCCCCCCTCGATCTGGCCGCCCCGGGAAATGCCGATTGTAGCGGCGCCCTGGGCCGCGAACACCCCCTTGTGAACAGGCTTTACATCCCGCTCTTGCCAGCCCCCTCGTTTGGGTTAGACTGAATGCTCTCCCTTACAAGGAATGTCCATGCGAGGCTCGAGGGGACCGTCAATGGATGGACGGAGGGGTACAAAGAGCTCGCGATCGGCTAGCCGAGCGGCGAGCGCATGAGTCAGATCGTTGTTCGCGATGGCGAACGCGACTCGGCGCGCGTCGCGCCGGGGCCATCCGGACACGCCGCCGCAATCGGATTTCCAGGCGCCGAGGCGCCATTCCTTCCGGCGGAGCGGTCGACCACGAAGCGGCTGTTCGAGCTCATCGCAGCCCTTGCGCTCACCGTCCTCCTGCTGCCGGTTATGGTGCTGATCGCGCTGCTGGTCCGGGTCGATTCCCCCGGGCCCGTCCTCTTCCGCTGTCAGCGTGTGGGGCACCGGGGGCGCATGCTGCAGATGCTGAAGTTCAGGAAGATGCACGACCAGGCGACGGGCGCGCGGCTGACGGCGATCGGCGACCACCGGCTGACGCGAGTCGGAAGGTGGCTCGCGCGGTTCAAGCTCGACGAGCTCCCTCAGCTCTGGCACGTGGTTCGAGGCGACATGAGCCTGATCGGACCCCGGCCCGAGGACCACGACTTCGTCGCCCACTTTCCCCGCGCGTACGCCGAGATCACGCGGGTGCGACCGGGAATCATGGGCCTCTCGCAGCTCGCCTTCGCGGGTGAGTCCGCGATCCTCGACCCGGAATCGCCGCTCGACCACTACCTTGAGCGGATCCTGCCGCAGAAGGTCGTGCTCGACCAGCTGTACGCCACGCGCTGGAGCCTGTGGCTCGACGTGCGGATCGTCTTATGGACGATCGTCGCCGTCCTGCTGAACCGTAACGTCGCCGTGAATCGGGAGACGGGCAGGATGGGGCTGCGCAGGCGTTGAACCCGCCCGCCCGAAACGCGATGATCCTCGCCGGTGGCAGGGGCACCCGGCTCGCGCCGTTCACCACCGTGCTGCCCAAGCCGCTCCTGCCGATCGGCAACCGCGCGATCCTCGAGGTAGTCGTCAAGCAGCTGGCCGCGGCGGGCTTCCGCGACCTGACCTTCGCCGTCGGCTACCTCGCGCACCTGATCGAGGCCGTGTTCAAGGACGGTTCGGAGTATGGGGTGGACATCAGCTACCTCCACGAGGCCACGCCGCGCGGCACCGCCGGACCTCTCGCCGACATGCGCCATCTGGACGAGCCGTTCCTGATGATGAACGGCGACATCCTCACCACCCTCGACTACCGCGAGCTCTACGACGCCCACTGCAGGGCGGGCAACGCGCTGACCGTGGCCACCCACCGCCGGTCGATCCGCTCGGACTACGGGATCCTGCGCCTGGACGGCGACCTGAAGACCACGCGTCGCGTGGTCGATTGGGAGGAGAAGCCCGAGCACAGCCAGGTGGTGAGCATGGGCGTCTACATCATCGATCCGATCGTCACGAGCTACGTGCCGGCCGACGAGCCGATCGATCTGCCGGATATCGTGCTAAAGCTTCTGGCTGACGGACAGCCCGTCGGGTCGTATGGCTACGACGGGTTGTGGTTGGACATCGGACGTCAGGACGACTACGAGCTGGCTATCAGCGAGTACGAGAAGATGGCGGCCGACCCTCTCGCAGACGGTCTGAAGTAACGACGTAGCTGTTCGAAACGACCTAGCGGTTCCAAGGACGTAGCGGTTCCGCGTGGCCTCGTGCCACGCATTGCGCGGGACGGCTCCCGCGCACTATGCGAGAACGATTAAGGACAGGGGCAGTCGGTCGCAACCTGGGCGCACGCGCGCTTCGCTTGGTCGTGCTCGCGAACGTAATGACCTTCTCGCTGACCGCGGTCGCCTGTAGCGCCACGAACCTGATCACGGCCTCGGGCCACCGGCCGCCGGGGCGCGAGCACCTGCCGGCTCCGATTGCCGGGGGCTCGAGCGCGGGCAACATGGCCTTGAACGGCCGCTCCAAGTGGGTCCTCGTGCGCTGGGTGGCCAGGGCCAGCGGGCGGCTGTGGCGGCTGCAGCTGCGCATCCAGGCGGACGGCTCGAGCTGCCGCCGCGACGGCGGCACGGGCTACGGGGGCGGGAATGGGGGTACCTGGCGCGCCACGACCCACCCCGTCCTGCCGAACGGGCGCCCGGACATGGCGCACACGCTCGCATCGACGAAATTCCACCCGTGCTCGAGCAAGCGCTCTCTCGTCAACGTCCGCCAGGGGGTGGTGCGACTGCCGCTTCACCTGACGGTCGGGCGCGGCCAGGAGTACGCGACGGTGATCCGCAACAGGGCGCGCCACGCCCGGCGCAACTTCACCTCGATCAACTTCCTCTACTCGAGCGACGGGATCCTGGGCGCGAACGGCCGCAACGAGCGGTCGCCGAACGCGCCCGACGCCTACTACGGCCTCGACCCCCGTGAGCTCGTCGGGTACTCGCTGAATGGAGGGCGGAGGTGGAGGCTCCCGGGTGGCCAGTACGGCCATCCGAACGGCCGCAACTTCCTGCCGACTTACGTGCAGCAGTACAGGAACGGCCCTGTTGCCGGCCAGCCCTACTACTACACGTCCGGGACCAGCCAGAGCAGCAGGACGATGGTGTTCCAGAACGTGCGCCAGGACTGGCAGATCAGGGCCCTCGGCGCGTTCGCCACCGGCCGCGCCACGGGGACGATCACGCTATTGGTCGACGGGACGCCGCGCGCGACCGTTCCGGTGTCCGGCACCGGCATCCTGCGCGCGGGCATCGCTCCCCTGGTGGTGAGGCCCGGCCAGACGGTGAAGGTCACGGCCACCGGGCTGGCCATCAATGACGTGGCGGCCGACAGCGCCTGGGCGACCCTCCTCGGAATGGGCCGCTCGGACGCGCCCTACTACCTGGAGGGCGGACGCCCGGACGAGGCCGCACCGGTGTATCCGCTGCCGGCCTGCCCGGATTGCGGAGCCGCTCCGAAGGTGATCGCGCGCCGGGGCCGGCGCAGCCGACGCTAGCTAGGGCGGTACTGGGACATAACCGGCTGAAGTGGGTGTCCTTTTCGACCCGCTACAGGGGGTCGGAACGGACACCCAGCTACTGCTGCGCCTGCTGTACGGCCTCGCGCAGGGCGTCGATCGGGCCGCCCTCGCCGCGCCCGGCGATCGCGCCGAGCCGCCCGCGAAGGCCGTGCCGCGGCTGCTCGGGCTCGGTGAAGCTGCGGCGGGTGCGCGCCTCGTCGACGATCGCGCGGGCGACGTCGCCCGCGTGCCCCGGATCCGCGCCGGCCGCCGCCCGTTCCTCCGAGGCGCGAACCGCGTCGACGTAGGTGCGGGCGAGCTCGCGATCGCTCATCCGCGCGATCCGGACGCCGACGTCGTCGCCCTGCTCGGGGGCGGCGTCCGGCCCAGCCTCCGGCGCGGGCGCCGGCTCGCCCTCGGCCGGCAGCTCGCCGGCGGGCTCGATCGACTCCTCCTCGACGACCTCGACGTCCGTGACCTCCTCCACGTGCTGCACCCGGGTTTCCGCCGGCGACCCGAGAGCGGGCACCGCGGGCGCTGCCTCCAGGCGGCGGAGACCAGCCGTGAGGACGTCCGCCTCCTGCCTCATCCCGGATCGGAGGCTCGATAGCTGACCGCCGAGAGCCTCCAGCCTGCGGCGGACGCCGGCCGAGGCCTCGTGGGCCGCGTCGCGCTCGGCCTTCGCCTCCTTCTCGGCCGTCTCGTGGAGGTCCTGGGCGCGCGCCTGCGCCTCCTCCGCGATCGATGTGACGACCTCGGCGACGATCGCGCCGGCCCGCTCAGGGACCGTGGCGTCGGGCAGCGACTCCCCACGCTGGGTGAGGCTCTGCCCCGGCTGGGGCTCCGTGCTCAACTCGCGCCGCGCTGGTTGTCCGACGAAAGGCGCTCGGCTTCGCGCTGGAGCTCCGCGACGAGCTCGCTGAGAGGGCCGTCGAGCGCCCTTATGCGCTCCAGGATGCGGTTCGCGGACTCGGCCGCCTGCCGCCTGATCGTGTTGGCCTCCTCCTCAGCGTTCTGCCGCAGCTCGGTGGCGCCCGCCTCGGCCTGGTCGATGATCGAGCGGATCTGCTCGGTGACCAGCTGGCCGGCGCGGTTAGCAGCCTCGGCGATGTCGAGCGCAGTCTGCCTGTCGTCCCCTCGAGCCGTCACGTCCCCCTTCGATCGACGACGCCCCGGTCGGTGCAGGCGAGAGTGTACTTTCTTGGGGCGGCCTTAAACGGGCTCCGCAGGGCCGTTCGCATCCTTACGCCTCGGCGCCCCAGACGCGGCCCCCGACGCCGCGGCGGAGCGCCTCGCGGGCGCCGACGAGCCGGTCCTCGAGCGCTGTGATCTCGTCGCGCATCCGCTGCTGCCCCTGGCGCTCCTCATCCAGCTGCCGGCGAACGGCGTCGAGCTCCTGGCGAAGGGACTCAAGATCGCGGTCGTGCTCCTGGCGAAGCGACTCGAGCTCCTGGTCGCGCTCCTCGACCGTGCTCGCAGCAGCCACCGCCTCCGCCCTCGCACGCTCCATGGCCGTCGCGGCCTCCGACTTCGCATGGTCCACCGCGGTCGCCGCCTCCGCCTTCGCCTGCTCCTCCGAGGCGGCCGCCGTGCGCGCGGTTTCCTCGGCCTGCGAGATCCTCGACTCGATCTCCTGGCGGCTCTGCTCGGTCTCCGCGAGCGCCGCGCGGATCCGCTCGAGCTCGGCCTCGCGCGCCTCGCGGTCGGAGGAGTAGTTCTCGATTGCGGCGTGCGCCTGCTCGAGCTCCGTGCGGATCGCGCTGATCTGCTCCTGGTGCTGGGTCTGGAGCCCGTGCAGCTTGCGCGTCTCCTCGTAGAGCTGCGCGCGAGCGGTGCGCTCGATGTCGAGATCCGACTCGAGCCGGCGCATCTCGGCCAGCTTCGGCTCGACCTCCTCGCTCCACGCGGTCCTGAGTTCGCGGAGCGAGACGAGGAGCTGATCGCGCTCGGCCGCGGTCGCCTCCAGCGAGCTCTTCAGCGGCGCCAGCTCGGACTCGAGCTCGGCGGTCCGCTGGCGCAGGGGCTCGAGCTCCTTCGTGGCGGCCGCACCCTCCCCGCGAGCCGTCTCGAGCTGGCTTTCGAGCTCGGTGATCTTGCCGTCCCGCTCCTCGAGGTCCTTGGCGAGCTCGTTCGCCTTGCGGTGGAGCGCCGTAACCGCTGTCTCGTTGCGCTCGGACATGGCGAGCGCGTGGTCGCGCTCCGATTGTGCGGCGACGATCGCCTGCCGCAGCGACTCGGCCTCGGCGCGGACGGTCTCGAGGTCCCCGCGGATGCCCTGTAGCTGTCCCTGCAGGCTCTCGACTTCGGCGGCGCGTGCCGCGGCCTCGGGGCGCGCCTGCGAAAGCTCCGTCTGAAGGCGATGGGCCTCAGCCTGCGCCTCGGCCAGGGCGGCACCCATCCGCTCGAGCTCGCCCTGCGCCTGCAGCTCCGACAACGCTCGATCGCGCTCGCGCTGCGCCTCGGCGGCGTCCTCGTGGGTGATCGCCGCGGCCGGGCTGCGAGGCGCCGATCCATCGACGGGGTCCTCGAGCGGCACCCAGTGCCCATTCGCCCGCAGCGCGTAGCGCGAGCCGGGCACCACGACCTGCCCCGGTACGGCGAAGCCCACGCTCCACGCCTGCGCCTCGCTCCCCGTGCCGCCGGGGAGCGGCTCGTAGCGGTGGGTCTGGCCGCCGGCGCGCACCTCGAGGCTCGCCGCCTCGGGCCGCTCGCCGCGCCAGTGTCCGGCAATCCGCAGCAGCACGCTGTCGCCGCCCACTGCGACGTACTCGAAACGCTCGAGCCCGAACCCGTGCGCCGGCGTGGAACGCCGTCGCAGGAACACGCCCTGCCCCTCCTGACCGGCCCCAGCGTCGCGACGAAGCCGCGGAACCCTCATCGTGGCGAACCTCCTTGCCGCCTCACCCTCCTGATGCCCACAGTGTCCGTGCCTGCGGAGCTTCGCGCAAGCGCAAGGGGTGCTTGCAACGGATCTTGTCGCAAACCTCTCGTCAACCTGTCGGTGTGACGCGATATGCGTCGAACACGGACTCGACGTTGCGAAGCCGCTGGATACACGACTTCAGCGCGCCGGTGTCCCCCACCTCGACCACGAACCGGTTCTTGACCATCGGGTGCACAACCGTGCAGCGGGCCTCGAGGATGTTCACGCCGCTCTCAGCGAAGGTTCGCGAGAGGTCCTCGAGCAGGCGGGTCCGGTCCCAGCCGTCCACCTGGAGCTCGACCCTGAACGAGGTCGCCCCCTCCCCCTCCCACTGCACCGGCGTGAAGCGCTCCGGGTTGCGCATCAGCGCCCGGACGTTCGGGCAGTCCTTGCGGTGGATCGTGATGCCCTTGCCGAGCGACACGTAGCCCGCGATCTTGTCGCCGGGCACCGGCCGGCAGCACTTGGCGAGCCGCAGCGGGACGTCGTCGATGCCCTTCACCTTGATCCCGTAGGTGCCGGACGAGGCGGTGGGCCTGGCCACCTCCTTGCGCGTGTGCGTGAGCAGCTCCTCCCCGGCCTTCGGCTCGACCGCGGCCTCGCCCTGCCTGAGGCGCTGCATGACCTTGTTGGCCACGACCTTGGCCGAGATCTTGTTCTGGCCGAGCGCGATGTAGAAGTCCTCGCCCTTGCGGAAGCCCATCTCGCGGATGACGTCCGCCAGCAGCGGCGAGCCGGTGATCTTCTGGGCCGGCAGGCCGGCGCGCTTGAAGTTCTCCTGAAGCACCTCGCGCCCCGTCCGCTCCGAGTCCTCGCGCCGCTCGCGCTTGAACCACGCCCGGATCTTCGACTGGGCGCGGGCGGTCTTCGCCAGCGACAGCCAGTCGCGTGACGGGCCGCGCGGCTTCTTGGAGGTCAGGACCTCGCAGATGTCCCCCGAGCCGAGCTCGTAGTGGAGCGGGACGATCTTCCCGTTGACCTTCGCGCCGACGCAGCGGTGGCCGACGTCCGTGTGGATCTCGTAGGCGAAGTCGAGCGGGGTCGAGCCGGCGGGGAGCGACTTGACCTCGCCCTTGGGCGTGAAGACGAAGACCTCGTCCTCGAAGAGGTCGACCTTCAGCCCCTCGACGAAGTCATGCGGGTCGTTCAGATCCTTCTGCCAGTCGAGCAGGTGCTCGAGCCAGGCGATGCGCTCCTTGCCCTTGGCGGTTCGCGCGCCGTCGCCGTCCGCCGCGCCCTCCTTGTACGTCCAGTGCGCGGCGATCCCGTACTCCGCCGTCTCGTGCATCTCCTGGGTGCGGATCTGGATCTCGAGCGGCCGCCCCTCGGGCCCGATCACGGTCGTGTGCAGGGCCTGGTACATGTTGAACTTGGGCATCGCGATCCAGTCCTTGAAGCGGCCCGGCAGCGGCTTCCAGAGCGAGTGGATGATTCCGATCGCGCCGTAGCAGTCCTTCACGGAGCCGACCAGCACGCGCATGGCGGTGAGGTCGTAGATCTCGTTGAACTCGCGGCCCTTCTTGGTCATCTTCGAGTAGATCGAGTAGAAGTGCTTGGCGCGGCCTGAGATCTCGGCCTCGATGCCGACGGCCTCGAGCTCCTTCTCGAGGTAGCTCCCGGCGCGGGCCACGTAGCGCTCGCGCTCCTCGCGCTGCTGGTTCACGAGGCCGCGGATCTCTTTGTACTTGCGCGGGTGGAGCGTCGCGAACGCCAGGTCCTCGAGCTCCCACTTGATCGCGTGGATGCCGAGGCGGTGCGCGAGCGGCGCGAAGATGTCGAGCGTCTCCTTCGCCTTGTTCTGCTGCTTCTGCTTGGGCATCGCCTCCAACGTGCGCATGTTGTGGAGGCGGTCGGCGAGCTTGATGAGCACGACCCGGATGTCGTGCGCCATCGCCACGATCATCTTCCGGTAGTTCTCGGCCTGCTTGTCGTCGCGGCTCTGGAAGGTGATCCCGGTGAGCTTCGTGACGCCGTCGACGAGCGTCGCCACCTCCTCGCCGAACTCGTCGCGGACCTCGAGCAGCGAGGCGCTCGTGTCCTCGACCGTGTCGTGCAGCAGGGATGCGCAGAGCGTCGCCGTGTCGAGCCGCATCCCCGCGCAGATCTTCGCCACGCCGACCGGATGCACGATGAAGTCCTCGCCCGACTTGCGCCGCTGGTCGGCGTGGCGCTCACAGGCGAACACGAAGGCGCGCTCGACCTGGTCGCGGTCGATGTGCCCGCGCGCCGGGCTGTCGTGCTCCTCGATGACCGCGAAGAGGTCGCCGAGCAGGCCGCGCTCGAACTCGTTGAGCTCGACCGTCTTCGTGCCGGCGGTGCTGCCGGCGGCCTCGTCCACGGGGCGGCGGGCGAAGTCGACCTTGGCGGGCTTGCGGCGGGTGGTGGTCTTCGCGGTGCGCCCGCGACCGCCGTTCCGCGCCGGCTTTGAGCCGTCGCGGCGCTTGCCCTCGCCGTCCTTGGCCGCGCGCGGCTTGCGGGTCGTTCCGCGGGTCGCGCGCTCCTTGGTTCCGGCCGACTTCGGGACCCTGGGCATGCCCTGAGTCTAGGCGGCGCGGGCGCGGATCGGGGCGCCCGCAAGGCGGCGTTCCACATCCGCCAGCCGGGCCAGCGCGGCCCGGTAGGTGGGCGAGCGATCGAGCTCCGTTCGGGGGCGCTCGTGAGCCTCGACCGCGAGGCCGGACGCGTGCCGCGTTATCGAGACGA
>VAXR01000002.1:13781-15015 GCA_005885165.1 Actinomycetota bacterium
GGCCGTCGCCACGGAGCGCCGCCTCCAGCTCGTCGCCGCGCAGCTCGCCCGCTCCGCGCAGGCGGCGATACATCGAGGTCACGACCGGGCGGAGGTCGAGATCCCGCCGCGCGACCGCCAGTGCGAACTCCGCCTCGGCCGGACCCCAGGCGAGATGGACGGCACCCGGGCTTTCCTGCATTACCGTCGCATAGCGACGGTTGGGCAGCAATGCTCGGTCCCTGCCTGTCGGGATCGCCGCGAGGAGCGCCTCGCCCTGCCCGTCGAGCGGCGGGTCGAGCGCGACCAGGTGCTGGAAGGAGGCGCCGAGCGCCGGGTCGATCGCCAGCTCGTCCCAGGAGATGAGCGCCGGGCAACGGTCCTCGGCGCCGACGGCGCCGTCGGCGCCGCACACCGCCCGAACGATCCCGCCGACCACGTCCTCGAGCCCCGCCCGCCGGCGCTCGACGTCGGCGCACACGATCGCCACGCTCTCGCCGCTCGAGATCAAGTCGCCGGCCACGCCGGCGAACCCCTCGCCGCGGCGGTCGTGGACCTGCCGCACGGCGGGGCCGGCCGAGCGCCGCGTCGAGCCTCTCCGAGAAGGGGCGCGCTGCGCCGATCGGCCGGCACGCGCCGGATTCGGTCCGGCACAGCGCCCGGAGCACGAGCCGCGGCTCGACCGCGCCGTTCCATTCGTTCAGCTCAAGGCGCACGGCGGCGTCGAAGCGGTCCTCGATCGACTCGGGAAGCGAGCTCGCGGCCACGCGGAAGGCGACGGCCCTGGCGCGCGCGCCGCCGCCGGCGATGGTGAAGCGCGAGTGCTCGGCGTCCTCCCCCATGCCCCGCACCTCGTGCACGCGGGCGGCGGGGACCAGCAGCGTGGGCGCCGGATTGCCCTGGCCGAACGGGCGCAGCTTCTCGAGCTCCTCGGCGAACGCGACGCCGAGCCGGTCCGGCCCGACCACCGCGTCGACCCGCTCGACCGGGACGAGGTCGTCCGGAGACAGCACCGATCCGGCGTGCCGCACGAACGCCTCGCGGAAGGCCTCGACTCGCGCGGCCTCGATCTCGAGTCCAGCGGCCGCCTTGTGCCCGCCGAAGCGCAGTAGATGCCCCGAGCAGGCGGCGAGGCCGGCGTGTAGGTCGAACGCCCCGATGCTCCGCGCCGAGCCCCTGCCGCGGCCGGAGTCGAGGGCGATGAGGACGCACGGGCGGTGGTGGCGCTCGACCATGCGCGAGGCCACGATCCCGA
>VAXR01000003.1 GCA_005885165.1 Actinomycetota bacterium
GCGTCGGCGCGCGCGAGCCGGCCGGCCGCGTTGATGCGCGGAGCCAGCCGGAAGCCGAGTGCGCGCTCGTCGACCGCGGCGGGATCCACCGATGCCACGCGCATGAGCGCGCGCAGGCCGGGCCGCCGGGTGCGCGACATCGCCACCAGGCCCTCGCGCACCAGCCGGCGGTTCTCGCCGCGGAGCGGCACGACATCGGCCACGGTGGCGAGGGCGACGAGGTCGGCGTCCGCCTGGGCGGCTCCCGGGTCCTCCCCCGCCGCGGCCAGCAGCGCCTCGCCGAGCTTCTGCGCCACGGCCGCCGCGCAGAGGTCGGGAAAGGGGTAGCCAGAGATCGCCGGGTGGATCAGGGGGCAGTCCGGAAGCGACGCGCCCGGGCGATGGTGGTCGGTGACGAGCACGTCCA
>VAXR01000004.1 GCA_005885165.1 Actinomycetota bacterium
TGTCGGAGCGCCTCCAGGAACTCGCGCGACGGAAGCTCCCCGAGGTGGAGGCCCTGATAGAGCGCGCGGGCCTGGTGCGAAGCTGGCTCGAGGCCGCGGCAAACTGCAGGTGCCCGAGCCTCGACGCCTGTCCACTCTTCGACGAGGCGGGCGATGCGGCGGAGCGGCGAATTTGAAGAGCGAGCCCAGGAGGTCCGGTGAAAGGCGCTGAGGCCCTCATGAAAGAGCACGAGTAGGGTCTGCCGCGAGATGGAGAAGGCGGTGTTCAGTTCGCCGCGTGTCGGACAGCCGGACGCCGGGTCACCGCTGCTACTGCTGTACGCCCGGACCGACGCCGAGGAAAACGTGCTCCGGGGCTGGATCGAGGAAACCGGCCGCGTTGACACGGCCGCGGTACACGCCGGCCGCGACGAGCTCGCCGAGTGGCTGGTGGGTCATGGCGACGGTGACCCAAACGTTGTTCCGGTTCGCGTCGCATGGCTCCCAACCGAACGTGGCGGAGCTCGCCGCGCGCGCCTGCGCGACGTGCTGGCTCTCAGAGATCCACGCCAACCGACGGCGGCCGCACAGGCACGGATCACCCGCAAGGAGCCCGAGCGTTACCGGGTGATCGCGGGCGGAGCCGCGCGCGTCAGCGACCTCCGCCAACGTCACCAAGGTCGGAACGGCGAGAGCTTCGAGACCTTCGTCGAGCGCCAAGGTCTCCTCGCGCTCGAGCGCGCGGAGCGGGAGATCATCGGCGGCCGGTACAAGGTTCCCCGACTGGTGCGGGAGGACATCGTCGCGAGCGCGCGCTTCGCGGCGTTGGTGCAGCGTCTCGCCGAGGAGCACGAGCGCAAACCCGAGGAGATGGGGCGCGAGGCGGCGGCCGCGCTCGACGAGATGGTCGCCAGCCAAAGCCAGCTCGCCATCGACGCCTGGGACCATTTCGGTCAATGGGTCGCGCGTGCGTACACCATCGATGTCGACGCCAGCCGCGTCGACGAGCTGCGGCGCCTGAACCGGTCGCACGCGCTGGTGTTCCTGCCGAGCCACCGGTCGTACCTCGACACGCTCGTGCTCCGACCGGTGCTGCACCGGCACGGGTTCCCGCCGAATCACGTGCTCGGGGGCAGCAACCTCGACTTCTGGCCGCTCGGGCCGGTCGCTCGGCGAAACGGCTACGTCTTCATCAGACGGAGCATGAAGGATGCGCCCGTCTACAAGGCGGTCCTCCGCGAGTACCTGGGCTACCTGCTCCGCAAGCGCTTCAACCTCGAGTGGTACATCGAGGGCGGCCGGACGCGCACCGGCAAGCTGCGTCCGCCGCGCTACGGGATCCTGAGGTACCTCGTAGACGCCTTCCGGGAGAGCGGGATCGACGACGTGTATCTCGTCCCGGTAGCCGTGGTCTACGACCAGCTGCACGAGGTGGCCGCGATGGCCGCGGAGGAGCACGGCGCGAGCAAGCAAGCCGAGGGGCTCGGGTGGATCGTCAACTACGTGCGCGCGCAGCGGCGCCCGTTTGGCGCCGTGCACCTCGCGTTCGGCGAACCGCTATCGCTCGCGGCGGCTCTGCGAGAGGAAGACAGCAGCATCCCGAAGATCGCCTTCGAGGTCCTCAATCGCGTCAACGGTGTCACGCCTATCACGCCGGCGGCGCTCGCATCGCTCGCGCTGCTCGACGGCCGCGAGCGCGCGGTCACCTACGACGAGGGACGCGCGCTGGTCCGCCCGTTGATCGAGTACGTCGATGCACGCGGCCTGCCAAAAGTGGAGGGCATCGAGATCGGCAAGGACACCGTCTTCCGGCCTGTCCTCTCGACGCTGGTGCGCGAGGGCATCGTCACCGAGTTCGCCGGCGGGACCGAGCCCGTTTACCAGATCGCGCCGGACAAGCACGTCGAAGCGGCGTTCTACCGCAACAACGCGATCCACCACTTTGTGACGCGCGCGATCACCGAGCTGGCCCTGCTGCACGTCGCGGAGGGCGACTTCGCCGACCCCGCGGACGAGGTCTGGCAGGAGGCGCTGAGGCTGCGCGACCTGCTCAAGTTCGAGTTCTTCTTCCCGCGCAAGCGGACGTTCGCGGAGGACGTGCGCGCCGAGATGTCGATCCTCGCAGCCGACTGGGAACAGCGCCCGGCGGAGCGCGAGCAGATCCAGACGGTGCTCGAGGGGGCTCCGGTGTTGCTGGCGCACAGGGTGCTCGGATCGTTCGTCGAGGCCTACACGGTCGTGGCCGATCGGCTTGCGGCCGGGGATCCCCGACTTCCCGTCGAGGAGGACACGTTCGTGCGCGAGTGCCTCGGCGTCGGACGCCAGCATCTGATGCAGCGGCGGCTCAAGTCCCCGGAGTCGCTGTCGCGCGAGCTCTTCCGTGGCGCCCTGCGCCTCGCTGAGAACCGCGACCTGCTGGATCCCGGTCAGGATGACCTGCCGCGGCGGCGGGCGGCCCTAGCCACGGAGTTTCATGACGTCGTCCGGCGCGTGGACGTGATCCGCGGATGGGCCCATCGCGCCGCGCAGGCCCGCGCATGAGCGATCTGGGCGAGCGGATCGCCGAGATCGAGGCCAGCCCAAAGGGTCCTCAGGTCGGCGCGTTCTTCGACTTCGACGGCACGCTGATCGGCGGCTACTCCGGCAACCAGTTCTACCGCGCCCGGCTGCGCGCACGAGAGGTCGGGCCGAGCGAGCTCGCTCGCACGCTGCTCGCCGTGGCCGACATGCGGGTGCGAGGAGCCGACGTCGAGCGGCTCATGCGAACGGCGATCGCCGTGTGGGAGGGGCGGCCGGTCGACGACATGGAGCAGCTTGCGGAGCGGCTGATGATGCAGCGCATCGCCGGGATGCTGTACCCCGAGGCGGTCGAGCTCATCGACGCCCACCGGCGAATGGGCCACACGGTCGCATTGGCGTCATCGGCGACGCGCTACCAGGTCGCACCGCTCGCGGCCGAGCTGCTGATAGACGAGATCCTCTGCACCGAGGTCGAGGTCGCGAACGGCGTCTTTACCGGCAAGCTCGCGAGTCCCGTGCGGTGGGGAGAAGGCAAGGCGGATGTCGTGCGCGAGTTCGCCGAATCGCGCGGCGTCAAGCTCGGAGGCAGCTACGGGTACGGCAACGGCGACGAGGACGTGCCGTTTCTCCAGCTGGTCGGCCGGCCGCGCCCGCTCAATCCGCAGCCGGGCCTCGAGCGCGTTGCGGCCGACCGTGACTGGCCCATCACCCGCTTCGCGGCCCGGCCCGGAACGGGCCTGCGGCCGCTCATACGAACAAGCGCCGCCCTGACCGGCATGGCGGCGGCCGCATTCGTCGGTGCGGGCGTCGGCCTCCTCAACCGCAGTCGCCGGATGGCCGGCAACGTGGCTACGTCGATCGGGTCCGACCTCGCCCTGGCGCTCGCCGGAGTGCGGCTCGACGTGACGGGCGAAGAGCACCTCTGGTCGCAGCGGCCCGCGGTGTTCATCTTCAATCATCAGAGCTCGCTCGACACGCTTGCGATCGCCAGCTTGCTGCGGCGCGACTTCACCGGCGTGGCCAAGAAGGAGGCGGCGCGCGATCCGCGCTTCGCGCCCATCGGCGCGCTCCTCGACGTCGTCTACATCGACCGCGCCAACTCGAAGCGGGCGCGGGAGGCGCTGCAGCCAGTTGTCGACCGGCTCAGGGATGGAATCTCGATCGCAATCGCGCCGGAGGGCACCCGGACTCCGACCCCGCGTCTGCGGCCCTTCAAGAAGGGCGCCTTCCACATCGCCATGCAGGCGGGGGTCCCGCTCGTGCCGGTCGTGCTTCGCAACGCCGGGCAGCTCATGTGGCGTGGCGAGGTGCTCGTCCACCCGGGCACCCTGCAGGTCGCCGTCCTCGACCCGATCCCGACCGAGGGCTGGCGCGTCGAGGACTTGGACGACCACATCGCGGACGTCCGCCAGCGCTTCGAGGTCGCACTCGAGCAGTGGCCGACGGATACTCACCCGGCACCGCCGCCCTCACCGCCTCCCAGGAACTCAGGCCGGCGCCGTGAGGCGGCCGCCGCGCGCTGATTCCGGATCGCCGTCGCGACGGCCGAGCGCCAGCCCTACTACCTCCTCGACCCCCTCCTCGAGACAGGCCATGAACGCCGCGGGATCGGTGACGGCCGCGGGATCGGTGTTGAGGCCGATGCAGCACGTCCCGGCGTAGGAGAGCAGCGTGGCCATCACGGCGCAGCCGGGCAGGGGGCCAAATGGGAGCATCCGCTCGATCCGCGCCCCCGCGATGTACGCCTCGTACGGAAGACCCGCGACGTTGCTCGCCTGAAGGTCGAGCTTCGTCGTCTGCGTGGCGTACGCCCGCGCGACGAGCGGCATCGGCAGACGGTTCAGGGCCGGCGCGAGCAGCCCGAACACGTCGAGGGCCGGTTCCTCGCGCGCGGTCACGACGAAGTCGTGCACCAGGCGGATGCGCTCGGCGGGGTCGGGCTCGCCCACGGGGGCCGCGAAGCGCGCGCCGGCGAAGCGGTTGCCGCCCATCGGATGATCGCCGCGCCGCAGGCTGATCGGCATCGCCATCGCCAACTCCTCGATCGGCTCGCCGAGGCGCTCGTGATACCGGCGGAAGCCACCGAGCAGAGCCGCGATGTACGCGTCGTTCAGCGAGCCACCGGCTGCCTTGCCCGCCGCCTTGAGCTCGGCCATCGGGACATCCAGGGCGTCGAAGCGCCACGAGCGGCTTCGCTGCGCGAGCAGTGGGGACGGTGGAGCCGGCGGGGGCGCGAGGATGCGCTGCAGGGAGCGCGCGAACCGGGTGCTGCCGGCCAGGCCGTCGAAGGGATGCTCCAGCGTCTCCCGTGCGGTCGACAGCGCGCCCGCGGTGCGACGCAGCACGCCGCCCGGGGCGGATCGAATCCCTCCCGCCACCTGCTCCAAGAGCACCCCCATCGAGGATGCGTGCTCGACGTCGGGAAGATCGGGGAACGGCTTGTCCGGGGACGGATCGCGCTTGCGCGAATGCAGCAGTCCCACCAGCTGCGTGCCGCCCTGGCCGTCGGTGATGCTGTGGTGCAGCTTGAGCACGTACGCGGTCCGACCATCGCCGAGGCCCTCGACGATCGATGCGCGCCACGGTGGCCGCGAGCGATCGAACGACGCCATCGCATCCCCGGCCACCAGATCGAGCAGCTGGCGCACGGTTCCCGGCTCGGGGAGGCGCACGCGGCGAACGTGGAAGGCGAGATCGAACTGATCGTCCGTGACCCAGGTCGGCATGCCGAGCCCAAGGGTGGGCTCGACAACCCTCTGGCGCACGCGCGGTATCAGCCGGCTCGCCCACTCGTGCGCCGCGACGAGGCGATCCCAGTCCGGCGCACGATCTAGGAGGTAGACGACCGTCATCGTCGACCGCAGGCGCGGGTCGGCCTCCACGCGCCACATCAAGGCCTCGAACGGGGTCATGTAGCGCGATGCGCCCCACCGCCCGGCGAGGGCCCACGCCTCCTCGTTCGTTTCCGGGAGGCCGGTTGCGGTCATGCCGCCGGCACTCCTTCGAACTCCATCTTCGGAACGCGCCTGAGCAGACCGGCGTACGCCTGTTCCGGGGTGTGTCCCGCGTTGATGACCCCGTCGACCTCGCGGACGATCGGCATGTCGACCTCGTGCTCGTCGGCGAGCTCCCGGACGACGCCGCAGGTCTTGACCCCCTCCGCGACCATGTTCATGTCCTTCGTGATGTCGGCGAGCGACCGGCCGTTGGCGAGCTCCTCGCCAACCCGGCGGTTGCGGCTCAGCGGGCTGATGCAGGTGGCCAGGAGGTCCCCGACTCCGCCAAGCCCGGCGAACGTCAGCTGATCGCCCCCCATCACGACGCCGAGGCGGGTCATCTCGGCGATCGAGCGACAGATCACGAGTGCGCGCGTATTGTCCCCCGTCCCGAGGCCGGTCGACATGCCGGCGGCGATCGCGAACACGTTCTTGAGCGCACCCGCGATCTCCGCTCCGATCACATCGGTGCTGCGGTAGACGCGGAACAGCGGGGCCTTGAAGATGTCCTGCAGGGGCATGGCGACCCGTTCGTCGGGCATCGCGATGACCGCCGCGGCCGCATGGCCTGTCATTACCTCGCGCGCGAGGTTCGGGCCCGTCAGCACGCCGGCAGGATGACCCGGGAGAACCTGTCCGATCACCTGGGTCATGCGGAGCTTCGTGGTCTGCTCGAGACCCTTCACGAGGCTGACGACGGGAATCCGCGGCCGGACGTGGGGGGCCGCCTGCTCGAGGACCGCGCGGAAGCCGTGCGACGGTACCGCCATGACCAGTACGTCCGCGGCCGAGACCGCCTCCTCGATTGAGCTCGTCGCGCGGAGATCGGCAGGAAGCTCTAGGCCGGGTAGGTACGCCTCGCTGACGTGACGCTGGTCGATCTCCGCGGCGAGCTCGTCGCGGCGCGCCCAGAGGACGGTCGGGGTATTGGCAGCCGCAAGCGAGGCGACGGTTGTCCCCCAGGACCCGGCCCCGATTACCGCGACTCGCGCCTGTCGAGCCATCTCTCCTTCACCTCTGGCGACGTGGCTGATCGCTGTTGCGAGTATCCCAGGCCACCCGAGCCGCGGTCACGCCCTCGGGTGGCCGGCCCGCTCAGAGGTATCCGCTGCGGCGGAACCAGAGGTACAGCGCGACGCAGGACAGCCCCAGGCTGCCGACGCCGTAGACCGCGAAGACCCAGAACGAGCTGATGTGTCCGACCAGCCAGCCGAAGTTCATCCCGAAGAAGCCGACGATGAACGACAGCGGCAGGAAGATCGTCGCGATCAGCGTCAGCTGCTTTGTCGTTTCGTTCTGGCGCACGCTGATGTCGTTCTGGCGCTTGCCCAGCACCGCCAGGTTCGCCTCCAGGATGCTCGTCAGCAGCTCGCGGTGTGAGCTGATCTCGTCGTGGACCAGCTTGACGTGGTCGTTGACGTCGCGGAAGTAGTTCTGCATCTCCGCGGTCACCCGCCGGTTGGCGCCGCGCTCGATCGCCGCCAGCGGCGCCAGCAGCGGGTGCACGGCTCGGTAGAACTCGATCGCCTCGCGCTTGAGGAAGTAGATGCGCTCCGTCTGGTCGGCCTCACCCTCGAACACGCGCACTTCGGCGTCCTCGATGTCCGCCGTCAGTCCGTCGACCACCGGTTCGTAGTCGTCGACCACCTTGTCCAGCACGGCCCATATGACTGCGATCGGCCCCGTTTCGAGCAGCTCGGAGCGAGCCTCGAGGCGCTTGCGGGCCGGCCCCAGGCCGCTCGCCTCGCCATGACGCACCGTGATCGCGTAGCCCGGGCCGGCGAAGATGTGGATCTCGCCGAAGTCGACCTGCTCGCGCTCGTCGTCGTAGCGTGCCGTGCGCAGGACGACGAAGAAGTGGTTCTCGTACTCCTCGAGCTTGGCGCGCTGGTGCGGACCGGCGGCATCCTCGATCGCGAGCTCGTGCACCGGGAAGTGCGTCGCGATCTCGCGCATCTCTTCGTCGGTGGGCTCGTGGATTCCAAGCCAGACGAAGCCATCGCGGCGCGCGGCGTAGGTCGCCGCCTCGGCGATCGACATCGGTCGTTCGTGCTGGCGGGCGCCGGCCCTGTAGTGCGCGCAGTCGATGATCATCGCGCCGCTTCTTGAGGCTTTCGGCTCGGCGAGCGGCGTTCCTGCCGCGGCGGTTGGAGCGGGAACCGACCCCGGGAGCGGGCCTGGATACGCTCCACCGATCTGGCTGGTTTCAGCCCCGACCGCTGTTTCGTTTGCCGGCGCGGTCGTCGGTGCGGTTCTCGTGCGGGCGCTGACCGACCTGTCGTCGCCGCTGGCGATTGTCATCGGGGGCATCGCCGGCTGGATCCTCTTCTCGATAGTTCTCGGTGGGGCAGCCGAGCGCCTCGACCGGAGCCTCCACCGGATGGGAGGGCCGCGGTTCCGCCGCCGGCGCCGCTGAAAAGACGCCGTTGAGTAGCTCCACCCACGTATGACGCCGCTTCTAGAAGCCTGCCTGAACGGTGAGAGAACGCCGGATGAGCACCCGGCGATCCCGCGCACGCCCGAAGAGCTGGCCACGGACAGCCGCGCGGCCGTCGACGCGGGCGCCGCTGTGCTGCACCTGCACCCCTACGACGAGGCCGGCAGGCAGTCGCTTGCACCGGATCCGTGCGCGGCCGCACTCGAGGCGGTGCGAGCGGCGTGCCCCGGAACGCCGATCTCGCTCAGCACCTCGGCTGCTATCGAGCCGGTTCCCGACGTCAGGCTCAAGCTCGTCGCGGCCTGGGAGGTGCTGCCCGATCTCGTCACCGCCAATCAGGGCGAGCCCGGCATCGTCGAGCTCTGCGAGCATCTGCTCGCGCGCGAGGTGGGCATCGAGGCGGGCCTGCTGTCCGCCGACGACGCGCGGCTCTTCGTGGCCGCGGGGATCGCGGACCGCTGCACGCGCGTCCTCGTCGAGCCGCTCGACGCCGAGCCCGAGACGGCGGTCGCGCACGCCGCGGAGATGGAATCGATCGTGACCGAGGCGGGGATCGAGCTCGAGCAAGTCCATCATGGCGACGGCATCGCCACCTGGGCCGTCATGCGTCGAGGACTGGCCCGAGCGCACGGCACGCGCGCGGGGCTGGAGGACGCCACGGTTTTGCCGGACGGCAGCCAGCCCGCGGGCAACGCGGAGCTCGTCCGCACCGCGGCGGAGCTGATCGCGCAGTTCGCTCAGGACAGCCCCTGACGGAAGCCGTCCCGCCAGCTCGGGTAGCGAGGCTGCCAGCCGAGCTCGCGCTTCGCCTTCGCGTTCGAGGACCCGCGGGCCTTCGTCATCATCGAGACGACGGCCTCGCCGGCAGCCAGCCGGCCCAGCCACACCGGAACGCGGTGCGGCGGCTTCGCGCCGAGCACCTCCGCGATGTACGGCAGCCACTCAGAGACGGGCGCCGGCTCGTCGTCGACGACGTTGTAGACGCCGGGTGCGCCGCGGTCGAGCGCGGCAACGGTCGCCGCCGCGGCGTCCTCGATGTGGGTGAACGACCAGATCCCCGCGCCGTCGCCGATGATGGGGAAGCGACGCTTGCGGAAGAGGGCGACGTACTCACCGCCCTCGCCAAGCGACGTCCCCCACCCGTAAAACGAGCCGTAGCGGAGCGCGACGCCGTCGAGCTCCTCGGTGGTGGTCAGCGTCTCCTCGACGTAGCGGATCGCGGCGAGGCTCTCCGTCATCGACGCGGGCGGCCGCGGGTCGAGCGGGTCGTCCTCGGTCTTGACCGGTCCGCCTTCGCGAATGTTCGGCCAGCCCGTGTAGCTCTGCGCGATCAGACGCCGAGCCTTCACGGCGCGAGCCGCTCGGAGCAGGTTGTCGAGTCCTTCCGTCCTTAGCCTGTTCGTGAGGGCGAACGCCTTGTCGAACTTTCGGAAGTTGGCGAGTCCTTGCAACGCGGTCAGCTGGTGGATGACGACCTCAGGCTCCGCCTTGCTTACAGCTGCGAGCACGCCTGCCTCATCGAGACCGTCGACGACGACTGGCTCCGCTCCCAAGTCCGCCACCTCGCGCGCCTTCTCCCGCGAGCGCGTGGTCCCGACGACCTCGTGGCCGGCCTCGACCAGCATCGGCACGAGCCGCCTGCCGACCGCCCCCGTCGCCCCCGCAGCGAAGACCCTCATGTCTGCGACCCTCTCCCACTCGTTCGAATCGGTGAGGCATCATTGTCCACTACGCCGACGCGACCGAGGGGGTGCGCATCGAGTCCCGCACGAGTACCGGTGAGGCCAAAACCGACCCGCGCGCCGCAGCGGTCACGTTCGTGACGACCGAGCACTTCGTGCTCCAGGGTGCGCGCGCAGCGACGATCGCCGAGTCGACGGGTCGCGCGACCATGTTCCTCGCCTCCGTCTCCGGCGGCCTGGTGGCACTTGGCCTGGTGGCGACCGCGAGCCGCGTGGGGACGGCCTTTTACGCCTTCGGCCTGGTGCTCCTTCCGACGCTCGCCTTCGTCGGGCTCGTCACCTTCGAGCGAGCGCTGCAGTCCGGGGTCGAGGACCAGGGATACGCGCGACGGATGGCTCTCCTGCGGGCGTTCTACTTCGACAAGGCTCCTGAGCTGGCCCCGTACCTCTTGAGCGTCCCGCCTACGGACCGGCTTCGCGTGCTGGGGATCCTTGGCGGACGGTGGCAGGGATTTCGCACCGTCGCGGGCATGGTCGGAGTGATCACGGCGGTCCTGGCGGGCTCGACGGCGAGCCTGGTCGCGATCCTCGCCTCCGACCACTCGCTTGCAGCTGGGCTCATCGCCGGCGGCGTCGTCGCCCTTGCCGCTCTGGTCGCACTGATGCGGTTCCAACGGGCCGCCTGGTTGCGCGCAGCGGACGAGCCGCTCATCGCGGGCGAGGAGGACGCCTCCGAGTAGGTCGCGGACGTCAGGCCGTGACCGGCTCCTCGCGCTCCGCCGGGGCGCCGGTGTGGCGAGTGGCCCACTCGAGCGCGTAGTCGGCGACCTCCTCCCAGCCGGGCGCTCCGGCGGTGAAGTGCGGCCGACCAGGGAACTCCTTGTAATCGACGACGGCCTTGGACCTCCCGAAACGCTTTGCTGCCTCCTTGCTTACGGACGCCGGGACCGTGTGGTCCTCGCCGTTTCCGATGATGAGGAGAGGCGGCCTGTCGTCCTTGTGGAAATCGACCTTGCTCGGCGCGCGCGGAGCAAAGTTGGCGAACGCCGCCTGGAAGATGACGCGGCCCGGACCCGGCACCTCATAGCGCTCGTACGCTGCCTGAGCCTGCTCGTCGTTCATGGTGTTCGTGAACCCGTAGTGGAACTGCTTGGGCGTCAACTCGACGGTCCGCTTGCGGTTCGTGGGGTTGCCGAGCACCGGGAACGCCGAGCGCAGCTGTGCCGGCGGCAGACGCAGCACGCCCTTGACTGGCGCGGGCGAGAGCGCCACGCCGCAGGCGCCCAGGCCGCGGTCGAGCAGAAGCTCGGTGATCAAGCCGCCGAAGGAGTGGCCCATGATGATCGGAGGCTGGTCCAGGTCGCGAACGATGTCGCCGTAATGATCGGCGATCTCGGCTACGCCGAGGCCGTTCATGGCCGACGGGTCGCGCCGGACCTCCTCGACGTCCTGCTGCATCCGCGGCCAGGCGGGTGCGAGCACCCGGTAGCCGCGACTCTCGAAGCGCTCCTTCCAGCCCTCCCAACTTCGTGGTGACAGCCAGAGGCCGTGGATGAGGACGATGGGCGGGGCTGACTCGGCCGAAGTCATGGCTTTCCCCTCTCTCTCGTGGGCCGATTGCGAGTCACTTGCGACCCTACCAGGGGCGATCGGGCGTGACCGCTTCGTCCATGCGCCATTAGTGGCGCCGCGGCGCTCACCGTTTGGCACACTCCCGCTCGACGGGCAACAGTTCTGTCGAACCGGCTCACTCGGAGGGGGTACACGTGCTGAGAGGGAGAATCCTCAACCATTCAAGATCGCGGCTCTGCGCAGGCGTCGCAGCCGGCGTCGCCTTGGCGGCGCTCGCGCTCGGGCCTGCGGCCACCGCCCTGGCAGACGGTCCTGCGCTGCCTGTGGCGGGACTGAACTGGCCGTACGGAGCGGACTTCAGCGCGAAGTACAACCCGTCGCGCGCGGGCCAGAGCATCACGTTTGACGGGTCGAGCGCGCACACGAGCTGCTACGCGTTCTTCTCGAGCTGCGCCGCCGACACCTGGAACTGGGACTTCGGCGACGGCAGCACGGGGAGCGGCCCCGTCGTTGACCACGCGTACGCCGCACCCGGCACGTACACAGTGACGCTCGCGGCCTGCTACTGCCACTACACCGACACGACGATCACGCACACTCACACGGTCACGATCCTTCCCTGAGGGCCGGGGAGCGGCGGCTCGCCGGGAGGCTGAGGCGGATATCCGCGCGCGGCTGAGCCTCTAGCTCATCCGCCGGTAGCGCCAGACGCACAGCGGGATGAAGAAGACGAGCAGCCCGCCGATCCACGCCGCGGTCTTCCCAAGCGAGGTTGGTCCGCCCGTGAGCGCGTAGGACCGCGCCGCGTCAGCCGTGAGCGTGATCGGACTTGCCTTCGCAAAGGCTTGAAGCCAGTCCGGCATGGTCGGGACGGGCACGAACACCGAGCTGGCGAAGACGAGCGGGAAGACAACGACGAACCCGGCCGACTGCGCCGCTTCCGCGCCCCGGACCGCGAGGGCCACGAACGCGAAGATCCAGCTGAGCGCGAAGCCGAAGGCCGAGACGACGAGGATCGCGGCGAGGGCGCCCCACACGCCTCCGTGGAAGCGAAAGCCGACCACGTAGCCGACGGCGATCATCAGCACGATGATCAGGACGTTGCGCACCAAATCGGCGACCGTGCGCCCCAACAGCACGGCGGAACGCGCCATCGGCATCGACCGGAAGCGGTCGACGACCCCGCGCTCGAGGTCCTCGGCCAGACCGATCGCGGTCTGCGTCGCGCGGAACGCCACCGATTGCACGAAGATCCCGGGCAGCAGGAAGTCCACGTACTTCACTCCACGGGGCAGCGATCCGCGTACGGCGCCGCCGAACACGTAGACGAACAGCAGCACGAACATCACCGGCTGGATCGTCGAGAAGATCAGGAGCTGGGGCTGGCGGATGAAATGGCGCAGGTTGCGTGTGGTGACGACCGCCGCATCGACGACCCCGAGGCGGATTGCCCGCGGGGAGGGGAGCCGTAGCCGTCGTACGCGCGGGCCTTGCGCCGTGGTGCGCCCTTCGGCTTCTGGCGCCGGCGGCGGGCCGCCATCCTCGCTCGGGGGAGTGCCCGTCAGCTGCAGGAAGACGTCATCGAGCGTCGGCCGCCGGAGGCCGAGGTCGCTCACGGCGATCCCCGCCCGTCGCAGTTCCGCGGCGGCCTCCTCGATCAGCTCGAGGCCGTCGCGCGGGGCCGGAAGCGTGAGTCGATCCGGACGCTCGTCCGGCTCGGGCTCGCCACACCCGACTCCGGCGAGGACCTTCTGCGCCTGCTGGCGCTGAGCCGCGCTCGAGAGCTCAACCTCGAGGAGCTGACCCCCAACGCGATCCTTGAGCTCGCTGCCGGTGCCCTCGGCAATGACCCTGCCATGGTCGATGACGGCTATCCGGTCGGCGAGCTCGTCGGCCTCCTCGAGGTACTGCGTCGTGAGAAGCAGGGTCGTTCCCTCGCGCTGGAGGTCGCGGACAATCGCCCAGATCTGGTTGCGGCTGCGCGGATCGAGCCCCGTCGTCGGCTCGTCGAGGAACAGGATCCGCGGGCGCGTGAGCAGGCTCGACGCGAGGTCCAGGCGGCGGCGCATACCGCCCGAGTACGTACGCGCCGGCCGATCGGCCGCGGCGGTCAGGTCGAAGCGGTCGAGGAGGTCGGCGGCGCGAGCCCGAGCCTCGTCACGCGACAGCTTGAAGAGGCGCCCGAACATCTCGAGGTTCTCGCGACCCGTGAGGATCTCGTCGACCGCCGCGAATTGCCCGGTCAGCCCGAGCAGCTCGCGAACAGCGCCAGGCTCGCTCACGACGTCGTGCCCGAGGACTTCTGCCCGTCCTCCGTTCGGCCTGAGCAGCGTGGCGAGGATCCGGACGAGCGTGGTCTTGCCCGCCCCGTTCGGGCCGAGCAGCCCAAACACCGCGCCCTCCGGCACCTGGAGGTCTACACCGGAGAGCGCCACCGTCGGGCCGAAGCGCTTGATCACTCCCTCGACGCGAACGGCGGGCGCGGACGAGGTGGCCTCGACCATTGCCAATCCGACGATACTCG
>VAXR01000194.1:0-1626 GCA_005885165.1 Actinomycetota bacterium
GTACGAGAAGAAGTCGCTCGGGTCGTCGGCGTACGGCGGGCAGAAGACGTGCACGGCGCGTGGGGTCAGCTCGGCAACCGTCCGCTCGATCGTGTGCCCGTGGCGCGGGTCCTCCTGCACGGCGTCGCGCAGGAAGCGGACGCCGAACGCGATGTGCCTGTGCTCGTCCTGCTCCACCAGCGAGAAGCCGCGCTGGAACCCCGGATACAGCCCATGGTCCTCCAGGTACTTGAGGATCATCCGCTGGCCGGTCGTGGCGAGCACGCCCTCGATTACCAGGTGGTAGGTGGTGATCCCCTCGACGAAGAGGTCGAAGTCGTCCGGACGGGCCTTGATGCGGTTGGCGACGTCGCGCAGGCCGTCGTCGAACGTCTCGAACCAGGACGGCATCATCATCGCCTCGAGCTCGCGCATCCGGCCTCGGAGGTCGTCGGAGTCGAGCGCCATCACCTCGGCGCCGAAGCGGTCGAACAGCGCGGCGTGGCGGGCCTCGTCGACCAGCTGGGTGGCGAGGAAGACCTCGACCTCGCCTGTCGGCGCGGCGAGCAGGAACGGCGCGAGGTCGGCGGTCACGCGCTCCTCACCGATGTAGAAAGAGCCGAGGCTCCAGGCCGTGTTCTCCTGTGCCTCGGTCGGGGTGGTCACCCACTGCTCGCGGTCCAGCGAGAAGTCGAGCTCGTGGACGCGCCAGTTCTTTCGCTCCCACAGCGCGTACAGCTCGCCGTAGGACATCAGGTCGCCCGAGGGGCGCCGGCCGCCCGCCGGGGCGAGCGCTGGATCGCCGCCGTCGGCGCCGTCGTCCGTGCTCGTGCCCTCGACCTGCAGCGGGACCGAGCGGCCGGCCGCCGCATGGGTCGCGCCGTCGCCGGACCCGTTCGACTGGATGCCGCCCCACGTGCCGGCGCGGCTGAGCTGCACCTCGCGCTGGCGCCGCTCGCGCTCGAGCTCCGCGTCGTCGCGGCCCTGGGAGCGCTCGATCCAGCGCCCGAGCAGCGTGACCGGGTAGATGTCGCCGTCGACGTCCGTCAGCTGCTCGCGCATGGCCTGGGCGGGCGTCACCTCGCCGCCGATCAGGCGCCGGTACGCGTCGTAGCCGACGCTAACCGTGGCCGTCACCTGGCCGTCGGGCGGCGTCGTGGTCACCTTTACGCGCGCGCCGTCGTCAACCGCCACGTACCACGTCCCGCCGGCGTTCTCGTTCGTCCCGGGCGCTATCTCGTACGCGACCGTGAAGCTGTGTCCGCGCGTCCACTCCGGGTCGATCAGGTACTCGAGCGCGCGGTAGATGGCGTCGGGATCGATCTCCGCGCCGGCGGCCGCGGCCTCCGCGATCGATGTGTCCTCGGCGTCCGCCAGCGCCCTCAGCTTCAGCATCTTGCGGCGCTTGCCGCGCACGCGCAGGTGCCCGCCGAGCATGAGCCGCAGCGGGCTCCGGCCGGCGGCCATGGCGGCCAGTCCGGCGGCGTCGGTCTCGAGGCGGAAGTCGAGGCCGTCGGGGTCGCCCGTGGCCTCGAACAGCCGCTCGACGCGCGCGTCGCCGTTGTCGACCGCGATCCGCCAGGTGCCGAGCTCGCGCACCGTGAGCTCGTAGGCGAGCGGCGGAGGGATCCGCCGGACTGCGGCCGG
>VAXR01000194.1:1784-5796 GCA_005885165.1 Actinomycetota bacterium
ATTCGACGCGCCGCCTCGGCCGCCTCCACCGCGGTCATCACGTAGGTGCCGCTGACGGCCAGCAAAGCCACGTCCACGCCGGCGACCTGGTCCATCTCCGGGATCACGTCGGTGTCACCCGAGTGGTAGAGGCGCTCTCCGCCGACCCGCAGCTCGTAGCCGACCCCGCCCGCCTCGCGGGGATGGAAGACGCCGCCGGATGGATCGCGCTTCGAGGTGTTGTACGCGGCGATCGCGCGCACCTCCACCCCGCGCAGACCCTCCGGCTCGATCGACTCGCCCGCCGCGATCGAGCGAACGTGTCCGGACACGCGCTCGGCCACGGCCGCCGGCGCGATGAACGCGGTGTGCCGGCCGGCGAGGCGGTCGACGTCCTGGGGCGAGAAGTGGTCGTAGTGGTCGTGCGTGATCAGGATGAGGTCCGCCTCCGGACCGTCGGCTACCCGATACGGATCGATGTACACGAACGACCGCCCGGCGCGGATGCGGAAGCCCGAGTGACCGAGCCACTCGACCGCGTCGACGAGCATCGGTCAATGTAAGCACCCGGGCGTTACCGCGACGAAGGAGAGCAATGAGCGAGAAGACAGTGCTGTGGGAGGCGTCGGAGGGAGTCGGGCGGATCACGCTGAACCGGCCGCAGACGCTCAACGCCTGGATCGCCGAGTTCGGGGCCGAGCTCCGCGACATTGTCACGGGGCCGGCCGCGGAGTCGGACGTGCGTGCCGTGCTCATCACCGGCGCCGGGCGCGGGTTCTCGTCTGGCGCGGACCTGAAGGCGGGGTTCGATCCGCACCCCGAGGACAGGCGCCCCGACGTGAAGAAGGAGCTGCACGAGGTCTACCACCCGGCGATCGCGGGGATCAGGCGGCTGCCGAAGCCCGTCGTCGCGGCCGTGAACGGGCCGGCCGTGGGAATCGGCTGCTCGCTCGCGCTCGCCGGCGATCTCGTGCTGGCCGCGGAGTCGGCGTTCTTCGGGCTCGCCTTCGTGAACATCGGGCTGATGCCGGACGGCGGCTCGACGCTGTTCGTGCCCGCCGCGGTCGGCAAGGCGCGGGCGTTCCAGATGGCGCTGCTCGGGGAGCGCGTGACGGCCGAGCAGGCGCTCGACTGGGGGCTTGTCAACTGGGTCCACCCGGACGACCGCCTGATGCCCGAGGCGGAGGAGCTCGTGACGCGGCTCGCGCACGGTCCAACCCGTTCGTACGCCGGCTCGAAGCGCGCGTTGAACAACATGCTGTACCCGAACCTCGACGGGCAGCTCGACCTCGAGGCCGAGATCCAGCACGAGCTCGCGCGAAGCGACGACTTCCTCGAGGGGGTGGGCGCGTTCGTGGAGAAGCGGGATCCGGCGTTCACCGGCGCGTGAAACCAGCGTGCCGGGTAGTGCCTGTGTGACAGACTCGCGCGCATGGGACGAAGGGGGGCCGCGTGGCTCGTCGCGGCGGCCGCGATCTCGTTCGCTGCCGGGGTCGCGCGGGCGGATCCCGTCGTAACGCCCATCGAGGAGGGCATCCGCCAGCAGAGCTGCGACGCGCTGGCCGCGAGCACCGTCGGCGTCCCCCAGGACACCTCGGCCGACCAGAGTACCGGTGTGCTTGGGGCGCTACCGGTGGCGCCGCGCGGCCTGCTGCCGCCGCAGATCTACCTGCGCACGAAGCGCGACACGTTCAACCGCCGGTACTTCTTCGCCACCCGCGGCGGATCGATCTACGTCCAGCAGCGGACGGGCACCGATCACCGCTGGCACGCGCTGATCCTCCCGCCGTGCTTCGCCGGCCGGGTCAGCTCGATCTCCGTTGACGACGACGAGATGATCGCCCTCGACGGGTCCCGGCGGATCTTCACGATGGACAACGCGCTGAAGGACGCGTCGCTCTTCAACTGGACGTCGCGCTGGGGTACGCCGTTCTGGACAGGTTTCGGCTACTCGCTGCCGAGCGGGATCATCGCGTGGTCGTGGTCGGTCGTCTCGCCGTCCGAGGACGGCAACTGGACCGATCCGGCGCGCAATCTCCACGCGATCGGGTCCGGGAAGGTCTCCCACATCTGGGCGCTGCGGACGGGTGGCCGGCGGCTTTCCTTCTGGGACCCCTGGCTGCCGCTCGACGAGAGCTACCAGATGTGCGGTCCCTATCGCGGCCGTTTCCGCGCGGTGAACTTGTCCGCGAGCGGCTCGACGATCTTCGTGATCGGGCCGCGTGGGGACCTCTTCACGCGGGTCTACGACTTCGACCTGTCGGGGCACGACCGCTTCTTCTTCCACTACTCGTACGCCAACCAGCGCGGGAAGGGGAGCAGCGCGCCGATCCAGCTGCCGCCGGCTGCGTGGGTACACCAGCCGAAGGTGCCGGGCCGGATCACGAGCGTCATCTCGATCCACAAGGTGGGCCGGAACGTGGTGCACCGGATCATCCGGGTCGCGGGGCTCGACCGGGCGGGGCACACCGGTTACTGGCAGAAGGACATCGTGTCGCTTCGAGCGGGCTCGTGGCGGTTCCACCGCACGGGGCTGCCGCTCCGCGGGCGGCTCATCGGGAACCCCCGCCGCGATACCCCCCGGCGCGGACTGGGTCGCGCGGCGGACATCCGCTTTGCCGGGCGGGTGTCGGGCGCGCGGGTCGAGGTCCTGAACTTCAACACCTACTGCTCTCCCGCCCGGCTGCGGGTGCATCCGCGCGGCGGGCGAGCGTTCGTTCTGGTGCTGCACAACGTCGATGGGCTGCGGCAGCAGACGCGATCCAGCGGGCTCGACGACGTTCCTCGCGAGCAGTACGGGGACATCGAGGTGCCGCGGCGGCTGCTGCACCGGGCGTTCGTCAAGCGGGTGCTCGGCGGGAGGCGATACAGCGACGTCACCCTCGAGGTCACGAGGGGCCGGCTGCAGATTCAGGAGCTCGGCTGGACGCTCCAGCGCGTGCGTCGCCGCTCGGGCGGCCACCACCGCTAGCGTGGTCGTTCTCGGCGCGTCCCCGCTCGTCGCCACCTTCACGCGCGCGACCCAGGAGGCCGAGCGGATCCTCCGCAACGGCGGCATGTTCCAGTGGTCCACGGTCGCCCTGCTCGCCTTCGTCTTCTACGTCTACGCGGTCGAGATCGAGCGCCGCCGGTTCGACATCGTGCTGGCCGGCCTTGCCTTCTGGCTGATGGACTGGTTCAACGAGCTGGCCAACTCGGCGATCTGGCACATCAGCGACACGGCGCCGCTCTGGGCGGTGACCGGCGACACGAGCTACCTGATCCTGATCGGGCTCACGATCGAGATCTCGTTCCTGTTCCTGGTCGCCGGGGTCGTGTTCGTGAAGCAGCTTCCGGCCGACCGGTCGCTGCGGATCCTGGGGGTGCCGAACCGGCTGCTGCTCGTGTTCGGGTTCTCGTGCCTGTCCGTGGGGGTCGAGGTGCTGCTGAACCTGATCGGGGTCTTCCACTGGCACTACTGGTGGTGGAACAAGCCGTTCGTGCCGCTGATCGTGGTCTTCGGCTACATGACCTTCTACGGGATCGCCGCGTGGGTGTACGACATGGGCGCCGACAGGCGGCGCCAGCTACGGGTGGTGGGGACGGTTGCGGCGGTGGATGTGGTTGCGGGGATTGTGCTGGGGGTTGTGGGGTGGCTGTAGGCGGGCGCACTCCGCTCACCCCGCCCAGCCCGTCCTAGTTCCGCTCATCCCCAACACCCCCTAGCTCCGTTCGTCGCACAGCGCAGCCGCTCGTAGCTCCCTCACCCCCGCCAGCCGAGCGACTCGCTCCACGATGGGCGACAAAGGGAGCGCCCGGGCGCAATATCTATCTATCTATCTGTCTATCTGTCTGTCTCTCTCTGCCTGTCTGTCTCTCTGTCTCTGCACCTTTCACCGCCGCCCCAGCCGAACGATGCCCTCCCGATGGGCGACGAACGGGGGGATGAGTTGGGCGTCGCCCCTCAGGTCAGCAGCTCTCTCAGTTCGTCGAGCATCGGGGCGGGGTCCTCGAAAACGTCGTACCACGTGTAGGTGCGGAACGCATCGCCTCG
>VAXR01000195.1 GCA_005885165.1 Actinomycetota bacterium
CTCCACCGAGGCGCCGTATCGGCCGGCGATCTCGCTCACCGGATAGTGCGGCGGGTCTTCGGACCGGCGGCCGCTGACCATCAGGACGGTCGCCGGTCCGTCGCCGGCCCCGACGATCACGTGCGCGGTCCGGGGAGGGCAATGGAGGAAGTCCCACTTGCGCAGCGGCACCTCCTCGTCCTCGACCACCGCCAGGCACTCGCCGCCCAGCACGATGAAGAACTCCTCGACGCCCTCGGAGTGGTAGGGCGAGGCCGGCTGCCCCGGCTCGAGGACCCGGATGTTGATCCCGAGGTCGCGGTAGCGCTCGTACGGGCGGCTCTCGCCGAACATGTACGCCTTGCCTGCAGTCGGGTGCTCGAAGCCCTGGACGTTCGCCAGGTTCTCCTTGAACCAGCCGTTCGGAGCCACGAGAGCACCCTACAGCGGGTCGAGCGCCGCAGTGATGGAGCGGGCGGCTGCGCGCTCAGCGGCACGCCCGCTTCGGCGCGGCCCCCGCGCGGCACGCCCGCGTAAAGGTGTCGGTGCGGTCGAACGAGTATCGCCGCGAGCCGTCGATCCGCAGCGCGGCCATGTAGAAGAGCGCGTGCTCCCAGACGTGCGGCATGTCCTGCACCGGGATCGGCCGTCCGCCCCGCAGCCGCTTCCACGACTCGCCGAACAGCCCGGTCGGGGTCGTCAGCGAGCGCGCCATGTACGCCAGCGTCCGCTGCAGATCGGCGGATCGCCGGGCGGCGCCGCGCTGCCACGCCACACCGAGCAGGCCCTTGGTCTCGTACTGCCCCTGCGGACCGGCCAGCGACGCGCGCATCGCGCGTGCGACCGAGGCCGCCTCGCCGCGCATCGTGGGGTCGCCGTACCGCTTGAACTGGACGGGCCACAGCAGCCAGCCGCCGTCGCCGTAGTCGAGGTTGTAGGCATTGCCGCCCGCGTTCCCCTCCTTGTAGGAGTGCCTGGCCGGGTCGTACAGCTTGTCGATCGCGGCGCCGAGCCGCCCGAGCCGCGCCGACCACCGGCCCACTCGGCTGTCCTTGTCCCCGACGGCCCGGGCCGCCGCAATCGCGCTGCGCAGGCCGAGGTAGACGGCCTCCGCCCCGTGCAGGCTCTGGCTCGGCGAGTAGTTGTCGTCCTCGTTGGCCGTGCATTGCATCCCCGACGTCGGGTCCTCGCAGAGCGTCAGGAAGTCCGCCGCGCGCACGATCGCCGGGTAGACGGACTGCAGGTAGACGCGCGCCCGCGCGCCGTGCAGGAAGGTCGAGTGGTCGTACAGCGTCCAGAGGCCGAGGCCCGTCTCGTCGATCTCCCACGGGATGGGCGCGCCGTCGATCCCGTCCGCGTAGGAGTTCATCGGCCAGTTCCCGGACGGCCTCACGGTGCTCGGGTTCTGCGGAGATGTCTGCACCCGCGCGTAGAACGCGTTGTGCTGGGTGACCCAGCTGGTGTAGCCGTTCATGTCGAGCACCCGGTTCAGGAAGGCGCCGTCGCGGATCCAGTCCTCCGCGTAGGGCCCCTGATTGTTGACCGACGCGACGATCGCCCCGGTCGCCGGTGCGCGCGCCAGTCTGAGGCTGATGAGGCCCCGCTTCGCGACCTCGATCACGCGGCGTGGGGCTCCCGCCGGCAAGCGGGTCCGGATCAGGAACCGGCGCCAGTCGAGCCGCTCGGCGGTGAGCTGACTCGCGAAGCTCTTCCGACGCGCGCCGCGCAGGGCGGCGAGCGCCCGCACCGGATCGTGACCCGCGCCGAAGTCGACGCGTGCCCTCGCCCGCCCGAGCCGGTCGAAGCGCAGCGCCTGCACCATCGCGCCGGTCGTCTGGCCGGTCGCCTCGCCGGTCGTAGCCGTCGGGGCCGCCCGTGCCGTCGCTCGCGGGGTCGTAGGCGTCCTGGCCGACCTGGTGCGAGGAGTCGGCGCGGTCGAACCCGAACGCGACCGCCACCGAGTGGGTTTGTCCGGTGGCCTGATCGGTACCGGTCCACGAGCTCGCGATCGCGTGTGCGCCCCGGTCGTAGCTCGCCCGCTGGTCCGACCCCGGTGCGCACCAGTCGTCGATCGGCAGGAAGGGCATGTGGTCGGCGACCGGGTTGAAGTTCGCGAAGTAGGTGAGCCAGGCGCGCCGGACGGGGGATCTCCGCGCCCGCCTGACCCAGGTCTCGCGCACGAACGTGTCGGTGCCGGGCGGGGCGAGGTCGAAGACGGTCACCGACAGCCCGAGCTTGCGCGGCGACCGGTAGCGCGTGACCGGAACCGGCAGGTCGCTCGAGTCCCAGCCCTGGGTCGCGCGCCAGCTGCGCAGCCACGCAAACACGTTGGCGCCCTTGCGCGTCCGCCAGCGAATGCCGGCGAAGCTCCCCTCGTTCGGGAAACGCGTGTGAGCGCGTCCGCGCTGGTCGCGCGAGACCGTGAAGTACTTGATCTGGTTGTAGAGGCTCGGGTTCGGATACTTGAAGACGGTGATCGTGCCGCCGGTGTTCTCGTTGACGGTCACGTGGTTGTCGCCCGCCTGCACGTTCACGTCGGTCGGGCCGTAGGCCTCGAAGTCGGCGTTCGACTGCGTCGGGTCGTAGCAGCCGCCTTTGCCGAGGGTGGGGGGAGGGGAGAAGGCGGCGGCGTTCGCAGCCGGCAGCATGGCGAGCACCACACCGACCGCAGCAAGCCTCCCCGCCATCGCGCGGGAGGTTACGCGGCGCCCGGCCGGCGGAGCGCCGATTCCGTGCGCTCCCACCGGTCGCGGAGGCGATGTAGGCTAGCCGCGGGCTCGCACATGCCCACCCTTCCTCGAAAGCTCCTCGCGCCACTCGCGGTCGCCGGCCTCTCCGGTGCGCTCGCGCCGGCCGCGGCCGCCGCTCCGGGCGACATCTCCACCGTCGCCGGCAACACGGTAAAGGGTTACTGCTGCGACGGCGGGCCGGCCACCATGGCGGAGCTCGATCGACCTCCGGCTGCAGTGCCGACACCAGACGGTGGCTTCCTGATCCCGGACTTCGGAAACAACCGCGTCCGCAAGGTCTCCGCGAACGGCGTGATAACGACGGTCGCCGGCGACGGCACTCAGGGCTACATTGGCGACGGTCACGCCGCAACTACGGCCGAGCTGTATCAGCCCCGGGGGCTCACCGTAACGCCGGACGGCGGCTTCCTGATCGCCGATCGTCGCAACTACGTCATCCGGAAGGTCTCAGCGGCAGGAATCATCACGACCGTCGCGGGCAACAACACGCTGGGCGCGATGGGGGACAACGGGCCGGCCAAGTCGGCGCAGCTCAGCTACCCGCACGCGCTGGCGCTGACCTCGGACGGCGGATATCTGATCGTCGATAGCGGAAACCAGAAGATCCGGAAGGTGTCAGGCACCGGAATCATCACGACCGTCGCGGGGAACGGGACGTTCGGCTACATGGGCGACGGCCACGCTGCGACTTCGGCCGAGCTCGGCAATCCCGAGGGCGTCGCGGCGCTTCCCGGCGGCGGCTTCCTAATCGCCGATAGCAGCAACGACGTGATCCGAAAGGTATCTGCAAGCGGCACAATAACGACCGTGGCCGGCACAACCGCGGGCTATACCGGCGATGGTCATCCAGCGAAGACAGCGCAGCTCGACTTCCCCGAGGGGATCGCGCCGACGGCCGACGGCGGCTACCTGATCTCCGACAACGGCAACAACGTCATCAGGAGGGTCTCCCCGTCCGGCACGATCACCACGATCGTGGGGACCGGCACCCCGGGGTACTCAGGAGATGGCTTTCCGGCGAGCGCGGCGGAGCTCTTCGATCCGGAGTTCGTCGCGATCACCCCGCCGGGTGGGCTCCTGATCGCCGACCACAACAACGAGGTGATCCGGCGTATCACCGGCCCAGTGATGCCGGTAATCGCGCCCCCTGGGGCGCATAGCGTTCCGCGATCGCCCGCCAACAAGACCGCCGCACACATCGTCGGAACGGCTCCCGCTGGTTCTTTCGTGGCGCTGTTCAAGACGCCGGGGTGCACCGGTGCGCCGCTGGTCAGCGGATCGGCGGCGCACTTCCGCTCACCCGGGTTCGCCATCCACGTCGCGCCGAACGCGAGCACCACGTTCCATGCGGTGATTTACGCCATTGGCGGCCAACTCTCATCGTGCACGAGGTCGACGATTACCTACGTCGAGGACTCGATCGCTCCGAAGGTGACGATCGCCAAACATCCGAAGCACACGGTGTCCACCGGCGGACTGCCAACCGAGGTCAAGTTCTCATTCAAGTCGAACGAGCCGGGTTCGCATTTCCGCTGCCGGCTCGACAAGGCGAGCTACGGCTCGTGCCATTCGCCGAAGAAGTACACGGTGGGACCCGGCCACCACACGTTTCGCGTACGCGCCGTCGATCGAGCGGGCAACGTCGGGCGGGCGAAGCGGTTCCGTTTCCAGGTGGTCTAGAGCCGCAGCCGCCAGCAGGCGGGATAGACGGATCGGTTAGGGTCGCGCCGACCCGGACTCGATCGAAGGGAGAGATATGGCGACGGTCATGCTCATGCACTGGCCCGATGTGACACCGGACCAGTACGACCAGGTCCGCGAGAGGGCGCGCTGGGACACCGATGTTCCCGACGGCGCGAAGCTCCACGTCTGCGGATTCACCGACGACGGGATGCACATCCTGGACGTCTGGGAGTCCCAGCAGGCGTTCCAGAACTTCTTCGAGGAGCGGATCCAGCCGGCGGTCCAGGAGGTCGGCATGGAGGGCCAGCCAGACGTCCAGTTCTACCCGCCGCACGGCGTGTTCGTGCCGGCGCTGGGCATGGACTCGCAGCAGCCCGCGCTCTAACACGACCTCGTGGCCGGCGGCCTTGCCTCCCGAGCGGAGACGTGGAAGGCTGCCGGCCACAACTCAACACAGGAGGCGCTGATGCCCAAGTTCCTTATCGAGGCGTCCTACACGACCGAGGGCGTGAAGGGAGTCCAGAGCGCGGGGGGCAGCAGCAGGCGTGACGCGGTGGCCAAGGTCGCCGAGAGCGTCGGCGGATCGCTGGAGAGCTTCCACTTCGGCTTCGGAGAGAACGACGCGTACGTGATCCTCGACCTTCCGGACAACGAGGCGGCGGCGGCAGTCGCGATCGCGGTGAACGCCGCGGGAGGGGCGACGGCGAAGACGACCGTGCTGCTTACCCCCGAGCAGGTCGACGAGGCCGCCAAGCGGTCGGTCGACTACCGGCCGCCCGGCTCGTGAGCGGGCCGGGAGCCAGTTAGCTCCTGGCGCGCTCCGCGACACCCATCCGCATCGACCGGCGCGAGCTCGCTGGCGCGGTCGCCGACCTCGGGGTCCTGGTCCCGATCGCCACCGCGCTGATCGTGAAGAACGGGCTGTCGGCCACAGCGGTGCTGCTGCCCGCAGGGCTGCTCTACATCGCGGTGGCGTTCACGTACCGGCTGCCCGTGCCGGTTCAGCCGCTCAAGGCGTTCGGGGCTATCGCGATCGCCAAGGGCCTCGGCTCGGACGTGATCGCCACGGGCGCGCTGCTGATGGGCGCGATCTTCCTCGTGCTCGGGCGCACAGGGCTGATGGATCTGGCGGCTCGGGCGTTTCCGCGAGCGCTGGTACGCGGCGTCCAGCTGACGGTCGGCTTGCTCTTCCT
>VAXR01000005.1 GCA_005885165.1 Actinomycetota bacterium
ATCTAGGCATGCCACGCATTACGCAGCGACGGCGGGCTCTCGCGCTTGTCGCGTGCGTGCTCGCGCTGCTCGCGTTCCCGGCGATTGCGCTGGCCGTCGGGCCGGTCAACCTGCCCGCGCCGTCCGTGCCGAACCCGGTCCAGAGCCTTCCCGCGCCGGTTCAGAACGCCGTGCCGAGCGGCGTTCAGAACACGGTCAACAACACGGTCAACACGGTCAACGGCACCGTCGGCAACACCGCGAACACCGTGAACCACTTGGGCAGCTCGGTCGGCCCACCGGGGAGTTCCCCCAACATCCCGAACGGGCCCGGTACGGGCAGCTCGAATACCGGCGGCAATGGCAGCGGCAACGGCGGCAACGGGAACGGCAACGGCGGCGGCGGCAACGGCAACGGCGGCGGCGGTCTCACCCTGACGCCCGGCGGTGGCGGCGGCGCTGGCGGCGCAGCCGCTGCGGCCACGCGGCGCGCCGCGGCACGGGCCGCCGCTCGCAAGCAGCTCCGGGTCTCCGGAGCGCGCCAGGCCGCGTCGACGAGCACCAACGGCGTGCCCGGGACGGTGCGTCAGATCATCAAGGTGATCCCCGGTCCCGTGTGGGCGGTCATCGGCGTCCTCGCGCTCCTCACGATCCTCTTCTTCGGCCGCTCGTTCCTGTCCGAGCGCCGCGCTCGGCGGCTCGAGCGCCACCGGGAGGAGCTCATGGGCGACGTCGGCCTCCTGCAGAACGCGCTTCTACCCGAGATCCCGCCGCGGATCGGCGCCCTCGAGACGTCGGTGGCGTACCGGCCCGCCGAGGGCCCCGCAGCCGGCGGCGACTTCTACGACGTCTTCGAGATGGAGGGCAACCGGGTGGCGATCATCGTCGGCGACGTCTGCGGCCACGGCAGGCAGGCCCTGGCCGTGACGGCGCTTATGCGCTACTCGCTGCGCGCCTACCTGCAGGCCGGCGGCGGCGAGCCGCGCGTGGCGCTGCAGATCGCCGCGCGAGCGCTCGAGGGCGAGCCGCACGCCGAGCTCACCACCGTCGTGCTCGCGGTCTACGACGGCAACGACGGGACTCTCACCTACGCGTGCGCCGGGCACGAGCCGCCGATCGTCATCAGCGGATCGGCGAAGCACAGACCGGTCACCGTCGGGTCTTCGCCTCCGGTCGGCGCGGGCCTGGACACCGGGCTGCGCCAGACCCGCCTGCCGCTCCCGCCGGGTGCGATGGCGTGCTTCTTCACCGACGGGCTCGTCGAGGCACGGCTGGGCGACGGCCTGCTCGGCCGGAAGCGCTTGGCCGAGCTGGCCGGTGAGCTCCGGCCCGAGGAGTCCGCCGGCGCGCTTCTGCAGCGCATCGCCGAGCGCGCCGACCGCGCGCCCGACGACATGGCGGCGTGCATCATTCGCGCGGCGGCCGACGCACCCGACCCGAGCGCTCCGCGGGTTGAGGAGCTCGAGCTCGACGGCGCGGAGGGCGACGACGAGCGCGCCCGCGGCTTCCTCGCCGGATGCGGCATGCCGAAGTCGAACGTCGAGTCGATCCTGCAGTCGGCCAGAACGACCGTCGGCGAGTTCGGCGGCGCGATCCTGCGGGTCCGCCTCGACGGCCCGCGCGGCACCGCCGACGTCGTCCCGCATCCGCCCGAGGTCACGCTCTCGCTGAACGGGAGCGGCACGGAGCACCGCGCGCCTGCGGCCACCCCTGCCGCGTGAGGCCGATCCCAGGTTCAGCGCGGCCCCACCGGGTATCCCCTCGTATTCCGTTTGGCGAAAGGTTCGATGCGCCTCTTGCGGGGCCCAGAGACCTGGGTTACGCTCGATTACTGAAAAGGAGGCTGACTTTGAGATACCTCAGCAAGGTCGCTGTGCTCACCGCCGCCGCCAGTCTCGCCGTGGCAGGGACCGCATTTGCGTCAAACAATCTTCGTTGGAAGGACGCCAGGCATATGGCCAACAAGCTGGCGCGCCACGAGGCCCATCGGCACAAGGTGGACCACTGGCGCATCTTCGGGGGCCAGCGCGTCTCCCATCGAGAGATCGACTACGTCTACAACGTCGACTACCACGATGGGACGCTCTGCGACGCCACGATCCGCGTGCGGCTCGTGAACCCGTCGACCCGGCTGATCAGGGCTAGGTTCACGGACGTCCACTGCGAGCACTGACGCGCGCTCACATCGAGGCTCGGAACCCCTCCAGATAGCGACGCCAATCGTGCTCGACCTCGTCTAGGGGCCGCTCGAAGGCGCGTTCAAGCGCCGTCCGCGGCCCGGCGGGGTCGAGCCGGCTGGCGAGCTCGACGCAGGCGCGCGGCCCCGCGCCCCGATCGAGCAGCGAGAAGATGGTTCCGCCGAGCAGCGCGGCGTCGCGCGCGCCCGGCGGGAACGAGGGCCGCGCGCCCTCGTGCAGCCGCCGCGCCACGGCCGGGCGCAGATAGCGCCCCTGGCCGGAGAAGTGCACGGCCGCGCCCTCGCATAGCCACGCCCAGCGCAGGTAGCGGGAGAAGCTCGCGACGGTGAAAGGCGGCGGGAGCGGCGGGTTGTTCGCGGCGTGCACCAGGTGGGTGTACTCGTGCAGCGGGGCTCGGCGCAGCGCCTCGCGCGATCCCGACACGCGCGAGGCCCGCGTTTCGAGCAGCGCCGGCGTGAGGACGTGGATCTCGCCCTGTGCGAACCAGCCCGCCATGTAGCGGCGCGCCGCCGGCGCCGCGAACAGCCGGGCTATCGGCAGCCACGGGTGCGCAAGCGCGAGGGCGGCGGGGTGCGCGTGCATCACTACCGCGACGTCCCGCGGCACCGCCTCGAACAGCGCGCCGAGGCGCGTGCGGTATTCCTCGAGCTCCTCGAGCGTCGCCTCCGCCGCCTCGGCGTCCTCGGCCTCGTGCCTCGCGGAGAAGTGCTGCGACGCAGTCTCCACCCATGGCACGGCGGGTACTTTTGCCGATCAGACCGGTCTGCGGTGCATGTACCTCTGGCCGTGCGTGCGCGACCTCGTGGGCGGCGGCGGCCGAACGGGCGCGACCGGCTCGATCAGCACCACCTCGGACCTTCCCTTGGCGGGCAGGGTCACGCGCAGCCCGCGGATCAGGTTCGCGGACGTGACGGTGCCGACCACCCTGTCGTCGGGCCCGGAGATCAGCCTGAAGCGCAGCCCGGGCCGGACGAGCCGCAGGCGGATTCGCGCGGACGCGGCGTCAGCGTCCTGCCGGAACGCGAGGAGCGCGCCGCGCTGGGTGTCGGGATTCCATTCCTGGAGCGCGGTCCAGCCCTCCTTCAACGGGTCGTCGAGCAACGGGTAGGTGGCCAGCGAGAACGAGTCGCGGTGGCGCTTGTAGAAGGCGATCCAGCGGGCGACCTGGCTGACGACGGGTGCCGGGATCGTCCGCAGGTCGCGCCAGATCGTGACGTGGGACGGGAGCGCCGCCGCCATCAGCGTGCCGACGTCGAAGCGCTCCCAGGCCATCTTGCCGCCCCGGTCTCCCCCGAGCGCGGCCTGACCGATCGTGTACGCGGGCACATACGGGCTCGTGATCCACAGGTTGTGGAGCAGTGTCGACGGATCGGGCGAGCCGTTCTGGAACCAGAGCGGGCCCCGGAGCGTCGACTCGAACGGGAACAGCCGGTAGTCGTTCGTGTCGTCGGTCTGGAACGTCACGTCCGGGAAGTCGCGCCGCAGCCGGTCGACCATCGCGAGGAACGCGTCGTGGTGCTGGTAGAAGTCGTTCTGGCTGGCGCAGTCGAGCCAGGTCATGAAGTCGAACTTGAAGTAGCGGACGTGCCAGTTCTGGATGGCGTCTCGGATCCGGTCCTCCACGTGGGCGAAGCCCGCGGTGCTCCACTCCGGCAGGCCCGCTTCGTTCGAGCCGCTGTTCGGGTCGCTCTCGTTGTAGGCGAGCAGGGCGTCGCTGATCGGGTGGCAGGACCACTCCGGGTGCTGCTTGAACGTGTCCGCCGCCGGATTGAAGTTGAGCGGGCTCATCCACAGCCCGAGCTTCATCGGAGCCAGCGCCTGGCGGACGGCGTCGAAGGTCGAGTCCGGGAAGCGGGGCGGGAACATGCCGCGCGGCTCGGGGTGCTGGGGCGAGTCCGGGTACCAGTCGCCCGACGCCGCCTGCCAGCCGTCGTCGAGGACGAAGGTCTCGATGCCGAGCCGCCGCGCGATCGGGGCTAGCTGCTGGATCGCGCCGAGGTCGGCGTCGTCCTTCGAGCCTGTCGAGATCCGGTTCGAGTCGATGTTGTTCGTGTTGAACGTGACCGCGTGCGCCCAGGGCTGGATGCGGTGCGCGATCAGGTAGTGCTGCCACTGCCAGGCGGCGTCGTCGCCGGAGGTGCCGAAGCCGACGAACGTGGGCTCGAGCGCGAACGGCTGTCCGGGCTGGAGCGTCCGCGTCCTGCCTCCGTTCGGGGCCGGATTCTCTACGTGGATCTGCTCCTCGAACGGCCCGAGGTCCACCACGTCCTTCGTGTAGTCCACGCGCACGCTCGCGGCGCTGCCGTCATAGCCGGCTCGCGACGACGGCAGGTCGTTCCGCTCCATGACGATGAAGAGGCGGCGGCCCTTGGCGCGCGCGTCGACCCACTCGCCGTTCCGCTCCACGGCTTGCCCCGCCGGCGCCGTGGCGTCCTTCCGGAAGTCGCCGCCCACGTCGGGCCACAGAGGCGGCCCGGCCCAGTTCGCGCTGCGCCAGTCGCTTCCCGCCCGGAAGGCGTGGACGGTGGGAGTGGCGACTCCCACCGTGGCCTCGTCGAGCGTCGCCGACGCGAGCGGGAGGGGGGCGATCGATGTGAGGATCGTCTGCGTGCGGAAGCCCGCGATCCCCGGATAGACGTCGGCGATGCGCGATGCGGTGAGGCCCGTGGCGAACCCCGACCCCACGAGGCCGATGGTGGCGCGGACCCCGCCGCGGGGCAGGCGGCTCAGCGTCACGGAGCGGACGGCGAAGCTGTCCGAGCCGACTGTCACCCCCGAGAAGGTGAGCGTGAAGTCTGGGCCGCCGGTGGACCACCGCCGCCCCCCGCCGCGCGTGTCGAGCAGCTCCACGGTCCTGAACGGAGAGCGCGACCAGCTCCGCTCGGCCACCGAGTTGCCGAGCGTCACGTGAGCGGAATCGACCCGCGCGTAGGCGTCGTGGTCTCGAAGCGTCTGGCTCGCTGCGGCGCCGGGCACGGCGACGGCCGCAAGCCCGGGTATCAGGAGCAGCGGAAGAAGGCGACGCACCCCGCGCGGGAAGCTACCCGCCGCCGGGCGCCGATGCGCCAGGTGCGTTAGTTTCGGCTCGACGAGAAGGAACGAGATGGCTCAAGCACCCCCGCGCCGCATCCTTCGCCGGCTCGCTCCGGCGCTCGCAATCGCCGCGATGGGTTGCCTGGCATCGCCGGCGTTCGCGGTCGATCGCGTCTACTGGGGCAACTACAACGGGAACAAACTCTCGTTCGCCGCCCTGAACGACTCGGGCGGCGCCGATCTCACGATCACCGGCACCACCGTGAGCCAGCCTCAGGGGGTCGCGATAGACGCCGCCGCCGGCAAGATCTACTGGGCGCAGTACAGCCCTTCGAAGATCCGCGTCGCCAACCTCAATGGGACCGGTGGCGGCGATCTCCCGACCGGAACTGCGACGGTGAGCGGCCCCACCGGGCTCGCGATCGACCCCGCCGGGGGAAGGATCTATTGGGCCAACAACAGCAACCCCAACAGCATTTCCTACGCCAACCTCGACGGTAGCGGCGGCGCCAACCTCCCGACCCCAGGGGCGATGGTCGTGCTGCCCGACGGCGTCGCCGTCGACCATGCTGCCGGGAAGATCTACTGGACGAACTACTTTCCAATCAGCACGATTTCCTGGGCGAGGCTCGATGGCACGGGCGGCGGCGATCTCACGATCACCGGACCGGCGAAGCCGAGCCAGCCGTCGGGGCTCGCGATTGACGCGACGGCCGGGAAGCTCTATTGGGCCGATGCGGGCCGGATCTCGTACGTCAACGTGAACGGGGGCGTTGCTGCCGATCTCGTGACTACGGGGGCGACGGTGAGCGGGCCGGACGGCGTGGCGATCGATCCGCTCGCGGGGCGGATCTACTGGGCCAACTTCGGCGGTGCCGGCAAGATCTCGTTCGCCAATCGCAACGGGACCGGCGGCCGGGACCTGATCACCGGGGCGGCGACGACCAACGGCGCGTCGTACCCGGTCCTGCTCGAGGCTCCGCGGCCCGCGGGCGCGCCCACGATCACCGGCGCCGGATCCAAGCTCACGTGCTCAGCAGGAACCTGGGCCCCCGACATCGTCGAGTCCTTCCTGTATCGCGCTCCCAGGACGTTCGCCTACCGCTGGAGCCGCAACGGGATCCCGTTGACCGGCCCCTCAGGCAACGTGCTCAACGCGACCTCCGCGGGCGAGTACCAGTGCGAGGTAGGCGCCGTGAACCAGGTCGGCGTCGCGCGCCAGACGAGCGCCGCGCGCGCCGTCTTCACGATCGGCAAGGCAAAGCGCAACAAGCGGAAGGGAACCGCGGCGCTCCCCGTGACGATGCCCGACGCGGGGACCGTGCTGCTGGGCGGCAAGGCGATCGTGCCGACGTCGGCGGTCGTCGGTTCGCTTGGAACCATCAGCCTGACCGTCGCCGCGAAGGGCAAGGCCAAGAAGAAGCTGAACCGCAAGGGCAAGGTGAAGGTCACGGTTCAGGTGACTTTCAAGCCGAACGTGGGCGCCGCCAGCTCGAGGACGACCACGGTCAAGCTGGTCAAGAAGCGGCACTAGCTTCAGCGCCGCCCGCGACGGGCTAAGCCAGTACCGGTACCGCCGTCGAGGCGATCGCCTCGATCTGCTGAGCCGCGCGGTCGAACTCCTCGTCGCTCAGCACCGGCGTGCCCTCGAACGGAAGCTCGCGGTGGAGCTCGAGCCAGGAGCGACAGCCCAGGTACTCGTCGCGCACCTTGACCGTGACCGGCCGCGGGATGCGGTAGGTCCGCAGCAGCATCACGTGGAGCGGGAAGCGCCGCTTCCACTGAAGCCGCTTCTCGGCGTAGTCGGGCGTCCACACGTAGTACGGCGCGAGCGCCTCGACGCAGCGCGGGTCGGTGATCAGGTAGCTCGCCTCGACCTCGGCCCAGGCCCGGATGCGGACGCGGTCGGGCTGGGGGATCCCGTTATCGCGGGTGAACACCGACGCGGGAGGCTCACCGTCCGACCACACGCCCTCCTCGAGCGCCCGCCCGAGCTCGGGGCGATGCGACTCGCGGACGTGCTTGCCCTGCTGGTGGTCGAAGGTCGGGTAGAGGAAGAACCGGTCGTGCTCTATCTCGAAGTGCCGGTTCTCCTCGCGGATCCCGCCCTTGCGCAGCGTCAAGAGCTGCTCGCCCTCGGCCAGCGCGCGCACGGTAACAGCCCATTCTTTGAATGCGATCGGCATGAAGAGGAGTACCTCGATCTATCGCGCGCCGAACGGCCTTCTAGCGGTTTGAGCGATCGGCGCGCGGCGGCGATTGTTAGCGGATCGCTACCCATTTTTCAAGCGGGTAAATCAGCTATTCGCGGGCCTGAGACCCTCCGCGACCTCGATGATCCCTGCAAAATCGGCGTTTCCGAGGCCACGCTCGTCCGCCTGCGCGTAAAGCTCCGCGGCGCGTTCCGCGACCGGAGTTCCTACGCCCAGGGCGCGTGCCTCCTCGAGGCAGTGGCGGACATCCTTCAGCATGTGCGCCAGCTTGAAGAGCGGCTCCAGGTCGTGCTCGAGCATGGGGCGCGCCTTCAGGCGGAGCATCGCGGAGTCGCCCGAGCCGGACTCCGCCACGTGCAGCAGCGAATCTACGTCGACCCCCGCTCGCTGCGCGAGCACGAGCGCCTCGGCCACCGCCGCGGCGTTTACGGCCGCGAGCGTGTTGTTGATGAGCTTCACCATCGCGCCGTGGCCCTGGGGCCCGACGTGGACCACGAGCTCGCCCATGGCGTCGAAGGCGGGCCGGGCCCGCTCGAAGTCGCCGGCCTCGCCGCCGACCATGATCGTGAGCGTCCCGTCCTTGGCCTTCGGGCGCGAGCCGGTGACCGGCGCGTCGAGGAACGCCGCCCCGCGCTCCGACCGCAGGCGGTCGGCGATGCGCCGCACGGCGGTTGGCGCGATCGTCGACATGTCGACGGCGAGGTCGATCATCGAGAGCCCTTCGGCGGCGCCGTCGGGGCCGAACAGGACCTCCTCCACCTGCGGCGCGTCGGGGACCATGGTGATCACGAGCTGGGCGCTCGCGGCGGCCTGGGCCGGGGTGTGTGCGATGCGCGTGTCGCCCCCGTGCTCCTCCACCAACGCCTCCGCGCGCTCGCGCGTCCGGTTCCAGACCGTGACCTGGAACCCGGCGCTCACGAGGTTGGCCGCCATCGGGCCGCCCATGATCCCGAGCCCCAGGAAAGCGATCCGCTCAAGCTGCGCCGTGCCCGCCACCTCCCGGTGTCTCGATCCGGAGCCGCTGGCCGGGCCGCAGCGTAGCGCGGGCCTTGGGCGGCAGCTCGCGGCCGTCGAGCAGGTTGCGCCCGCTCGCTCCGGGCTCGCCTCCCGCGGCCCCCGGCGGGCGGTGGCGGCGGCGCTCGGTGAGGAGCGAGAGCTCCATCTCCTCCAGTGCCTCCACCTCGCGCACCACGCCGTCGCCGCCGCGCTGGGCACCGGCGCCGCCCGAGCCGCGCCGAACGGCGTACTCGACCGCCCGTAGCGGGAACTCGAGCTCGAGCGCCTCGATCGGCGTGTTCAGTGTGTTGCTCATCGCCACGTGCACCGCGCTCGGGCCCGGCGCGTCCGGGCACGCTCCCTGCCCGCCTCCGATCGTCTCGTAGTAGGTGAAGCGGTCGTTTCCGAGCGTGACGTTGTTCATCGTCCCCTGCCCCAGCGCGTGGCCGAACGCGGCGAGCACGAGGTCCGCCACGCGCGAGGAGGTCTCGACGTTGCCCGCCACGACCGCGGCCGGGGGCCGGGCGTTGAGCAGCGATCCCTTTGGGGCGATCACCTCGACCGGGCGGTAGGCGCCCGCGGACGGCGGCACGTCGGGGTCGGCCAGCACCCGAACGGCGAAGTAGCACGCCGAGCGGGTCACGGCGAGCGGGCAGTTCATGTTGCCGTCGTGCTGCTCCGCGGAGCCCGTGAAGTCGAGCGTCATCTCGTCCCCCTCGACCCGCGCGGTGAGCCGCAGTTCGAGATCCCCCTCGGGCGCCTCGAGCACGTCGCGCGCCTCTCGCTCGCCGTCGCCGAGGCGGGCGATCGCGGCCCGGGTGCGCCGCTCCGCGTAGTCGAGCGTCGCGTCCATCGCCTCGCGCACCAGCTCGAGCCCGTGCCGCTCCGCCAGCTCCGCCACCCTCGCGCCGCCGGCGCGGTTGGCGGCGAGCTGGGCCCGAAGGTCCGCCATGCGCTGCCTCGGGCCGCGCATGCGGCTCGTGATCCCCTCCAGCACGTCCCGGTCGAGCTCGCCGCCTTTCACGAGGCGGCGGGGCTCGATCACGACGCCCTCCTCGTCGAGCGTGTGCGAGTCGGCCGGCATGCTGCCGGGGATCCGGCCGCCGACGTCGGCGTGGTGGGCGCGGCTGGCTGCGTATCCGGCCAGCTCGCCGTCCACGTGGATGGGGGAGACGACCGTGATGTCCGGCAGGTGGGTGCCGCCGCGGTACGGGTCGTTGAGGATGAACGCGTCGCCGGGCTCCGGGTGCTCGGCGGCGACCGCCTCCACGGCCGCGGGCATGGCCCCGAGATGCACCGGGATGTGCTCGGCCTGCATCGCCATCTCGCCGGACGCGTCGAACAGCGCGGTCGAGGCGTCGCGCCGCTCCTTGATGTTCGCGGAATGGGCCGAGCGGACGAGCACCACTCCCATCTCCTCGCAGGCGGCGCGGAGCGCGCCGACCATCACCTGGAGGGTCACGGCGTCCACTAGCCCCGCCGTTCCATCACCAGGGTGCCGTCGGCGGCCGTCGCGCAGTGCCAGCCCGGCGGCACGGCCAGGGTGGACTCCGCGAGCTCCACGATCGCGGGCCCGTCGAGTGCGTCGGGCACCCCGCGCACGACGGCGGCCTCGACGCGCTCCGAGCCGAACACGGCCGGGCGCGAGCCGACGCGCTCGGCCTCCGCCGCCAGGCGCGCCGGCAGCTCCGGCGCCCGTGCGGCGACCGCCACCCGAACGGTCACCAGCTCGAGCTCGGCGTCCGGGTCCGAGTACCCGTAGCGCTCCTCGTGCGCGGCATCGAACGCCCGCCGCAGGTCGTCGGGCTCGGGCCGAGCGTCGCCCGCGATCGACAGCTCGAACGCCTGCCCCGCGTAGCGGAGGTCGTAGGTGGCGCGCACGTCCTGCTCGGAGCGCCCGAGCTCCTTCGCGCCGCGCTCGGCCAGCCGGCCCACGACCTCGGCGGCGGCGTCGCGGCTCAACCGGTCGCCGGTGAGGAGCACGCTCTCGACCAGGTCGCGGCGCGGCTCGGCCGCGATCAGACCGACGGCCGACAGCACGCCCGAGGACGGCGGGACGAGCACGAGGCGCATGTCCAGCTCCTCGGCGATAGCGGCCGCGTGCAGCGGCCCGGCGCCGCCGAACGCGAGCAGCGCGAGCCTGCGTGGGTCGACGCCCCGCTCGACGGTCATCACACGCACGGCCCGCGCCATCTCCGTGCTCGCCACCCGCACGATCCCGGCCGCCGCCTCCTGGAGCGACAGGCCGAGCTCGCGCCCGAGCTCGCCGACAGCGCGCTCCGCCGCGCCGGCGTCGAGCTCCACGCCCCCGGCGAGCGGCGAGGCGGCGTCGAGGTAGCCGAGCAGGAGGTTGGCGTCGGTCACGGTCGGCTCCTCGCCGCCGCGGCGGTAGCACGCCGGGCCGGGGTCGGCGCCCGCCGACCGCGGCCCGACACGAAGGGCGCCGCCGGCATCGCGCCAGGCGATGCTGCCGCCGCCGGCGCCTACCGTGTGGACGTCGACCATCGGCAGCGCCAGCGCCCGGCCGCCCACTTCGCGGCCGCCGGTCTCACGAACCCGTCCGGCGCGGGAGACGGACACGTCGCAGGAGGTACCGCCCATGTCGAGGCAGACGGCGTCCGGGGACCCGGCACGCTCGGCGAGGCGGGCGCCTCCGACCGCGCCGCCGGCGGGACCCGACAGCACCGTCCACGAGCCGTGCCGGGCCGCAACGCCTGCGGCCGCGGCGCCTCCGCCCGACAGCATCACGTCGGGCTGCGGAAGCCCCGCGTCGCGGGCGCGGCTCGACAGGCGCTCGAGGTAACGGCGCAGGAGCGGCGACAGCGCGGCGTCGACGATCGTGGTGGCGCAGCGCTCGTACTCCCGGAACACACCGACGGTCTCGTGCGACGTCGAGACGTGGACGTTCCGATCGTGCCCCGACAGGTGCTCGGCGACTCGACGCTCGTGCTCCGGGTGGCGGAACCCCCAGAGAAGGCAGACCGCCGCCGACTCGACGTCCTCCGGCAGGCGATCGAGCTTCGACTCGAGTTCGGCCTCGTCCAGCTCGCGTAGCACGCCCTCGGGTCCGTTGCGCTCGGGCACCGGCACCCGCAGCTCGGGCGGGACGAGCGGCGGCGGATGGGCGGCGCAGAGCCGGTAGAGCTCGGCGCGCGCCTGGCGGCCGAGCTCCTCGAGATCCGTGAACCCCTCGGTCGCGAACAGCGCCGTGCGCGCGACCTTCCCCTCCAGCAGCGCGTTGGTCCCGACGGTCATCCCGTGGACGAAGCGCTCGACGTCGCCCGCTCGCGCGCCCGCGCGCTCGAGCACTGACTCGACCGCGGCTACGACTCCCTCCGACTGGTCGGACGGCGTCGAGGGCGACTTCGCCGTAGTCAGGCGGTCGCCGTCGAGAAGCGCGGCGTCGGTGAACGTTCCGCCGACGTCGACGCCTAGCAGCACGCTAGATGCCCACCGCTACGCGCGCGCGGCGCCGAGCGCCCGGAGCCGCTCGACGATCGCCTCCGGCGCCTTCTCGGGCGAGCCGGCGTCGAACGGCGGCTGCGGGTCGTACTCGATCGCGAGCTGGATCCCCTGAGCCACCTCGTCGCCCGCGATGCTCGCGGCCAGCCGAAGAGCCATGTCGATCCCCGACGACACGCCCGCCGCCGTGATCACCTTGCCCTCCTCGACCACTCGCTCGAGCGTCGGCTCGGCACCTAGGTCGCGAAGCATGTCGAGCGACAGCCAGTGCGTCGTCGCCTTGAGGCCGCGGAGGATCCCGGCGGCGCCGAGGATGAGCGCTCCGGTGCAGACCGAGGTGGTCCATTCGCTCCGCTCGTGCGCTCCCCGGACCCAATCGAGCATCGCCTCGTCGTGCATCAGTGCGCGCGTGCCGAATCCGCCTGGGACCACGACGACCTCGGGATGCGGCAGCTCGGCCAGCGCGTGATCGGCGAACAGGGCGAGCACGTCGTTCTCCGTTCGCTTCGGGCCCGGCTCGAGCGCCGCGAACTTCAACTCGGCGCCGGGCAGCCTGCTCAGGACCTCGTATGGCCCGACGGCATCCAGCGCGGTGATGCCGTCGAAGATTGGGATGACGATCTCCACTGCGCCGTGATGCTACGCGCGGCGTGCCATACACGAGAGGCGGCATCGCGCCGCCCCTCGCTTTCTCCCCCGGTCAACCGACTGAGACGGCGGCGTCCTGCCACCGCAGACGCTGGGGGAAACTCAGATTCTCCGCCTTAAGCGGCGGCGCCTTCGACGAAGTCCTCGTCCAGGTGCTTGTGCGACGGGCAGTACTTGCTGCCCGGAAGCGGCACCCGCTGGCACGGCGTCCCCTTGCGGGTCGACGCGTGACAGCACAGCGGAGTGCCGTCGATTGTCACGCCCTCCTGCTCACGCTGCTCGACGTACTCCGAGGCCACGCTCATGAAGCGGTCGATTACGCGGTAAGCACGCATCTGTCGCGTCATGGGGATGTGGATCCGGACGTCGTTGAACAGCGAGCGCGCGGGGCGCGCGAAGTAATGACGATCGTTCGCGAGCCGCGTGAACGCCCGTTCACAGGCGTCCAGGACCTCGCGTCGCGCCTCAGACTCGTCCTCGTACTGGTCGCCGGTTACTAATGGGCTCAGCTCGCGGTACACGGCGCGACTGAATTGGTACATGCTTCACCTTCCCTCTACTACTGCTGCCGCGTCCTAGCGGCGCTGCCGGAGTATTACCGCCGGCTGCTAAGCACAAACGAAGACCTGATTAAGCCCGCGTTAACCGCTTGAACACGGGAATCCGGCGGAGGTCGCGGTCTGGTTGCCCTCCGTTATCTCCATAGCTCGAACGACGGCGGCGACCCCTCGCGGACGACCGCGTGCAGCCCGTCGAGCCCCGACTCGGTCATCGGGCGGTCGGTGCGCTGGTGCGCTCCCCGGCTCTCCTCGCGTCCCAGTGCGCAGGCGGCGA
>VAXR01000006.1 GCA_005885165.1 Actinomycetota bacterium
GCCCGCCGCAGCAGGAGGACTCGTTCTGGAACTACCTGCGCGACCACGGCGGCAAGCGGTTCGTCCGCTCGCTCGACTGGATCGGCGTGGACGCATACCCGGGGACGTTCTTCCCGCCGGTCGACACCCCCGGCGGGGAGCGCGGCGCGCTCGCCAACGCCTTCAGCGCCCTACGGTGCTACGCGGCGACGCCCGGGATCCCCTCGACCGTCCCGATTCACGTGGAGGAGAACGGCTGGCCGACCGGCCCCGGGCGCTCCTATCAGAGCCAGGCGCAGGCCATGGACACGATGGTTCACGCCGTAAACGACTTCCGGGGGACGTTCCACATTTCCGATTACCGCTGGTTCAACCTCCGCGACGGCGACTCGACGAGCGCGAGCTTCCAGACCCAGTACGGGCTGATGACAGACCAGTACAAGCCGAAGCCGGCGTTCGCCGTCTACCGCAAGCTCGTGTGCAGGCTCGCCGCGCACAACCCGCGCGGGAAGGCTCGCCGCTGTGGCTGAGCCCAGATTGGACTCAAGGTCTTCGCGCCACGTCCGAGTAGAGGTCTTACCTAGAACCAAATTCCCCGGGGGGCGAACACGACCACGGAAGGGTCTTCTCCCCACAAGGCGAAGCCTGTGGGAGCCGACTTTCACAAGGTTCGGGATCCGGCGCCCGGGGGCAAAGGAAGTCCGTAAATGACCTACGAGAACAGCCTCGCGGGGCGCATCGAAGGCGATCGAATCGATCGGGTCGCCGAGTGGCTGGAGGCCAGTCTCGGGCCGCGCCTCACCGCGTTCTCGGTCCGCGTCACTCCGCTGCGCCTCGGCAAGATCGCCCACGGCGACGAACAGCCGGGCGACGAGCTCGAGCGGCGCCTTCGCAACCTCTACGCGGTGGTGCGCCTGCTCACGCAGCGCGACGCGCTCGAGCCGGCGCAGGAATGGCTCACGCGGCCGAACCCCGAGCTCCACGACCGTGCTCCCGCCGAGCTGCTCCGCGAGGGCGAGTCGCCCGAGCCGGTGTGGTTCGCGGCGTCGCCGACGTTCTAGCGGCGCACTCCAGTCGGAAGCCCGCCCTGCTCACCGCAGTGCGAGTCAGTTCTTCGTACCTATAGCTATGAACATTTGACTCTCACCCGGACAGCGGGGACGACGAGAGGACCTAGACCGGCGTGACCGGGTTGCGCTTCCGCGGCCACTGTCGGCGCTTGCTCATGCTCAGCGCCAGGCGGCGCGCGATCTCCTCGCGGAGGTCCTCAGGCTGGATCACCGCGTCGACGACCAGCTCCGAGGCGAGATGGAGGATGTCGATCTCTTCCGCGTACTCGCGCCGCAGCTCCTCCACCCGCTTCGCGCGCTCCGACTCGTCCTCGATCGCCTGGATCTGGTTGTAGAAGACGGCGTTGATCGCGGCCTCCGGCCCCATCACGGCGATCCGCGCGCCCGGTAGCGCGATGCACGAGTCCGGCTCGAAGGCCGGCCCGGCCATCGCGTAGAGCCCCGCCCCGTAGGCCTTCCGGAGGATCACCGAGAGCTTCGGGACCGTGGCCTCCGAGACGGCCGAGATCATCTTCGCGCCGGCTCGGATGATCCCCTGGCGCTCGACCTGTGTGCCGATCATGAAGCCGGGCACGTCGGCCAGGAAGACGAGCGGGATGTTGAACGCGTTGCAGGTCCAGATGAAGCGCGCCGCCTTGTCGCTCGAGTCGACGAACAGCACCCCGCCGCGCTGCTTCGGCTGGTTGGCCACGAGTCCGACCACGCGGCCATCGATGCGCGCGTAGCCGACCACCAGCTCCTTCGCCCAGCGCCGCTGCACCTCCAGGAACGAGCCGCTGTCGACGAGCACCTCGATCAGCTCGTAGACGTCGAACGCCTTGTTCTCGTCGTCCGGGATGAGATCGCGGACCGACCTGTCGGAGGCCGCTGCCGCCGGCGGCGCGGGCGGCGGATCCTCGCGCCAGCTGGTCGGGAAGTAGGAGAGGTAGCGCCGTGCCACGTCGATGCCCTCCTCGTCGGACTCGACCAGGAAGTGGCCGCACCCGGACACCCCGGTGTGCATGCGCGCACCGCCCATCTCCTCGAGCGTCACCTTCTCCCCGATCACCATCTCCGCCATCCGCGGCGACCCGAGGTACATGGAGGCGTTGCCGTCCCGCATGATCACCACGTCGCAGAAGGCCGGGATGTAGGCCCCGCCCGCGGCGCTCGGGCCGAACAGGACGCACACCTGCGGCACGACGCCCGACAGCTTCACCTCGGTGTAGAAGATCCGGCCGGCGCCGCGACGGCCGGGGAACATCTGCACCTGGTCGGTGATCCGGGCGCCGGCGGAATCGACCAGGTAGATCATCGGGACCTCGTGGCGGAGCGCCTGCTCCTGGATCCGGATGATTTTCTCGACGGTCTTGGGGCCCCACGAGCCAGCCTTGACCGTGGGGTCGTTGGCCATCACGCAGACCGGTCGCCCGCCGATCGTGGCCATGCCGGTCACGACGCCGTCCGCGCCGAATCCCTCCTCCTCCCAGTTCGCGAGCAGGGCCTCCTCGGCGAAGGAGCCGGCGTCGACGAGCCGGTCCACGCGCTCGCGGACGGGCAGCTTGCCCTGCTGGGCGGACTTCTCGCGGTGGCGCTCGGGGCCGCCCGCGCGTGCGCGCTCGAGCGCTTCCTTCAGATCCGACATGCCCGAGACGATAACCGCGCGCTCGCGCCCGGCGGAGCGGGCTGAAGAGCGCGTTTGCTCTTACAGGCCGGGGTCGACCGCCACCGGCTTCTCGCCGGAGTAGTCGTAGAAGCCGCGGCCGGACTTCTGGCCGTAGAAGCCGGCGGCGACCATCTTGCGCAGGGTCGGCGGCGCGGCGAAACGGCGCTCGCGGTACTCGTCGAACATGATGTCTGCGATCGACGCGGTCGTATCGAGGCCGACGAAGTCGAGCAGGGTGAAAGGGCCCATCGGGTGGTTCGCGCCGGCCTTCATGGCGCTGTCGATCTGCTCGATCGAGCCAACGCCCTCCTCGTAGGCGCGGATCGCGTCGAGCAGGTACGGGACGAGCAGGCGGTTGACGATGAAGCCGGTCTTGTCCTTGGCGTGGACAGTGAGCTTGCCGAGCTTCTCGCCGAACTCGAAGCCGGTCGCGAGCGATTCCTCGTCGGTCGTCACGGTCTGGACGACCTCGAGCAGCGGCATCACCTGAGCCGGGTTGAAGAAATGGAGGCCGATGAACCGCTCGGGCCGCTTGGTCGCGGCCGCCTGCTCGATCACCGAAAGCGACGAGGTGTTGGTCGCGAGCACGGCGCCGTCCTTGACGATCTCGTCAAGCGCGCGCCACATGTCGATCTTCAGCTCGAGGTTCTCGGTGATCGCCTCGATCGCGAGGTCGCAGTCGGCGAAGTCGACGTAGTCGAGCGTTCCGGAGATGCGCCCGCGCACGGCGTCGGCCTCGGACTGCTCGATGCGGCCCTTCTCGACCGCGCGGGCGAGCTGCTACTCGATGCGCCCGATGCCCTTGTCGAGGCGCTCCTGGTCGACCTCGCGCAGGACTACCTCATAGCCGGCCTGGGCGGCGACCTGCGCGATGCCGTGCCCCATCAGACCCGCTCCGAGCACGCCCACCTTCGAGATCTCCATTAGCCTCCTTCTCCCGTCGTCGTCAGCGCGTTCGAGCGCGGGGAGACTACATGCCACTCGTCGAGATCGAAGACCGCGGCGCTGTTCGCCACGTCGTAATGGCGCGGCCGGAGAAGCGGAACGCCCTGAGCGGAGAGCTCGTTCGCGACCTCGGGGAGGCCTTCCGGGAGGCGGCGGGGGACGATTCCGTCCGCGTCTTGGTGCTGCGCGGCGACGGCGCGATGTTCTCCTCGGGCATGGACCTTGCGGACCTCGGCAGGCTTGCCGAGGAGCCCGAGACCGTGCGCGCGTACCGGCGGGAGATCCTCGCCATCTGGAACCTGCTCGAGGAGATGACGAAGCCGACGATCGCGCAGATCCACGGGGCGTGCCTCGGCGGGGCGATGGAGCTAGCCCTGGCGTGCGACATGCGCGTGATGGCCGAGGACGCGGTCGCCGGCCTGCTCGAGGCGCGGATCGGGCTCCTGCCGGATGTCGGCGGCTGCTCGCGCCTCCCGGCCGTCGTGGGCGTGGGACGGGCGAAGGAGCTGATCATGACCGGCCGGGTGATCGACGGCCACGAGGCCCACCGCATCGGGTTCGCCAACCGCGTGGCCCCCGCGGACGAGCTCGACGCCGCCGCGCAGGCGCTCTGCGACGAGCTGCTCGCCTGCGCGCCGCTCGCGATCGGGCTCGCCAAGCGGATCATCGACGCCTCGGCGCGCCCGGCCCTCTCGACGACGTTGGAGGCCGAGATCGCGGCCCAGGAGCGGCTCGCGGCGTCGGCCGACTACGCCGAGGGCGCGCGGGCGTTCAGGGAGCGACGGGACCCGGAGTTCGCGGGACGCTGACTGGTCAACCGGCCTGTAGGTCCACCGCGATCGGCAGCGCCCGGCGTCTCCAGTCCTCCAGGTCGCCGCTGTAGCGCGGCGCGTACTTCTCGGGGAGGAGACGGCGCGCCAGCGCGTCCTCCTCGGTCCTGGGCTCGGCCGGACGCGCGCGGCCGTGGAGCGTGCGGTCGCGGATGCGCACGGTGACGGCGGGCTCGCGCATCAGGTTCCGGACCCAGTTCGAGCGGTCGCCGCCGCCGGACAGCATGTAGAGCGTGTCGCCTTCAACCGCGAACCAGATCTCGATCTGCCGCGGCTCGCCGCTGATCCGCCCGGTCGTCGTGAGGTAGCAGTAGTCCTCGTCGCCGAGCTCTGCGTCGATCACGCCTCGTGCCCCGGCCGGATGCCCTTCGCACGCGAGAACGGGAACGCCAGGCCGTCGTATCCGGCCCGGCCGTCGAACGGCTCGAGCGCGAACCCGACGTGGTCTCCGAGCACCACCCGGTCCACGATCCGGCCCGCGAACCAGCTCGGGCAGTCGTCGAGAACGGGCAGCCCGTCGGGGCCGGGGCTCCAGGCGCAGCGCGCGAACTTGTCCTCGTCGTCGCCGGTCTCACCGCCGAAGAGCTCGACGAGATCGGCGGCGGACTCCGGGACTACGTGCACGGCGATCGCTCTCGCGCCCGCCTCGAGCGTGCGGTACGTGTGGTTCTTGTCCGACACGCACACGAGGTACCGCGGAGGATGGATGCTGCACTGCGTCGCGAAGCCGACCAGGCAGCCGCTGCGCGCATCGCCGGCGACGGTGGTCGCTACGAGCATCGGGTACTCGAGCGCCCCGACGATGCTCTCGAAGGCGTCCGGGTTGTTCACCAGTCGAGCGTACCCCGCGGGACGCGTGCTCCGGCCCAACGCGCGTGAGCAGAGCCTCCGCATAATCCAACCGTGACGTAGACGCATACGTAGTCCCCGACATCGAGCCGGAGGGTGTTATGAACAGCGTGATCGACCTGCTGCGAGGCTGGAACGGAAAGCCCTCGCATCCCCCGCTGACCGACGCGAGCATCGGCGCCTATACGGTCGGCGTGGCGATGCTCGTGGCCGGCAAGCTCGGCCTCGAGGAGCACCAGATGGCGCATGGCGCGCTGCTCGCGATATCGGGCGGGCTCGCGCTCGCAGCGCCCACGGCGATCACCGGCCTGCTCGATTGGCTGCAGCTCGAGAAGGGCACGACGCGCAAGACGGTCGCGACGATTCACCTTCTCACGATGGTCTCCGCCACGCTCGTATTCGCCGGAACGTGGCTCGCGCAGCGGCCCGGCTACAACCACTCCCGGATCGAGACGCTCGGACTCGTGCTCGGACTCGCCGCTGAGGCTCTTCTCGCAATCGGCGGCTACATCGGTGGGACGCTGGTCTTCGCCTACGGGGTGCGAGTGGTCGGACGGCCCGACGCGCGCATCGCAGACGCGCTCATCCCCGGCCGCCTGAAGCCCGCCCCACCGCCAACGCAGACGCAAACGAATCCACCGGAGGTCACATGAACGGAAGGTCCCCCGCCCAGGTCTACGCGTTCGTCGTCGGAGGGACGCTGGTTATCGCGGGCATCATCGGTTTCTTCTACTCCGCGGCGTTCGATTCGCCCGGCAAGGTGCACGACGTGTTCGGTGTCCTGAGCGTCAACGGCTGGCACAACGTCGTCCACATCGTGACCGGCGCGCTCGGTCTGCTGTCGCTCGGCTACGCGGCGTCGCGGGCCTACGCGCTCGGCCTCGGTGTCGTGTACATCGCCATCGCCGTGTGGGGCTTCATCATCGGCAACCACGAGTCGATCCTCGGCTTCATCCCAGTGAACACCGAGGACAGTGTGCTGCACGCGATCATCGGCGTGACCGGGCTCGCTGCGTACGCGGTGACGCCCGCCGGCCCCGAGCCGGCGACCGCGCCGCCCGCGCCAGCGGGCAGCTAATCCTCTAGGCCGCGCTCAGCGCATAGGTACCCTGGGACCGTGGCTTCGGGGGACGCCGAACCGGCAGCGGACATCGAGGCCACGGCCCTCATCCACAGCCCGCCCGAGCGCGTCTTCGAGTTCCTCTCGCATCTCGGCAACCACTGGCGCGTGGCGGACCCGTTCGTGGAGGTGCTGACGCTCGAGTCCTCCGAAGGCGGCGCGCCCGACGGCGGAACTGTCCGGGTGCGCGGCCCGCTCGGCTTGAGGCGGACGGCAACGACGAAGGTCGTGGCAGCTCGCCCACCGCGGCTGATGATCGGGACCGCCGAGCTCTCCGGGGGCACGCGCGCCCGAGTGAGCTGGACGCTCGCGCCCCGCCTCGGCGACACTCGCGTGCGCCTCGCAGCCGAGCTCGACCACGCCACGCCGCTCGACCGCGTGCTCCTGGCACTCGGCGGCCGCCGCTGGCTGGCCCACCGCTTCGCCGGGACGCTGGACCGGCTCGCACGGGCGCTCGACAGCTCAGTCGTGCCAGTCCACCGGGCCGGCCACGATCACGTGGCCGCTCAGCGAACGGCCTAGCACCCGCTGGACCTCACGCGCGCACTCGACCAGAGCCTCGAGGTCGATGCCGGTCGAGTAGCCCATCTCGTGGAGCATCGAGACGAGGTCCTCGGTCGCGATGTTCCCGGTCGCCCCACGCGGCACCGGGCACCCTCCGAGCTCGCCGAACGACGACTCGAACGAGCGGATCCCACCTTCGAGGGCGGCCAGGACGTTCGCGAGCCCCTGGCCGCGCGTGTTGTGGAAGTGGGCGGTGAGCTCGACCCCCGGCAGGCGCTCGCGCGCCGCGGCCAGGAGCTGTCGTGCCTGAACCGGATTGGCCATTCCCGTCGTGTCGCCGAAGGCGATCTCGCTGCAACCGGCCGCCGCGAGCCGGTCGGCGATCCCGAACACGCGATCTGGTGGGACGAAGCCCTCGTAGGGGCAGCCGAACGAGACTGAGATCACGCCCTCGCAGCGGATCCCCTCCCCCACGGCCCGGCCCACGACGCGCTCGAGACCGGAGAGCGACTCCTCGATCGACCGGTTCACGTTCTTGCGGTTGTGTGTCTCGCTCGCCGAGAGGAAGACGTTGACCTCCTGAAAGCGGTCGCGCAGGGCGAGCGCGTTGTCGAGCCCGCGCTCGTTCGGGATCAGGACCGATACCGACACGCCGTCCGGGATCTCCGCGCGCCGCAGGACCTCCGCCCCGTCGGCGACCTGCGGGATCACGTCGGGACGAACGAAGCTCGTGACCTCGAGGCGGCGGATGCCGGTCCTGGCCAGCATCTCCACCAGCCGCACCTTGTCGTCGGTGGCGATGACCTCCGGCTCGTTCTGAAAGCCGTCGCGGGGGCCGACCTCGCGGATCTGGACGGTCTCGCCGTTGGGCGGCTTGGGCACGCCTAGATCATGGCAAGGCCGCCGCTGACCCCCAGCGACTGACCCGTCACGTAAGCGGCGTCGTCCGAGGCGAGGAAGACGATGGCCGCCGCCACCTCGTCCGGCTGGCCCAGCCTCCGCAGGACGGTCTTGCCGACCATCCCCTGCACGAGCCGCTCACCCAGCTCGCCGAGGGCCTCGGGCGCGGCCATCAGCAGGGGGGTCTCGATCGGCCCGGGCGCGACCGCGTTGCAGGTCACCCCGTAGCGCGCCGACTCCGCGGCGACCGCCTTCGTCAGGCCGATCACGCCGGCCTTCGCGGCCGAGTAGACGCCGGACCCGGGCGAGCCCACCCGGCCGGCCTCCGACGCGACGTTCACGATCCGCCCGCCGCGACGGTCCTGCATCCCGGGCAGGACCGCGTGGGTGACCGCGATCACGCCTCGCAGGTTCACGCCGAGCACGCGATCCCACATGTCCTCTTCCGTATTCACGAAGAAGCCGAACTCGTCGTAGCCGGCGTTGTTCACGAGGATGTCGAGCGGGGCGAGGTCGGACTCGGCTGCTTCGACGGCGGATCGGACTGAGCCGGTCGAGCGTACGTCGAGCTCGTAAGCGCGACCGCCGATCTCCTCGGCCACCGCGCGGGCCCCTTCGGCGTTGACGTCGGTGACCGCGACGGTCGCGCCCTCGGCGGCGAGCCGCCGGCACGTCGCCGCACCGATGCCGCTCGCCCCGCCGGTGACGAGCGCCGTCCGCCCCTCGAGTCGCACGTCCGGCAGCTTAAGGCCTTCGGGGACTCCCCCTTATCCTCCCGCGCGCATGCCCTCCCCCGTCCCGATCGTCGGCGGAACCGGGGCCCTCGGCTTCGGGATCGCGCTCCGGCTCGCACGCGAGGGCGTGCCGGTCGTGATCGGCTCGCGCGTGCCCGAGCGCGCCAGGGAGGTTGTGGATCGGATCAGGGAGCGCGTTCCGGACGCGCAGGCCGAGGGGGTCGAGAACGCGGACGCCGCCCCGCGGGGTCCGATCGTGCTGCTCACCGTCCCGTTCCGCGCGCAGTCGGAGAACCTGAACAACCTGCGCGAGGCGCTCCGCGAGGGCCAGATCCTCGTGGATGCGACGGTCCCGCTCGCGGCCGCCGTGTCGGGGAAGGCCACGCGCCTCCTGGGCGTGCCGCAGGGCTCGGCCGGTCAGCAGGCTCAGGAGATGGTGCCGGACGGCGTCGAGGTGGTGAGCGCCCTGCATACCGTGAGCGCGGCCACGCTCGCGGACCTCGACCGTCCCTTGGACGAGGACGTGCTGGTGGCCGGCGACTCGCGCGAGGCGAAGCGCGCCGTGGCCGAGCTCGTTGCGCAGGTTCCGGGACTGCGGCCCGTCGACTGCGGCCGGCTCGAGGTGGCGCGGATGATCGAGGGGCTCACGCCCCTCCTGATCTCGGTCAACGCGCGCCACAAGTCGCACGCCGGCGTGAAGCTCACCGGGCTGCCCGCCGAGCTGTGGTGACCGCCGCCGCGCCGCCGTGATCGCGGTCCTCGCGGGCGGCACCGGCGGTGCGAAGCTCGCGCGCGGGATGCTCGACGTGGTGGGCGCCGCCGAGCTCACGGTGATCGCAAACACCGCGGACGACGTCGAGATCTATGGCGTCCACGTGTCGCCGGACCCCGACCTGATCACCTACTGGCTCGCGGACCGGATCGACTCGCGCGGATTCGGGATCGCCGGCGACACCTGGCACCTCATGGACGCGCTCGAGGACGCGGGCCACCCCACGTGGTTCCGCCTCGGGGACCGCGATCTCGCGATGTGCCTGATCCGCACCGAGCACCTTCGCGCGGGCGCCCGCCTCACCGATGCGCACGGGCACGTCGTCCGCGCGATGCGAGTCGACGCGCGGGTCCTGCCCATGAGCGACGAGCCGGTTCGCACCGAGGTGCGCGCGGAAGGACGCTCCCGACCGTTTCAGGAATTCATGATCGTGGACCGCGCGGCCGCGCGGATCGAGGGCCTGGAGCTCCGCGGTATCGATCAGGCAAGGCCCACCCCCGAGGTGCTCGAGGCGATCGCGGGCGCGGAGGCGATCGTGATCGGGCCCTCGAACCCGGTGATCTCGATCGGGCCGATCCTCGCCGTCCCCGGAATGCGCGACGCGCTCCGCGCGGCGGCGGCGCCGGTCGTGGCCGTGAGCCCCTTCGTCGGCGGCCGGACGGTGAAGGGCCCGACGGAGCCCTTCATGGCCTTCGCCGGCCTCGAGCGCGGCGCAACCGGGATCGTCGCGGCATACGAGGGGCTTCTCGACGGGCTCGTCTGCGACGAGCGCCTTGCGGATCCCGGGCTGCCGGTCTGCGTTGCCGACACGCTGATGGACGACCCCGCGTCCCGCCGCTCGGTGGCCGAGACGACCCTCAGTTTCGCCGCCGGCCTGGCGCGCGGCCGGCCGGAGACCGAGGCGCGCCACTAGAGTCCAGTCGCCGCCGACGGAAGGGGGCTCCGCTGCGAACTCTCGCCATCGTTCCCGTCAAGACATTCGCCACCGCGAAGCAGCGGCTCGGCGACGCGCTCGCGCGCGGGTCGCGCGCATCGCTTGCCCAGGCGATGTTCTCCGACGTGCTGGCGGCCCTTCGCCACGCGAAGCGCGTCGACGCCATCGCCGTGGTGACCAGCGACTACACCGCCGAGACGCTGTCGCTCGAGCTCGCCACGGTTCTCCCCGACGACGCGCAGGCCGGTCAATCGGACGCCGCGGAGATCGGCATCGGCCACGCGATTGCCGCCGGATACGAGCGTGCGTTGCTCGCACCCGGCGACACCCCTTTGATCGACCCCGGCGATATCGACTTGCTCCTCGACCGCTCGGCTCGGGACGGCCTGGCCGTGGCGATCGTTGCGGACCGGCACGGGACCGGGACCAACGCGCTGGTCCTGACACCCCCGGATGCCCTCCGGCCGGCGTTCGGCCCCGGCAGCCTCGCCCGCCACGTGGCGGCCGCGGAGGCCGAGGGTCTACCGCATCGCGTCGAGCCGTGCGAGTCCCTGGCTCACGACGTCGATACGCCGGATGACTTGGCCGCGCTGATATCGGCGCTCGAGCACGCGCGCGGCGGCGCCCAGCGAACCCGCGGCGTACTGAGCCAGCTCGAGCGGACCGGCTCGCTGCGCGCGCTCGCGGCCGCTCGTTCGTAGCTCCGGTGGCGGACTCCGAGCTGCGGCTCGAGATCACCGCCCTGCCGAGCCTTCCCGAGGTGCGGCCGGGGGACGACCTCGGCGAGTTCATCGCGCGCGCCGCCCCCGACGACCTGGCCGACTCGCACGTGATCGCGGTCGCCCACAAGGTGGTCTCCAAGGCGGAGGGCCGAGTGCGGGTGCTCGAGCAGGTGACGCCAGCGGATCGCGCGAGATCCCTGGCAGCCGATCAGGACAAGGACCCCCGGCACATGCAGGTCATCCTCGACGAGACCCAGGAGGTCCTGCGGGCGGAGGGCGGCGTGATGATCTGCGTGACGCGCAACGGGCTGGTCTGCGCGAACGCCGGCGTCGACGCCTCGAACGCCGAAGCCGGCGAGGTGATCCTGCTGCCGGTCGATCCCGACGAATCGGCTCGCCGGCTTCGCGCCCGGATCGCCGAGCTGCGCGGCGTGCGGCCCGCGGTGGTCGTCACCGACAGCTTCGGGCGCCCGTGGCGCACCGGGCAGACGGACGTGGCGATCGGGGCCGCGGGGCTCGCGCCGATCGACGACTGGCGCGGGCGACCGGATGCGCTCGGGCGGACTCTGCGCGGCACGGCGATTGCGGTGGCGGATGTGGTCGCCGCGGCGGCCGACCTCGCGCGCACCAAGGACTCCAGCCAGCCGGCGGTGCTGGTTCGCGGCCTCGGCCGGTTCGTCGCGCCGGCGGATGGGCCCGGCGCGGCGGCGCTGCGGCGGGCGCGCGAACAGGATCTCTTCCGCTAGCAAGTTCCGCGGGGAATCTGCCGATGTGATGGTGGATGGAGCTCTCCGTCCGACTTCGCACGCTCGCGTTCGCGCTCGCGCTCGCCGCCATCACCGCCGCGCCGGCGGGCGCAAGCGCGGCGACGCTGGACGGCGTGAGCCCGGTGCCTTCGGGCGTCTCGAAGGCGCGCAGCTGGATCGTCTCGAGCGGGAACCACCCCGTGGTGCGGGGCAGCCGCGGGGTCGTGATCCGCGGCCGGGCGTACGCGCCCTCCCGCGCTCCCTACCAGGTCAAGCTCGTGATCTGGTCCGCGAACCAGATCCGCCACAAGCCCTACAAGTGGGGCGGCGGCCACGGCACCTGGAATGACTCGGGCTACGACTGCTCGGGCTCTGTCTCCTACGCGCTCCACGGCGGAGGCCTGCTGTCGTACCCGCTCGACTCGCGCGGCTTCATGCACTGGGGCGATCCCGGCCATGGGCGCTGGATCACGGTCTACGCCACGAACGGCCACGCCTACATGAACGTGGCCGGCCTGCGCTTCGACACCGCCGGGGCCGGCGAGAGCGGCCCCCGCTGGCGGCTGGAGCCGCCCTGGGAGCACGGCTTCTGGGTGCGCCATCCGCCGGGCCTCTAACCCGATCTAGGCGTAGATCCGGCCGATCCGGTCAGCTCCCCTGCGCCAGGGGGTCCGGCTCGCCCAGCTTCGAGAGCTCGGGCGCCTCGTACACGCGGCCCGGAACGCCGCCGATCGCGAGGATGCGGGCGGGCTCGTCGCCGGTATAGATCTTGCGCTTCGTCCCGCTTGCAACGCGGACGACGGTGTCAGGATCGAGCGTCACGCGTTCCCCCTCGACGTCGATATCGCAGGTGCCGCGGAGGACGACGTAGACCTCCTCCTGGCCGTCCGAGGCGTGGTCGTGCTCGGGAAAGCGCTCGAGGTTAGGCGGCAGGTCCAGCACCTGCAGCCCGAATGACTCGACCCCCAGTTCGGCGCGGGCGCGCTTGAACGCCCCGGCGAAGACGGCCTCCATGTCGTCGATCTTCTTGACGGTGTACTCCCCCAACCCGGACCCCTTTCGTAGATGGCCCGGTAAGGATACATACCGTCAGTATGTTTCCAACACTCGGTATAAGGTGTCGCGCTGGACCGCAGGACGCCCGGCCGCTTGCGCGGCGTCGATCAGCTGCTGTGGCGTGAGCATCGTCCCGTGGTAGGAGCCGGCCATCCGGCTGATCGACTCCTCCATCAGCGTCCCGCCCAGGTCGTTCACTCCCCAGCGCAGCGACTCGGTCGCAGCGTCGAGGCCCATCTTCACCCAGCTCGCCTGGAGGTTCCGGATCGAGTGGCCGAGCGCCAGCCGGAAGACGGCCGTGTGCTTCAGGTTCTCCTCGCGCGAGATCTCCTCGATCCCGTGCGTGCGCCCGAGGAGCGTGTGGAACGGGATGAACGACAGCGGGACGAACTCCGTGAAGCCGCCCGTCCGCTCCTGGAG
>VAXR01000007.1:0-14094 GCA_005885165.1 Actinomycetota bacterium
CCCAGGTGAGAGTCCAATCGGTGTACCTATAGGTACCAAGAACGGACCCTCACTTTGATCGCGGGATCCTCAGGGCCGGTTTGTCACCTCGCCGTAACGCTTCGTTCGACCCGGACGAACCGCACGCATGCCGAGTGGCCGATCCCTCCCCCTTCGTCGCCTCCCAGTAGGCGGGTGAAGTGCGGAGAGCGACCGCGCGGGACGAAGCGCGGAACGAGCCCCTACGAAGTGCGGCAAGCTACCGCGCGGAACGAAGCGCGGAACGAGCCTACGGCTTGACGAGCCGCGGGTACGCGCCCGCGAAGCCCTGCGACGCGTAGCTGTGAGCGGCGGCTGCGGCCGCGCTCGACGACCCGTACTGGCCGGCGAAGGCGACCCAGTACCCGTGACGGAGGCTCGAGTAGTCGCTCGAGTTGAACACGCCCGCGTGGATGCCGCGCCCGAGCGCCTGCCGCGCCTTCGACTCGGCGGCCGGCCGCTTCGTCGCCGACGCGAGCACGACGGTCCATGCGGTCTTGCCGGACGGCCAGCTCGCGATGGACGACGGCGGCTTCGGCGTCGAGGGCGCGAGCGTGCCGGCGGGTGACTTCGGGGCCTTGCCCTTCTTGCCGGGCGTCGCGGTCCCCGGGCTGACGGTGGCCGGGCCCGTTGGGGTTACCGGCGGCCTGCGGGGGATGGCGGGGGTGGTCGGCGTCAGGTTCCGCGGCGTGGCGACGGCCGACGGAGCCTTCTTCTTGTGGTGCTTCGCGGCGAAGATCTCGTGGGCGCCGAACCCGATTCCCGCTCCGATCAGGAGCACGCCGACCGCGGCAAGCAGCGCGGGGCCGAGCCAGGGCGGGCCGCGCCGGATGAGGCGGCGACGCGGCGGGGCCATGCCCGGCACGCGATACGCGGGAATAGGCGGTGGCATGGCCGGCAGGCCGACCGGCTGGGGCGGCGGCGGAGGAGGAGGCACCGACGCGGGCGCCACGAGGTCGGCCGCGCGCGGCGGCGGTGGCGGCGGAAGCGTGGCGGCCTGCTGCGCCGCGCGCGAGCGCGTGAACAGCGTGTCCTCGGCCTGTGCGGGGTGCGGCGGCGGCAAGTGGGCACCGGAGGGCGGGGCCGGCTGCCTGGCAAACCGCCTCGGCGGCGGCGCTTCTACGCGGTCCGACGCGCGCGGCGGCGGCGCGGACACGGCTGACTGCCCCTGGGTTTCGCGATCGCGCTCCACAGCCCCACTCAGGTTACCCGCGGAACGGCGCCAGAGCTACCGGTCCTGGCCGTCTGTATGACCGCTTGCACGGGTTAGCTCGCCGTAAGCTGCGAGCACCCTCGCCGCCATCCGGTCGCGGTCGAACAGGGCCGCACGCGCGCGGCCGGGCACGCGCGGGTCCGGGTCGTCGAGATGCGGATCGAGCGCCTTACGCCAGCGCTCGACGTCGAACGGCGCGCAGAGGGTGCCCTCCACGCCACGCAGCGCGAACGGTGCGATCCCGACGTCGGTCGACAGCACCGGCACGTCGCAGGCCAGCGCCTCGAGCGGCGCGAGCCCGAACCCCTCGCGCTCGGAGGTCGCGATCACGGCGTTCGCCGCGTTGATGGCGTCTGGCACCCGGTCCGGGGCCAGGTCCCCGTAGGTCATCAGCTCGGCGCGGGCGGCGCGGGCCAGGGCTTGGGCGCGGTCGTGCCGCTTCTCGGGGCGGTCCGGCGCGGCGGGGAAGAGGAGGTAGCGGCCGGCGGCATCGAGCCCGAGCCGCTCCCGCGCCTCGCGGCGATCGCGGCGGCCGAAGCGGTCGAGGTTCACCCCGCACGGTAGGACGGCCACGCGGCGGCGCTCGCCGGCGCCGGGGAGGCCGGCGCCCGCGGTCCGCGCGAGCGTGGCCGAGACCGGGGCGGGGAGGGCCACGAGGCGCGCGAGCACGCGCGACATCCGGCCGACGACCGGGTGCGCGAGGTCGGTGCCGTGGAAGGTGACGATGTGCGGCGCGCCGCGGACCGCGAGAGCGCTCCAGCCTGCCAGGCCGTGGTGCGCGTGCACGACGTCGAAGCGCTGGCCCCGAAAGGTGCGCGCGAGCACGCGTGCCGCGCTCAGCCACCGGCCCGGGCCGTCGGGCTCGATCGGGAACACCTCGACCTCGACGCCGCCGATGGCGCGCAGCGACTCCACCTGGTCGCGCACGAACGATCCGAGCTCCGGCCGCGCGGGCGTCGGGTACATGCTCGTCGCGACCAGCACCCGCATCGGCCGGCCAGCGTATCTGGCGGGTCGCCCGTCGCGCAGCTTTCACCGGGGCGTCGGCCTTTCGTTACGCCCGCGTCTTGAGCCGTAACGCGCCGACCTCGACCATCGAGCGGCACCCGATGTTTCGAGAGGAGATCACATGTATCGCGCATTCGGCTACGCGCACGCGCAGTCGCTGCGGCTCATCGACGCACTGCGCCATCGCGCCGGTCAGGGCACGGTCGAGTACGTCGCCCTAATCCTGCTGGTCGCGCTCGTGATGGCCGGCGTCGTCGCCGCGCTGAAGGGGTTCAAGACCGACCAGGGCAAGAGCCTGGGCGACGCGATCATCGCCAAGATCAAGGACGCGGTCAGGAAGGTGCAGTTCTAGTACGCGGGCCCGTTGCCGCGGGCGGCTCTGCCAACATGGCCGCGTGCGCGAGACCGGTCGTTCGCTCCCAATTGCCGTCTTCGATTCCGGCGTCGGCGGACTCACCGTGCTCCACGAGTGCCTGGTGTCGCTGCCGCACGAGGACTACATCTACCTGGGCGACACGGCGCGGTTCCCCTACGGCGACCGCTCGCAGCCCCAGCTCGAGGCCTTTGCGCTCGAGCTCGCTACACGGCTCGTCGACGAGGGCGCCAAGCTCCTCGTCGTCGCGTGCAACTCCGCCACGGCCGCCGCGCTGCCGGCGCTCCGGCGCGCGCTCTCGGATCGTGTGCCGGTGGTCTCGGTGGTCGGTCCCGAGTCCCGTCTCGCCGCGGCCACCACCCGCAACCATCGGGTCGGCCTGCTCGCGACGGCCGCCACGGTCACGAGCGGCGCCTATGGCAAAGCGCTCGTGCAGGCAGCCCCGCGCGCGACGCTCTATCCCGTCGCCTGCCCCGAGCTCGCGCCGCTGATACAGGCCGGCGGCGAGGTCGACGACGAGGTTGTGGCGCGCGTGGAGGAGTACTGCGCGCCCCTCGGGCGCGCCCGGGTCGACACGGTGATCCTGGGCTGCACGCACTACCCGCTCGTTCGCCCGCTGCTCCAGCGCACGCTGGGACGGGGGGTGACGCTCGTCACCTCGGGCGAGGCGATCGCAGGCGAGGTGGAGCACACGCTCCGTGAGACAGGTCTGGAGGCGCCGGCCGACCGCCGCGGCAGCTACCGCTTCCTGTGCTCGGGCGACCCGGAGGAGTTCCGCCGCGTGGGCACCCGCTTTCTCCAGCTCCCGCTCGGCGAGGTGCGGCGCGTCCCGGTCGCTGGGGATCCCGCCTCGGACGGCGCGGCAAGCGGGACTGGCGCGGCCACGGCCCCGACCGGGAGGGCGCTCGCATGAGGGCCGACGGACGCGCGCCGGACGAGCTGCGTCCCGTAACGGTCGAGCCGGGCTTCGTGCGTACGGCGACCGGCTCCGCGCTGATCGCCGCCGGCGGCACGCGCGTGATCTGCACGGCGTCGGCGGTTGACGACGTCCCGCGCTGGATGAAGGGCCAGGGGACGGGCTGGGTCACCGCCGAGTACGGCATGCTCCCCGCGTCGACGGGGGAGCGAAAGCAGCGCGACGTCTCGCGCGGGCGGCCGGACGGGCGGACCGTGGAGATCCAGCGGCTGATCGGCCGCTCGATCCGCGGGGTTGTCGACTTCGCCGCGCTCGGCGAGCGGACGATCTACCTCGACTGCGACGTGCTGGAGGCCGACGGCGGCACCCGCTGCGCCGCGATCACCGGCGCCTACGTCGCGCTCCACCTCGCGCTGTCAAGGATGATCGGCGAGGGCACGCTGGGCGCGCTGCCGCTCACGCAGTCGATCGCGGCCGTCTCGTGCGGGATCGTCGGCGGCCAGCCGCTGCTCGACCTCGACTACTCGGAGGACTCGACCGCGGAGGTCGACGCCAACGTGGTGATGACCGGCGACGGCGGGCTGGTCGAGGTGCAGGCCACGGCCGAGCGCACGCCGCTCTCGCGTGCTTCGCTCGACGAGCTGCTGGCGCTCGCGGCGGCGGGCATCGAGCAACTCCGCGCGGCGCAGCTCGAGGCGGTCGGCGCGCCCGTCGCCTGAGGGGCCGATCACAATGAGGCTGGTCGTCGCGACCCGCAACGAGCACAAGCTCCGCGAGCTTCGCGCGCTGCTGCCGGACCACGAGCTCGAGCCGCTTCCGCACGGCGTCGAGCTGCCGCCGGAGACCGGCTCCACCTTCGGGGAGAACGCCCGAAGCAAGGCCCGCGCAGCCGCCGCGGCCACGGGCAGCGCGGCGATCGCCGACGACTCGGGGATCGAGGCGTCCGCGCTCGGCGGCCGGCCGGGCGTGAACTCCGCGCGGTTTGCCGGCGAGGAGGCAAGCGACGGGGAGAACCTGGACAAGCTGCTGCGCGAGGTCCCGGCTGGCGGCGACCGGAGGGTGGCGTACGTGTGCGTGCTCGCGCACGTCGACGAGGGCGGCGAGGAGCGGCTCTTCGGGGGCCGCTGCGAGGGGACGCTGGCCGAGGAGCCGCGCGGCACCGGCGGGTTCGGCTACGACCCCGCGTTCATCCCGGGCGACGTCGGCGACGGGTGCACGATGGCCGAGCTCGACCCGGCCGAGAAGGACGCGGTCAGCCACCGCGGCCGAGCCGCGCGAGCTCTTCGGAAGTGGCTTTCCGAGGCGGGGAGGGCTGCTGCTTGAGGGAGGCCTCCCTGGTGGCGCCGGTGTCGAAGGCTCGCGCCGCGCGCCTGTCCGTGGCGTCCAACGGGTCGCTGATCGTGTTGAAGATCGTCGCCGGAGCGGCCACCGGCTCGGTCGCGATCCTCACCGAGGCCGTCCACTCGAGCATCGACCTGCTGGCGTCGGTGGTCGCCTTCTTCTCCGTGCGCAAGGCCGACGAGCCCGCCGACGAGACCCACATGTACGGGCACGAGAAGGTCGAGAACCTGGCCTCGGCCCTGGAGGGGGTGCTCATCCTGCTCGGGGCGGCGGTGATCGTGTTCGAGTCGGTGCGCCGGCTCATCAACCCGCACAAGATCGATTCACTCGGGTTCGGGATAGTCGCCGTCGCGGTCTCGATGGTCGTGAACGTCGGGGTCTCGACGTATCTGTCGCGGCAGGCGAAGTTGACGGAGTCCCCCGCGCTCGAGGGCGACGCCGCGCACCTGAGGACCGATGCGTTCACGTCGCTGGGCGTGCTGGTGGCCCTCGCGCTGGTGGGGCTGACCGGGGAGAAGCGCGTGGACCCGATCACCGCGATGGTGGTGGCCGGCGCGATCGTATGGTCCGGGGTGCGAATTGTCAGCCGCTCCTCGCGCGTGCTGGTCGACGAGGCCCTTCCGGAGGACGAGCTCGAGCGGATCGCCGCCGCGATCGAGCGTTATGGCGCCCCCGAGGTAATCGGATTCCACAAGCTGCGGGCGCGGCGGGCCGGCAGCCGCCGCCACATCGACCTCCACGTCCAGTTCCGTCCCGGGACCACGCTGGAGCGGGCACACGCGCTCAGCCACGAGCTCCAGCACGAGATCGAACGCCAGGTGAAGGGCGCGGACGTCCTCATCCACCTCGAGCCGGCAGGGGCCGCAGAGGGCGCCTACCGCAAGTTGACCGCCGCCGATGCGCCGACGGCCAGGAGCACGAAGAAGTAGCCGACGTAGCCGTTGGCGAGGACAAGCACGGCGGCGATGACGCAGATCGCGACGGTCGCGAGCCACGCCATTCGGTTCAGTGGCACGCCGCTATTGTGGCCCCTGAGGTGGCGGACGCAGCCCTCACTCCCGCGCTGGCCCTCGACTACCTCGATGAGCTCTCCACCGACATCCGGGGTGGGCTGGTGCTCGACAGGCGCGGTGAGGTGGCCGCGGCGTGGCATGGAGATGCCGAGCGCGGCGAGCGGATGCGCGAGCCGCTCATCGAGTTCCTGCGGCGTGCCGACGGGGCCATGCCGGGACGTTCCAAGGCGGCGGCGGTGGAGGTCGCCACCGCGCGCGGGTCGGTGTTCGCCCTGCGCAATGCGCGCTGGACGCTGGTCGTGATCACCGGCCGCTTCGTGCTCTCCTCGCTGATGCTCTTCGACCTGCGCCACGTCCTCGACGACCTCGACCCGCCCAAGGCGCCGGCGAAATGAGGGACCAGCGAAGCTCGATCGCGGCGCGCATCGCCGACACGATCACCGGCGGCGTGCGGCGCTCCCGTCGCGGGCGCGAGCCGCGCGCACTCGTCTACGACGCCGCCGGAGAGCCCCGCATAGTCCGGGCCGGGAGCGAGGAGCAGGCGAGCCTGATCGAGGCGGCGGAGGACCTGATCGACCTCGCCATCGAGCGGGACGGGTCGCCCGAGGGGTGAGCCTGCTCGAGCCGGATCTGGCGCGCGCGGTGATCGAGCGCGCGCTCCGTCGCGGCGGCGACCTCGCCGAGGTCTACGCGGAGGAGCGGCACGTTTTCGGGCTCGGTCTCGACGATCGGCGCGTGGAGCGCCCCCAGTCGGGCGACGAGCGCGGCGCCGCAGTCCGCCTGGTCAGCGGCGAGAGCTCCTACTACGGGCACGTCGACGGGCTGGCCAAGGACGATCTCATCCGCGTGGCCGACTCGGTCGCCGAGGCGCAGGCGGCCGGAACGCCGGTCGATCCGGGCGCGCTCGGCGCGCCCGCGCGGGGGGTGGAGCACCCGGTGGAGCTCAGGCCCGGGTCGGTCGAGGCCGGGCGCAAGGCGGAGCTTCTGCGAGCGTGCGACGAGACGGCGCGTGCCGCAGGCGCGGAGGTGGCTCAGGCGAGCGCCGGCTACGCGGAGGAGAGGCGGATCGTGGACGTCTTCAACTCCGACGGCCTCGCGGCGAACGACGACCGGACGCGCGTGCGGCTGTCGGTGCAGGTCGTGGCGCGGCGCGGCGACGTGGTCGAGACGGGCAGCGAGACGCACGGCGGGCACGGCGGGTTCGAGCTCGTGGCGGACCGCGCCGAGGAGCTCGCGCAGAAGGCCACGCGCAAAGCGCTCACGATGCTCGACGCGCGCGCCGCCCCGAGCGGCCGGATGCCGGTCGTGGTCGGAAACGCCTTCGGCGGGGTCCTTCTGCACGAGGCCGTGGGGCACGGACTCGAGGCCGACGCGGTCCAGAAGGGCGCGAGCGTTTACGCGGGCAAGCTCGGAGACCAGGTCGCGCCAGAGTTCGTCACCGCCTACGACGACGGCAGCCGTACCGGCGCCTGGGGGAGCGACGGGATCGACGACGAGGGGACTCCGACCCAGCGCACCACGATCATCAGCGACGGGCGGCTCACCTCCTACCTCTACGACGCCGTCAGGGCGCGGCGCGACGGCGTGCCGAGCACCGGCAACGGCAGGCGTGAGTCCTTCCGCCATCTCCCCCTGCCGCGGATGACGAACACGTTCTTCGCGCCGGGCGACGCGACCGCGGAGGAGCTCATCTCCGGTACCGAGCGCGGCCTCTACGCGGTGTCCTTCGGCGGCGGGCAGGTGGAGCCGGCCACCGGCGACTTCGTGTTCGGCGTGTCCGAGGGCTACCTGATCGAGCGAGGGAAGGTCACGTCGCCGGTGCGCGGCGCGACGCTGATCGGAAACGGGCTGGAGGCACTCCGTGCGATCGACGGGATCGCGGGCGACCTCGACATCGCGAGCGGCTACTGCGGCAAGGCCGGTCAGCGCGTGGCGGCGGGGGTGGGGCAGCCCCACGTCCGGATCGCCGCGCTGACCGTGGGCGGGACCGAGGCGTGAGCCTCGACCTGGAGGCGATCGCGCAGAAAGCCGTCGACGCCGCGCTCGCGGCGGGCGCCGGCGACGCCGAGGCGTTCGTGGAGGAGGGGGTGGAGCGCGAGATCCGCGTGTACGACGGGAACGTGGAGAGCCTCACCGACGCCGCGAGCCGAGGGGTGGGGGTAAGGGCGTTCCTCGACGGCCGCGCGGGGTACGCCTACGGAACCGATCTCGGGGAGGAGGGGATAGCTGCGGTCGCCCGCGCCGCGTACGGCGCGGCTCAGGTGGCCGACTCGAATCCCGACGAGGGCCTGCCGGAGGAGCCCGGCTCGGCGGAGGTGGGAGCCCTGCGCTCGCCGGAGGTCGCCGGGTGGAGCACCGAGCGCAAGGTCGAGATCGCGCTCGCCGCGGAGCGTGCGGCGCGCGCTCATCCGAAGGTCTCGCAGGTGGAGCAGGTCGTCTACTCGGACGTCGACGGGCGGCGCGCGCTCGCCAGCTCGCGCGGGTTCGCGGGTTCGTTCGAGGCCAGCGTCGTTTGGGCGTACGCCTCGGCGTTCGCCGGCGAGGGGTCCGACCTGATGACGGGCCTGGGGCTCGGTCTCGGGCGCGGCCCGGACGCGATCGACCCGGAGGCGGTCGGCGGCGAGGCGGCGGAGCGCGCGGCGGCTCTCGCCGGCGCCCGCCAGGTGCCGAGCCGGCGCTGCCCGGTCGTTCTCGACGCCTTCGTCGCCGCGAGCTTCCTCGGGTTCATCGGCGCGATGCTGTCCGCGGACGCGGTCCAGCGTGGCCGCTCGCTCTTCGCCGATCGCGAGGGCGAGGAGATAGCGGCAGCGGAGCTGCGGCTGGCCGACGACGGAACGGTCTCGGACGGGCTCGCCACCGCGCCGTTCGACGGCGAGGGCTGCGCGCGCCGGCGCGTTCCGCTGGTCGAGGGCGGGCGCCTCCTCACGTTCCTGTTCGACTCCCGGACCGCGCGGCACGCCGGCCGGGCCACCACTGCGAGCGCGGAGCGGAGCTCGTACCGCAGCCCGCCGGCGGTGGGCACGAGCAACCTGGTGGTCCAGCCCGGGGACGCCTCGCTCGAGGAGCTCGTCCAGCGCGCCGGCGACGGGCTCTACGTGACCGACGTCGCCGGCCTGCATTCCGGGGTCAACCCGATCTCGGGCACGTTCTCGGTCGGGGCCTCGGGCCGTCTGATCGAGGGCGGCGAGCTGGCCGCCCCCGTGCGCGAGATCACGATCGCGAGCGACCTCGTCACGATGCTCCGTTCGGTCGACGCCGTGGGGTCCGCGACGCGCTGGGTGCCGTTCTCGGGGAGCGTCAAGACAGCCCCTCTGCTGCTCGGCGAGATGACGGTTTCCGGCTCCTGAGCGGCAAAAAGCGCTTAAAAACGCCGTTCTCGGGTCCCCGGAACGGGCGAACATCCCGCTCCTTCCGGGAAGAAACCCCTTTGGAATGCGGTTTCGGGCTGACACCCGTCCGCCGACACTGTTAGCTTCGCCCTCGCAAATCGCGAAGAAGGGGGATGTTGCGGTGACCAAGCAGGAATTCGTCGACCAGGTAGCGAGCAAGGCGGGTCTCGGCAAGAGCGAGGCCGGCAAGGCCGTCGACTCGGTTCTCGACGTGATCCAGGAGACGCTGAGCCGCGGCGGCGAGGTCGCCTTCACCGGCTTCGGGAAGTTCACCGTGGCGCAGCGTGGTGCGCGTCAGGGAGTGAATCCGCAGACCGGCGAGCGGATCCAGATAGCCGCGAGCCGCGTACCGCGCTTCAGCGCGGGCTCCGCTCTCAAGAGCGCCGTCAAGAGCGGTGGCGGGGGCGGCCCCGCCGGTTTCTGATCGTCTAGACAGGCACCGAACACCCCCCAAGCGCTAGGTCACGACCGCATCCGGTAGAACCGCGGTCGTGACCTCGGCCTTCCCGGATCGCCTGGCGGCGCTCGTCGAGGAGCGCCGCAGCCAGGTGGTGCTGGGGCTCGACCCCGACCCGGCCGCGCTGTGGCCGGCGGCGCTCGAGGAGGAGCTAGCGGGCGGCGGCGACGCGCCCGGGGGCGTCCCCGAGCGGACCGCGGGTGCGGTCGCACGCCACTGCCAGGCAGCGATCGCGGCGGCCGGTCCGGCGTGCGTCGCCGTGAAGCTTCAGGCGGCCTGCTTCGAGCGGCTCGGGGCGCCCGGCTGGTCTGCCCTGGCCGAGACGATCGAGGCCGCGCGGGAGGACGGCCTCCTCGCGATCGTCGACGCCAAGCGCGGGGACGTTCCCGTCACCGCGCGCGCGTATGCCCAGGCGCTGGTCGGCGGGACGCCGGGGCCCTACGGCCCGGTTCCGGGGCTCGGCACCGACGCCTTCACGGCCAGCCCGCTGCTCGGGCGCGACGCGCTCGAGCCGCTTCTCGACGCCGCTGTCGCCGCTGGCGCGGGGTGCTTCGTGCTCGTGCGGACCTCGAATCCGGGAGCCGCCGAGGTCCAGGACGAGCCGCCGGAGCGGCCGCTCTACGAGGTTCTGGCCCGGCTGGTGCACGAGCTCGGCTCCGAGACGGTCGGCGAGAGCGGGCTGTCCGCGGTCGGAGCGGTGACGGGCGCGACCCGTCCGGACCTGCTCGCCCGCCTCCGCGAGCTCATGCCGCGCGCGATCTTCCTGCTGCCGGGAGTAGGGGCGCAGGGCGGGGCCGTGGATGCGCTCGGGCCGGCCTTCGCGCCCCACCCCGCGGCCGGGCTCGTGAGCGCGTCACGCTCGATCGTGAACGCCCACTCGGATCGCGGCGGTGACCCTGCGGCGGCGGCCGCCGCGGCGGCCGAGGAGCTGCGCGCGGAGGCGTGGGCGGTGGCGGCGCAGTCATCTACGGGCTTGTGAGCTAATTCCTAGAGCCGGCCCGCCCGGCATGCGAAACTCGACGCATGAGGTGCCGCTCGTGCGGCCAAGCGAACCCGGACGACGCGAACTTCTGCGGCAACTGCGGAAGCGCGCTCGCTCGCCAGCAGCAGTGCCCCAACTGCGGGCGGTTCAGTCCCGCTGACCTCCGCTTCTGTCCGGGCTGCGGCCAGCAGTTGCGCGCCGAGGCCGAGGCGCCGCGCGGACTGGCCGCGACGCTCGACGCCAGCACCAACGGGGCCGGCGCAGCCGAGGCGCCGGCGGCGATCGCCGGCGGGCGCTACGTAGTGAACGGCTTCCTTGGCGAGGGCGGCCGCAAGCGCGTCTACCGCGCGCACGACACGAGCCTCGACCGCGACGTCGCGATCGCAGTCGTGAAGACGGAGGGGCTCGACGAGGCGGCCCGCGAGCGCGTACGTATCGAGGCCCAGGCCATGGCGCGTCTCGGCGACCACCCGAACATCGTCACGGTCCACGACATCGGCGAGGAGGCCGGCGAGCCCTACATCGTCTCCCAGTACATGGCGGGCGGATCGCTCGACCGGCGCCTCGAGGAGGCCGACGACGGCCGCTTCGACGCGCACGAGGCGCTTCGAATGGCCGACTGCGTCGCCGCGGCGCTCGAGCACGCGCACCGGCACCGCGTCGTGCACCGCGACCTCAAGCCCGCCAACGTCTGGCTGGCGGACGACGGCACGGCCATGCTCGGGGACTTCGGCCTCGCGTTCTCGCTCGAGCGCTCGCGGCTGACGCGCACCGGCACGATCGTCGGGACCGTGGCGTACATGGCGCCGGAGCAGGCGCTCGGCCGCCAGCCCGACGCATCCAGCGACCTGTACTCGCTTGGCGCGGTGATGTACGAGATGGTGACCGGGCGCCCGCCGTTCGTCGGGGACAGCGCGGTGTCGGTTATCTCCCAGCACACGAGCGCCGAGCCCGTCTCGCCGTCCTGGCACAACCCGGACCTCTCGCAGCCGCTCGAGCAGGTGATCATGCGGCTCCTCGCCAAGGCGCCCGCCGAGCGCTACGAGGACGCCGCAGCGGTGCGAAAGGCGCTCACCGATGCGCGCGCGGCCATGGAGCGCGAGTCGCAGGCAGCGGAAGGTGCCGAGGAGAAGCACGACCCGATGCGCGGGCTGGCAGGCGGCTTCTTCGTGGGGCGCGACCGCGAGGTCGAGAGCTTGCGGGCCGGGTTCGAGGACGCGCTTGAGGGGCACGGCCGGCTGCTGATGCTCGTCGGCGAGCCCGGGATCGGCAAGACGCGGACCGCGCAGGGGCTGACCACGTACGCGCGGCTTCGCGGCGCGCGCATCCTGGTCGGCCGCTCGTACGAGGGCGAGGGAGCGCCCGCCTACTGGCCCTGGGTGCAGATGGCGCGCGCGTACATCAGCGACCGCGACGCCGAGGAGGTGGCCGTCGAGATGGGCGTCGGCGCGGCGGACATCGCCCAGGTGATGTCCGAGGTGCGCGAGCTCGTGCCCGGGCTTGCCGAGCCGCCCGACCCCGACAGCCTGGACCCCGAGCAGGCGCGGTTTCGCTTCTTCGACAGCATCACGACCTTCCTGAAGAACGTCGCGCGCCGCGAACCGCTCGTGCTCGTCCTGGACGACCTGCACTGGGCCGATACGCCGTCGCTCCTGCTGCTCAAGTTCCTGGCGCGCGAGCTGAGCGACGCGCGCATCCTCGTGATCGGGACCTACCGCGACGTGGAGCTGGGCCGCCGCCACCCGCTGTCGGAGGTCCTCGGCGAGCTGGCGCGCGAGAGCCTCGTCGAGCGCGTCCTCCTCCGCGGCCTCACCGAGCGCGACGTGGCGCGCTTCATCGAGCTGACGGCAAACGTCACGCCGCGCCCGGAGCTCGTGCGCGTTGTCCACGAGGAGACCGAGGGCAACCCCTTCTTCGTCTCCGAGGTCGTGAACCTCCTGGCCTCCGAGCGCAGGTTCGAGGAGGACGGAGACGTGCGCGAGGTGCTCGTCACGATCCCGCAGGGGATCCGCGAGGCCGTCGGCCGCCGCCTCGACAGGCTCTCCGAGGAGTGCAACTTCGTGCTCGCGACGGCGTCCGTGATCGGCCGGGAGTTCCAGGTCGACCTGCTCGGGGCGGCGATCCACGCGGAGGTGACCTCCGAGATGCCCGAGCACGCCGGCGAGCTCTCGCGCCAGCGCCTGCTCGAGCTGATCGACGAGGCCGTCTCGGCGCGGATGATCGTCGAGGTACCGCAGTCGGTGGGCCGCTACGCGTTCTCGCACGCGCTGGTGCGGGAGGCGCTGTACGAGGAGCTCGGCGTGACCAAGCGGACTCGCCTCCACGGGCGCGTGGCGGCCGCGATCGAGAACCACGCCGCGGCCCACATCGACGACCACCTGGACGAGCTGGCGCACCACTTCCTCGAGGCGCAGGAGCTCGACAAGGCCGTGGACTACTCGGTCCGCGCCGCGTCCCGGGCGATGACGCTCATGGCTTACGAGGAGAGCGCGGAGCTATATGAGCGGGCGCTGCAGGCGATGGAGCTGCGCGGCCGGGCCGGACCCGAGGAGCAGGCCGATCTGCTGCTCGCGCTGGGCGATGCCCAGGGCCGCGCCGGAGTATCGCCACGCGCGCGCGAGACCCTCCTGCGTGCAGCCGACGCCGCCCGGCGCGCGGGGGACCATGAGCGGCTGGCGCGTGCGGCGCTCGGGATCGTGGACCGCGCTGTGATCGGGACGATCGACCAGGAGCTGATCGAGCTGATCGAGGAGGCTCTCGATGCGATCGGGGACGAGGACCTCGGACTCCGCGGGCGGCTCTTGTCGGGGCTCGGCTTCGCTGTCTACTTCGTCTCCAGCCAGCGCAGCCAGGAGCTGACCTTCGCGATCTGGGAGCCCGAGCGCCTGCAGGAGCGGATCGACGTGGCCAGCGAGCTGATCGATGTGGCCGCCGTGTGCGGGGAGCGCCACCTTGCGGTGGAGGGCCACGGCCTTCATCTGATGGATCTGCTCGAGCTCGGCGACCTGCGCGGGGCCGATCGCGAGATCGAGGCCTACTCGCGGCACGCGATGGAGCTCCGCCAGCCGAACTACATCCGCATCTCGGTGGTGCGGCGCGCGATGCGCGCGCTGCTCGCCGGCCGGCTCGACGCGGTCGAGCCGCTGCTCGACGAGGAATCGCTGTCGCGCCGGTGGCTGGCGCTCGATCCGAACATCATGCAGACCTCCGGGATCGTGCTGTTCGAGCTCCGCCGCTACCAGGGCCGGCTCGCGGAGATCACGAAGCCGATGGAGGGCTTCGCCGAGCAGTACCCCGCTGTCCCGGCGTGGCACTGCGGACTGGCGCTCCTGTACGCGGAGCTCGGACGCGACGACGACGCCGTGAGGGAGATCGACGCCCTCG
>VAXR01000007.1:14129-17262 GCA_005885165.1 Actinomycetota bacterium
TGCTGGCCGACACGGTGCACCTGATCGGCAACCGCCGCCACGCCGACACCCTCTACAGGCTCATCCTCCCGTACGCAGAGCACAACGTGGTGGTGGGCGGCGGCTGGGCGTGCGAGGGGTCGGCCTCGGCCTTCCTCGGCCGGCTCGCGACGGTTCTGGAGCGCTTCGACGACGCCGAGCGCCATTTCGAGGTAGGGCTTCGGATGAACCAGGCGATCGAGGCCGTGCCGCTCGTGGCCGACACGCAGGTGAGCTACGCGCGGATGTTGTGCGAACGCGACGCGCCCGGCGACGGCGACCGCGCACTCGACCTCCTAGGCGAGGCGCTCGAGACCGCCCAGGAGATCGGGATGCGGAACGTGGTGGAGCGCGCGTTCGCGCTGCGGTTGAAGCTCCAGGGGATCGACACCGCCGACATCCGCACCTCGATCGACGCGGTGGCGGAGGCGGTCGAGGACGAGCGCCCCGACCTGTCCGGCGCCACCGCTCCCGACGGGACGGTGACGATGCTCTTCAGCGACATCGAGGGCTCCACCGAGATGACCGAGCGGCTCGGCGACCGCCGCTGGCTCGAGGTGCTGCGCGAGCACAACACGATCGTTCGCGACGAGGTCGGGCGCCACGGCGGCTTCGAGGTGAAGTCCCAGGGCGACGGGTTCATGGTCGCGTTCTCGAGCGCCCGCCGGGCGGTCGAGTGCGCGATCGCGATCCAGCGTGCGTTCGCCGCCTACGAGGACGAGCACCCCGTCGAAGCGGTACGCGTTCGGATCGGCCTCCACACCGGCGAGGCGATCCGCGAGCGCGACGACTTCTTCGGCCGCAACGTGATCCTGGCCGCGCGCATCGCCGCCGAGGCGAGGGGCGGCGAGATCCTCGTCTCGTCGCTCTTGAAGGAGCTCACCGAGAGCTCGGGCGACGTGCAGTTCGGCGACGCGCGTGAGGTGAGCCTTAAGGGCCTGTCGGGCAGCCACCTCGTGCACGCCGTCGAGTGGTCGGGGCTGAGCGCCGCCGCAGCCGGCTGACGCGGCGCCGCGCCGGGCGACAGCGCCCTTGCAGCCGGCGGCGAACCGCCGGATACCATCACGGTCGGCGATGAAGATCCGGCATGGCAGTTCGGCGCGCCTGCTCGCCCCAGCCGCCCTCATCGCGTTCGGGATCGCGTTGATGATCGTCCTCGCGACCGGCGGCGGACATCACAGCGGCTCGGGCAACCAGCCGACCCGCGCCGAGCGGCGCGATCTGGGACTGAAGGCGTCGGGTAATCGCAAGCCGCCTAAGCAGGCGGTGCACGTGAGCAGGCCGCAGCAGGCGGATTACGTCGTCCAGACCGGCGACACGCTCGGATCGATCGCGAGCAAGACCGGAGTGTCGGTGGACAAGCTGCAGCGGCTCAATCCGCATCTCGACCCGCAGGCGCTCGTCTCCGGCCAGCGCATAAAGCTCCGGTAGTGGCTGGCGCGACTCGAGCTCGCGGGCGCCCGCGCCCACTGGTCGCGCTGGCTGCGGTGCTCGCGGCCGCGGCAGCCCTGATCGCGCCCGCGGTCTCCCTCGCGGCAGGCGGCGCGGGGTTCGCCGGCCCGCCTGTCGACTCTCCGCTCGGCACCGTGCCGCCGGGGCACGCGCGTCCGCCGTCGATCCACTCGCCCGAGGCGATCGTGCTCGACGCGACGACCGGCACCGTCCTCTACGTGAAGAACCCGGCCGCACGCAGGCCGATCGCGAGCACGACGAAGCTCATGACCGCGCTGATCACCCTGCAGACCACCCGGCCCGACCAGGTGATGACGGCGCAGCCCTACCCGGCGACCCCCAGCGAGTCGACCCTCGGACTGGTTCCGGGGGAGAGGATGACGGTCAACGACCTCCTGCACGCGCTCCTGCTCGCCAGCGCGAACGACGCCGCGGTGACCCTCGCTGACGGCATCTCGGGCTCCGAGAAGGCGTTCGTCGCGAGGATGAACGCCGAGGCCCACCGGCTGGGGCTCCACGACACCCGCTACGCGAACCCGGTCGGCCTCGACGATCCGAACGGCTACTCGAGCGCGCGCGACCTGGCCACGCTCACCCGCCACCTGCTCCGCGACCGGCGCTTCGCCTCGATCGTCGACATGAGCCAGGCCCGCCTCACGAGCGGCGCCCACCCGCGCAAGATCGTGAACAGCAACGACCTCGTCGGCACGCATCGCTTCGTCGACGCCGTGAAGACGGGGCACACCTCGCACGCCGGCTACATCCTCATGGGAGCCGCCCACCGCGACGGCGCGCACGTGATCAGCGTGGTGCTCGACGAGCCGTCGCAGGGCGCGCGCGACTCCGAGACGCTTGCGCTCCTGCGCTATGGCCTCGGCCGCTTCACTCGCGTGACGATCCACAGCCGAACGATCGATCTCGTCAACGTGAAGAACTACGACCTGCGCGCCCCCCTCCGTCCCGGGCACGACCTCAACCCCGCCGTGCTGCGCGGGTCCTCGCTGAGGCTGCGGATCTACCCGCCGATCATCGTCAGGGGCCCGCTGCCGGCTGGGTACACGGTGGGCGACGTGACCCTCTACGCGAACGACCAGCCGGTGACCCGTGCTCCGCTCGTCACCGCCGAGCGGGTGCCGGAGGCGAGCCTGGGCCGAGTGATACTGATCAAGCTGAGCAACGGGGACGCGGCGTTAGGCTGTGGCGTGCTCGGGGTGGCGCTTCTGCTCGCGCTCCGGGTGAGCCGCAGTCCGATGCTGAAGCGGGGGAGGACCGGCACATGATCATCACGGTCACGCTCAACGCAGCCATCGACAAGACCCTGGCGGTGCCGAACTTCCGCCTCGGATGGCGCCACCGCGCCGTCGAGCAGACGTCGATGGCGGGCGGCAAGGGAGTGAACGTCGCGCGCGCGCTGAAGGCGCTCGGCGAGCCCGTGATCGCGACCGGCGTCGCGGGTGGGCCGACCGGCACCCGCATCATCGAGCAGCTAACCGAGGAGGCGATCCTCAGCGACTTCGTGCGGATCCGTGAGGAGTCCCGCACCTCGACCGCCGTGGTCGACCCGACCACCGGCGAGCAGACCGAGATCAACGAGCGTGGTCCCGATGTTTCCGCCGCGGAGCTCGACCTCTTCAGAGACAAGCTCCTGTACCTGGCGCGCGGG
>VAXR01000007.1:17452-22893 GCA_005885165.1 Actinomycetota bacterium
AGCTCGGCGCCCACGAGGCGATCCTCACCCTTCCGACGGGCTGCATCGGGCTGGTGGAGTCGGACGGCGAGCGCCGCCTCTACCGCGTCACGATCGATCCGGCGCTGGTGGACGCGCGCTCGGGGGTCGGCTCCGGCGACGCGTTCCTCGCGGGCTACGTCGCCTGCCGGTACAAGAACCGCCCGCCCGAGGACTGCCTCCGCTTCGCGGTGGCGTGCGGCGCGGAGTCGGTCCAGCACTTCGGCGCCGGCGTGCTCGACTCCGGGGGTGTGGACCGGCTGCTTCCACGGGTGGAGATCGAGGAGCTCCCGGCTCCGGCCGTGAAGGCCGGCCGCTGAGGCCGTTTCGCCGCGGTCGGCTTCTCCCGGAAACAGCGGGATCGGGCGCCGGCGGAGGGCGCGAGGGCCGCTGCTAAGGTCGTCTTCAGTCCGCCTCCGAACCTAGGATGCCGCCATGGAAGTAGAGATCGGGCGGGGTAAGAAGGGCCGCCGCGCTTACGGATTCGACGACATCGCGATCGTCCCGTCACGGCGCACGCGCGATCCGGACGACATCGACATCACCTGGACGCTCGGCCCGTATCGCTTCGAGCTCCCCTTCCTCGCCGCGGCCATGGACGGCGTCGTCTCGCCCACCACCGCGGGCATCATGGGCAAGCTGGGCGGCCTTGCCGTCCTCAACCTCGAGGGGATCTTCACCCGCTACGAGGACGCCGAGGACCAGCTCGAGGCGATCGCCGGCTACGAGCCCGACCAGGCGACGGCTGAGATGCAGCGGATCTACCGCGAGCCTGTCAAGGACGAGCTGATCGCGCAGCGGGTCCGCGAGGTCAAGGAGCAGGGCGTGGTGTGCGCCGCCTCGCTCACGCCCCAGAGGGTCACCAAGTACTACGAGACAGCGCTGGAGGCGGGGCTCGACATCCTCGTCATCCAGGGCACGGTGATCTCCGCAGAGCACGTCTCCACCAGCAGTGAGCCGCTCAACCTCAAGGAGTTCATCCGCGAGGTGCCCGTTCCGGTCGTCGTCGGCGGCTGCGCTTCCTACTCCACCGGCCTTCACCTGATGCGCACCGGCGCCGTCGGCGTGCTGGTCGGCGTCGGCCCGGGCGCCGCCTGCACCACGCGCGGCGTGCTCGGGATCGGCGTTCCGCAGGCCACCGCGATCGCCGACGTCCAGGCCGCCCGCTCCCAGCACATGCTCGAGACGGGTGAGTACGTGAAGGTGATCGCCGACGGCGGGATGCGGAACGGGGGCGACGTCGCCAAGGCGTTCGCCTGCGGCGCCGACGCCGTGATGATCGGGTCGCCGCTGGCGCGCGCCTACGAGGCTCCCGGGCGCGGCTTCCACTGGGGAATGGCCACGTTCCATCCGTCGCTGCCGCGCGGCGCCCGCGTCAAGACCACGCAGAACGGCAGCATCGAGCAGATCCTGCTCGGCCCGGCCCACGAGAACGACGGCACCTTCAACCTGGTCGGCAGCCTCCGTACGTCGATGGCCACATGCGGTTACGAGGACATCCCCTCCTTCCACCGGGCCGAGGTGATGGTGGCGCCGGCGCTGCAGAGCGAGGGCAAGCAGCTCCAGCGCGAGCAGGGGATCGGGATGGGCGCAACGCGCGCAGCGACGGCCGCGACCGAGCCGGTCGCGGCCGACAACGGCGGCGGGCCTGTCGGCACCCCCGTGGCGTGACTCGAACCGTTCCTGCGGGGAAACCGACTCCAACGACGGCGGACGGTGCGGGTGTGCAGACCCGTCTGGATGAGGTGCTCGTACTCGACTTCGGAGGCCAGTACTCCCAGCTGATCGCGCGGCGGGTGCGCGAGTGCGGCGTATTCAGCGAGCTCCTGCCGCACACCGTGTCCCTGGAGGAGGTCCGGGCGCGCGCGCCACGCGGGCTGATCCTCTCGGGCGGCCCGGCGTCGGTCTATTCCGAGGGCGCGCCCCGGCTCCCGCGCGAGCTGCTCGAGCTCGGGATCCCGGTGCTCGGCATCTGCTACGGCATGCAGGCGATGGTGCTCGAGCTGGGCGGCCGGGTGGAGGGGGCCGCGATCGGCGAGTTCGGGCGCTCGGCGCTCAAGGTGCGCGAGCACGGCCGCCTGCTCGCCGGGACGCCCGACGAGCAGAGCTGCTGGATGAGCCACCGCGACACCGTGTTCGAGGCGCCGCCCGGGTTCGTCGCGCTGGCGTCGTCCTCGGAGTCGCCCGTCGCCGCGCTCGAGGATCCGGCGCGCGGCCTGTACGGGATCCAGTTCCACCCCGAGGTCGTCCATACGCCATACGGGAACGCGATCCTGAAGACGTTCCTAGAGGACATCTGCGGATGCGACATGGCGTGGTCGCCGGAGTCGGTCGCGGAGCGCCAGATCGCGGAGATTCGCGAGCAGGTGGGCGCCGAGCGGGTGATCTGCGGGCTGTCCGGCGGCGTCGATTCGTCCGTGGCGGCGCTCCTGACGCACAAGGCCGTGGGCGACCAGCTCACCTGCGTGTTCGTCGACCACGGGCTGATGCGCAAGAACGAGGGCGACCAGGTGGTGGCCGCATTCCGGGACACCTTCCACGTGCCGCTGGTGGCGGTCGACGCCGAGGACCGCTTCCTGCGGCGGCTCGCGGGCGCCACGGAGCCCGAGCGCAAGCGCAAGATCATCGGCGAGGAGTTCATCCGCGTGTTCGAGGAGCAGGCGGCTGCGCTCGGCAACCCGCGCTTCCTGGTGCAGGGCACGCTCTACTCCGACGTGATCGAGTCGGGCGGCGGGCACGGCGCGGCCACGATCAAGTCCCACCACAACGTGGGCGGGCTTCCAGAGGACCTCGGCTTCGAGCTGGTCGAGCCGCTTCGCATGCTGTTCAAGGACGAGGTCCGCGAGGTCGGGGCCGCGATCGGGCTGCCCGAGCGCCTGGTGTGGCGCCAGCCGTTCCCGGGGCCGGGCCTTGCGATCCGCGTGGTCGGCGGCGAGGTGACCAAGGAGCGGCTCGAGCTCCTGCGCGACGCGGACTTCGTGCTCCAGGACGAGATCCGCTCGGCCGGGCTGTACCGCGAGCTGTGGCAGTCGTTCTGCGTGCTGCCGGCCGACCTGCGAACGGTGGGCGTGCAGGGCGACGAGCGCAGCTACGGCTACGTGGTTGTGATCCGGGCGGTGACCAGCGACGACGCCATGACCGCCGACTGGGCGCGCCTTCCCTACGACCTGATCGAGAGGGTCGCGTCGCGGATGATCAACGAGATCCCGCAGGTGAACCGGGTGGTGCTGGACGTCACCTCGAAGCCGCCCGGAACCATCGAGTGGGAGTAGCTCGACGGTTGCGGTCGGACGACTGCCGAGAGCTCACCCTTCAGTGGCGCCACCCATTTGGTTCGTTGGTGGATCGTGGCGCCATGGCACGCGCAATCCACCAATGAGCGTGGCCAATCGCGACTCGCTATCGGGGCTCGACTCGCCCTCGCTTCCCGGGTGCCGGCTCGGCGAAAAGCAGCACCGAGCTGATCGTCAGACGGAGCGCCGCGGAGTAGTGCTTTGATCGAGAAGCAGTAGGCGGTCTGCGCCCGGTTCGAATCCCCCCTCCGCTAGAAGCAAGCAAGCGGGACGGTATCCGAACCTCGACAGGAAGCCGGACCGCGCGTTACGGATCGCGGTGGATCAGATCAGCGTGCCGACATTCTCTTGATCCATGCTCGGACGACGATCTGATCATGCGGGTCGCAGGTGGCTCAGACGCCTGATCGCGAGGCCCATCGCGAGCAGCACGACACCGGCGGCCACCACGAGACTTAGATCGAGACCCGTGAACGGCAACCCCCCGCTGCCGTGGGTCACGGCCGGCTTAGCAACGGGATGGTCTTGCGCATCCGAACGCTGCTGCGCACCTCCGAGCTGCTGCTGAACGCTCCCGGCTGGCTGGCTGTAGCCCTGCTGTGCCGCTGGCTGCGCAATTGCCGACGGGGCGGGAAAGAGCAGAGCGGCGCAGACCAGGGTGACTGCGCTGAGGTACTTGACGGGCATAAGGCCTCCTCTTGGGCGTCAGTTCCCTGGGCGAAGCCCAGCGGACGCGAATCCCCTGAGGTAGGGACCCACTGAGCCGGTGGCCAAGCGGTCGGCTAGTCAGCTTCGGCTCGTCGGCGAACCGGCAACCGTCTGCGGGGCACAATAGGCGGAATCCGCCTGACCGCGGCGTGGCGTCAGACAGAATGGAACTACACGGCCGACTCGGGCCGAAAAGTTACGCATTTGCTGGCGATTTCCTGAGGTCGCCAGATTCTCGGTGCTAGGCCGTGGGTATAAACGATCGTAATATCGGGTTTGACGGTTGCTTCGATCCCTGACGGACAGCGGTGGGACCCGCCGTTGGACGAAGGCGAAGGAGGCACTGCCTTCATGGCGTACCCCAGCTGGTCCCGGTGCGGTCTTCGCGCAGCCCGATGCCCTCCGCCGGAAATGTCATCCTGGCCTCCTCTCGCCACGGCCGAGACATTGATCGGTGGCTGAAGTGCTCGCGGGCCAAGCCGACCTCGCCCCGGAGGCGTGGCTTGCCTCGATAATCCAGTGCTCGACCCTCGGCATCGTCGGCAAAACACCCGAGGGGCTGATAACGAGCTGGAACCCCGGCGCGGAACGTCTCTACGGCTACTCCCTGGACGAGGCGATCGGCCGGCTGGCGAGCTTCCTGGTGCCGCCCGAGCGCTTGCGCGACGAGGAGGAGATCCTCCGGCACGTCCTACAGGGAGGGCGCGTCGATCAGTACGAAACGGAACGGCTCACGAAGGATGGCGGCTTGATCGCTGTCGCGGTGAGCGCGTCTCCGATTAGGGACGCGGAGGGCGGCGTCGTAGGGATCTCAGCGATCGAGCGTGACGTCACGGACTGGAAGCGCGCCGAGGAGGCGCTGAGCGAGGCCGAGGCGCGCTTCAAGAGCACCTTTGAGGATGCCCCGATCGGGATGGCGCTGGTGAGCACCGACCCGGATAGCACGGGCCGCCTCCTTCAAGTGAACGAGGCCTTTTGCGAGCTGACGGGCTACTCGCGCGTCCAGCTCGAGACGCTCGGCATCGAGGCTCTCACTCATCCCGAGGACGTGGCAGAAGACGCATCGCTCCTGGCACAGCTCGTGGCCGGGGAGATCCAACACTACGAGATCGAAATGCGATGCATCCACGCCGAGCGTCACGTCGTCTGGGTGCTCGTCACCGCCTCGCTCGTGTGCGACGACTCCGGCAAGCCGCTCTACTGCATCCGCCAGACACAGGACATCCAAGAGCGCAAGCACTTCGCCGGCCACTTGGAGTACCTCGCCGACCACGACGTGCTCACGGGTCTCTTCAACCGCCGCCGTTTCGTCCGGGAGCTCTCACGTCAGATGTCGTACGCGAGACGCTACGGCGAACATGGCGCCGTCTTGTTCCTGGACCTCGACAACTTCAAGGACGTGAACGACACGCTGGGGCACCA
>VAXR01000007.1:23053-35106 GCA_005885165.1 Actinomycetota bacterium
CCGGGCACCGGTCGATCGGGGCCTCTCACCGTAAGCGTCGGCGTCGCGCCCTTCCACGCCGGGGCTGCCATGACGGCGGACGATCTGCTGATCGAGGCCGACCTTGCGATGTACAACGCCAAGGAGACGGGCCGTGACCGCTTCACGTTCGCGAGCCCCGAGCAGCAGGCGCAGATGGAGAACAGGCTCAGCTGGACGGAGCGGATCCGAAAGGCGCTCGACGAGGACCTGTTCGTTCTCTACTGCCAGCCGATCCTCGACCTGCGCAGCAACGAGGTCTCTCAGTACGAGCTCTTGCTCCGTATGCCCGGGGCGAGTGGGGAGCTTCTACTCCCGGCGAGTTTCCTCTATACCGCCGAGCGCCACGATTTGATCCGTGGCATCGACCGCTGGGTCATGAGCCGGGCGATTCAGCTGATCGCCGCTGAGCGCCGCGCCGGGCGGGAGTTGCGTCTGGAGGTCAACGTCTCCGGCAGGTCCGTCGCGGATCCCGAGCTGCCCGGGTTCATCGTGGAACAGCTCGAGCTTGCCTCGGTCGACCCCGCGCAACTGATCCTCGAAGTCACGGAGACGGCCGCGATCGGCAATATGGACGAGGCCCGGAGGTTCGTCGCCACGCTCACCGATATCGGTTGCTGCTTCGCACTCGACGACTTCGGGGCGGGCTTTGGCTCCTTCTACTACCTGAAGTACCTGTCGCTCGACTATCTCAAGATCGACGGGGAGTTCATCCGCAACCTTCCTGCCAGCCCGACGGACCAACTCATACTGAGGTCAATCGTGCAGATGGCGAACGGCCTCGGCAAGAAGACCATCGCGGAGTTCGTCGGCAACCAGGAGAGTCTCCAGCTGCTGCGAGAGCACGGGGTGCAATATGCGCAGGGCTACCACATCGGTCGACCGCGTCCGTTAACTGAGCTGCGGGCCCCCGTCCGCACGAACGCAGGCGCAACTCAGCTCTCCCCACAGGACTGGAGCCCAAATCCCGGCGAGTCTGCAAATCAGCCAGAGGGAACCTAGGCGGATCACCGGCGGTTCGGCTAACGCGGAGCCGCATAGCGTCCGATGAAGCCGCCGCATCCTCTGCCGGAGCTCGGGTGGCAACCCCGGAACACGGGCGCCGATGCGGCCGCCAGTGACCCGGTAGACGGCTGCGTGTCCGCAGCCGGCCGAGGATCGGCCACATCCGATCGGCGACCTCCAGAAAGTCGATCGCGGGATCGTATGGCTAGGTGGTTTGGGGCCGCCATTCGTGTTCCTAAAGCCATTTAGGGGTCTGGCCGATGTTCCGAGTGTGGACATCCAGGCAGGGACCTGGCTGTGCCGGACCGAGATGGAACGCGCGCGAGTCGTCGACAACGGCGCTCGCGTTACCCGCGCACGCACGATTGCCGCTGCGTCGGTTGGGCTGAGCCTGCTTCTCTTCGCCCCGATGTTCGGGTGGTGGACGGTGGCGCTGTTCGCGCTGTCGGCCGCCAATACGCAGACCGTTGATCGACGGATTGCGCGGAGCGCCCGACCCGAGCGCCACATCGCCGCGAGCGTGCTCTTGAGCCAGCTGTTGCTCGCGACAGCGGTCGCCCTGAGCGGCGGACCCACCAGCCCCGCGATGCCATGGCTGGCGGTCCCGACGGCGTTCGCCGCCACGAGGTTCCGCGCGCAGGTCGTAATCGCGGCCGTTGGGAGCGCCATCGTGATGCTCCTTGCTGCGACCGTCGCCGTCGATCCGAGCGGGACCATCGCGCACCCGGCGCTCCTGGTGACGTCGATCGTGCTCCTCGTCAGCGTCACCGCGGTTGTCGCAGCGCTGAGCGGCGCGGAGGTCGAGCAGCGAAGCGAGTCGGTGCTCGATTCTCTGACCGGCCTGCTCAACAGAACGGCGCTGCAGCGCAGGTTCCGCGAGATCGAGGAGCAGGCGCATCTGACGGGCGAGACGGTCTCCGTTCTCATCTGCGACGTCGATCGCTTCAAGCAGGTCAACGACACCTACGGCCACGACCGCGGCGATGCGGTCCTGCGGGACCTCGCCTATGAGATGCGGAAGCAGCTGCGATCTTTCGAGCTGATCTACCGCCTCGGGGGCGAGGAGTTTCTAGTCGTGCTTCCGGGTGCGAACGCCGACCAGGCTCGCATCCTCGCCGAGCGCCTGCGCAACTCGCTACGGACCCACCGTCCGGGCGACCTGGAGCGACCGCGAGCGGCGCGGACGTCGTGTTCGGTTCGCTATTCAAGGACGCCGACCGTGCCCTCTACGCGGCGAAGGCGCGCGGCCGCGACCGCGTCGTCTCAGCGGCGGCCGTGCACGCTCAGCCGCACGCCGAATCGCGCCGAGCACCTCTGACGCCGGTTGTCACCGGACCGCAGGGCGCCCGGTAGCCCGCTTTAGGCCTCCCGGGTGTTGGTGCGGGAGCGACGGCTGCGCCGCTAGCTGTAGCGATCCCAGGCGTGGTGGTCCGGCGCCGGGTCGAACGGGTGCCCGCCTGAGTACCAGCCCGGCGAGCTCCAGAGCTCGAAGTGCAGGTGGCACGCAGTTGCGTCGCCCGTCTGCCCGACCACGCCGATCCGCTGGCCGGTGTACACGCGTGAGCCCTCCGGGTGATGCGAGGGGTGCTTGAGGTGCGCGTACACGGCGTCGAGCCCCGTGTCCTGCATCGTGATCACGATGTAGTTGCCGGCGGCCGATTGGTAGGCGTTGTGCTTCACGGTCCCGCCGCGCGCGGCGAGCAGCGGGGTGCCGCACGAAGCCAGCACGTCCTGGCCCTCGTGGATGTGGCCCGCCCGCGGCGCGCCGAAGCCGTCGCCGTAGGAGTGCGATCCCCGGACCGGGAAGATGAACTTGTGGAGGGTGAAGCTGTTGCGGCCTGCGTTGCCCTGCGAGGCGCGGCCCACCCGGCTGCCGTCCGCCATACGCCCCTCCAGGCGGAACACGTAGTGCCCGTCCGGCTGGGCCTTGCCGTGGGCGGACCCGTCCCAGTGGATCGTGTGCCACCCACCGTCCTTGGGATGCCGCTTCCACGTCCGGATCAGCGAGTTACCGCTGCGCCGGTACAGGCGGATCTGGACCGAGACGGGCCCGGCGCCGCGGACCCGGTAGCGGAAAGTCACGCCGCCGCGGCTGGCCGAGAAGACGCGGCTCGGGCTGGCCGATGAGTCGATCGTTGCCGGAATCGCGCCCGCCTTCGCCCCGCCGCTCGTCGTGGCGCCGGCGTTGGCGGCCGCCTGGAATCCGCCGGCGAGCACGGCGATGCCGGCGGCGGCCAGCAGGTTCTGGCGTCGCATTCCCTCCAGCGCACCCCTGTTGCCCGGTCTCAGTTGGCCTTCTCCTTCTTGCGGCCTACGGGGTTAGCTGACGGGCTCGCGCCGAAGAAGCGGCGCTACGGGCCGGCGGAGCCACAGGCTCCACCCGATTCGCCCCCGGAACGCGCAACGCAGCTGCGTTCGCGCCCCAAACGGTTCCCCCGCTCTCCCCGGCCCACGCCGCGGAGACTCGGCAGGCTTGCGAATTGAACGCGGGCAGTATAGGAAGTGGTCCCGCCGGAGCCGTACACCCTGGGAGGGCACGCGGCCGCTAACCTCGAACGCTTCACGCGCGCCATGAAGACCTACGTCGCCACCCCAGCCGAGCGCGAGCGCAACTGGCTCGTGGTCGACGCATCCGGTCAGACGCTGGGCCGGCTCGCGACCCAGATCGCCGACACGCTGCGCGGCAAGCGCAAGCCGGAGTACACGCCCCACTGCGACGTCGGGGACTTCGTGATCGTCGTCAACGCCGAGAAGATCACGGTGACGGGGAACAAGCGCGAGAACAAGCGCTACTACCGCCACTCCGGCTACCCGGGCGGCCTGCGCTCGCGCACGCTCGACGAAATGCTGGCCCGGCGTCCGGAGGAGGTCATCCGGTCGGCGGTCAAGGGGATGCTGCCGCGCACCCGGCTGGGGCGCGCGCAGCTGCGCAAGCTCAAGGTCTACGCCGGTCCGGACCACCCGCACGCAGCGCAGAAACCGCAGTCGATGGAGGTTGACGCCCGATGACCGAGGACGAGCGCCCCAACGCGCCGCAGGACGAAGGCGCCGCCCCCGAGGAGGCGGAGGGCACCCCGTCGGCGGAACCCGGCGAGTCGCCCGACGCCGAGGGCGGGACAGAGGAGCAGCAGCCCGCGGACCCGGCGGCCGAGGCCGAATCCGAGGAGCCCGCGAGCGGCGACGAGGATCTCTCCACCACCGAGGACGAGGCGGAGGAGGTCACCGACGCGCCGGAAACGGAGGCGCGCGAGCGCGAGGGCCGCGAACGCCGCCGGCGCGGAGGCAAGTCGAAGGACGGCGAGAAGGAGGTCATCCCCGGCGAGCACCTGGCGCCCGACCTCGTGCTCGAGGAGGAGCGCGCGGCGGGTGGCGTCGACGAGCTCGCCACGCGGTTCGCGGCCGACGCCGTCGAGGCCGAGGCGCAGCCCGAGGCGGTGCCCGCTCCGGCGACCGAGGAGGAGCCGGAGGCGCCGAGTGGGGAGCCGGCGGAGCGGCCCGAGCCGCGCTCGGTTCTCGACCTGGCCGCCGACGCGCGCTATCAGGCAACCGGCAAGCGCAAGAGCTCGATCGCGCGGGTGATCCTGCGCCCCGGCGACGGGGCCTACAGCGTCAACGGCCGCTCGCTGGAGGACTACTTTCCGCGCGCGGCGCTTCAGAACGCCGCCCGGCAGCCGCTTGCGACCGCCGGCTTCGAGAAGCGGATGGACGTGATCGCCCGCATCCACGGCGGCGGCGTGGCGTCGCAGGCGGGGGCGCTCCGGCACGGCGTGGCCCGTGCGCTGGTCGAGGCCGACCCGAGCCTGCGGGTCGAGCTCAAGCGCCGCGGCTTTCTCAGCCGCGACGCGCGGGTGAAGGAGCGCAAGAAGGCCGGTCTCAAGAAGGCCCGAAAGCGGCCGCAGTTCTCCAAGCGCTGACCCGCGCCGTGGCGCGCGCGGCGCAGTCCTCGCGGAGAGGTCATCCGCAATATCTGCGTGGAGGGGAAGTCGTTCGGTGAGCCATCCGCCAAAGCTGTTCGGAACGGATGGCGTGCGCGGGGTGGCGGGCGAGTTCCTGACGGCCGAGCTCGCGCTTGCGCTCGGCCGCGCGGCGGCCACGATGTCGCCCGTCGGGTCCCCGCAGGTACTGATCGTCCGCGACACGCGCGAGTCCGGCGAGATGCTCGAGGCGGCGCTCGCGGCGGGCATCGCGGCGGCCGGCGGCCACGCGCTGCTCGCCGGGGTCCTGCCGACGCCCGGCGCAGCGCTGCTGGTGCGGCGCTTCGGGTTCGACCTCGCGGTGGTCGTCTCCGCCTCGCACAACCCCTATCGCGACAACGGGATCAAGTTCTTCGGACCGGACGGGACGAAGCTCGCGGACGAGCAGGAACGCGAGATCGAGCGTTTGGTCGACTCGCAAGAGGGCGAGGCCGCCGACGGCCGCGTGCGCGAGCTGCACGGTGCGGGCGGCGACTACCTCCGCGAGCTCGAGGTCCGCTTCGCCGATCTCGACCTCAGTGGCAAGCGGATCCTGCTGGACTGCGCGAACGGGGCGACCTACCGCGTGTCGCCGGAGATCTTCCGCCGGCTTGGCGCGCACGTCGATGCGCTCGCAGCGGAGCCGGACGGCCGCAACATCAACGACGGCGTCGGCTCGACGCACATCGAGGGGCTGGCTGCGGCCGTCAAGGAGCGCCGCTACGACGGGGGGTTCGCTTTCGACGGCGACGGCGACCGCGTGCTCGCCGTCGATCGCCACGGTGCCGTGGTGGACGGCGACGAGCTGATCGCGCTCGCCGCGCTCCACCTACGGGGCGCCGGCCGGCTGCCGGGCGACGGCGTGGCCGTGACGGTGATGACCAACTACGGCTTCCACCAGGCGATGAAGGAGGCGGGAATCGAGGTGGCGACGACGCCGGTGGGCGACCGCCACGTCCTCGCCGAGCTGCTCTCGCGCGGCTGGGCGCTCGGCGGCGAGCAGTCGGGGCACATCATCGACACCGGCTTCGCCCCCTCGGGCGACGGGATTGCGTCGGCGCTGCTCACGCTCGAGGCGCTTGGCGGCCGCGACCTGAGCGAGCGCGACGCGATGGTGAAGCTGCCGCAGCGCCTCGTGAACGTCAAGGTCGCAAGCCGCGAGGCGCTCGACTCCGCAAAGGCTGTCTGGGAGGCGGTCGAGCGCGAGTCCGGCGGCCTCGCGGGCCGCGGACGCGTGCTGGTGCGCCCCTCCGGCACCGAGCCGGTGGTCCGCGTGATGGTGGAGGCGCCGGACTCTGAGGAGTGCGACGCGATCACCGCGCGCCTGGTCGAGGTCGTCGAGCGCGACCTCGCTTAGGCCCGACGGGCGCCTGAAAGCCGCCTCCCCGGGGTCGCCAAACGGGCTTTCGCCGGGTACCCTTGAGTCGACGCCAAAGGGCCGATGGGCCGTCCTCGCAGGGCGGCTCTGCTCGTTCAGGACCGGAGGGGCAAGGACGCCGGACTGGAGGCCGAAAGCAAGGAGGTAAGCGCGGTGTGCGGCATCGTCGGATACGTGGGAGAGCGGCCCTGCCGGGAGCTGCTCTTGCGCGGCCTCGAGCGGCTCGAGTACCGCGGCTATGACTCCGCGGGCCTCTCGCTTCTCGCCGACGGCCAGATCCAGTCGGTCCGCGCGGTCGGCAATCTCTCCTACCTTCGCGAGGCGGTCACGTCCGGACCTAGCCAGGAGGCCCGGGCCGCCAGCACGGTGGCGCTCGCCGACGCCGGGCCGACGATCGGGATCGGCCACACGCGCTGGGCCACCCACGGGCGCGTCACCGAGGACAACGCCCATCCCCACTTCGACACGGCCGGCCGGATCCACATCGTCCTCAACGGAATCGTCGAGAACCACGCCGCGCTTCGCGAGCGCCTCTCGGCCGCGGGCGCGCAGTTCACCTCGGAGACGGACGCCGAGGTGGTCGCCCACCTCATCGCCGAGCACTACGACGGCAACCTCCTGGAGGCTGTGCGCGCCGCGTACATGGACCTGTGCGGGCACTACGCGTTCGTCGCGATTTCCGCCGACGATCCCGACCTGCTCGTCGCGGCGCGCAAGGAGTGCCCGCTGATCGTCGGGGTCGGGGAGGGCGAGAGCTTCGTCGCGTCCGCGATCCCGGCGTTTCTCCGGGAGACCCGGCGGGTCCAGCTCGTTGGCGACGACGAGGTGGTCGCCATCAGCGCCTCCGGGGCCGAGTTCATCGACGCGGGCAGCGGAGCGATCCTCGACCGCGAGGTCACCGAGATCGACTGGGACGACGAAGCGGCCGAGAAGGGCGGCTACGAGACGTTCATGCTGAAGGAGATCAACGAGCAGCCGGACGCCGTGGCCGAGACCATCGCCGACCGCGTCGCCACGGGGTCGGTCGATCTCGGCGACATCGGGATCACCGACGACGAGCTGCGCGAGCTTCGCCGGATCGTGATCGTGGCGTGCGGGACCTCGTACCACGCCGGCCTCGTGGGCCGCTATGCGATCGAGGAGTGGGGCCGGGTGCCGGTGGAGATGGACATCGCCTCGGAATACCGCTACCGCAACCCCGTGGTCGACGAGCGCGACCTGGTGATCGGCATCACGCAGTCGGGCGAGACGGCGGACACTCTGGCGGCGATGCGGCTGGCGCGCTCGCGCGGCGCTCGGGTGCTGGCGCTGACCAACGTGATGGGCAGCCAGGCCACGCGCGACGCGGACGGGGTCCTCTTCACGCGCGCCGGCATCGAGATCAGCGTGGCGGCCACCAAGACCTTCGTGGCGCAGGCGGCGTGCATGTACCTCATCGGCCTGAAGCTCGCCGAGGTGCGCGGGACCCTCCCGCCGGACCGCCTCGCCGCCCTCACGGAGGGGCTCCGCCAGATTCCGCATCAGATCGGCGAGCTGGTCGGCCCCGCCGACCAGCGGGCGCAGGAGATCGCCGAGCGCTTCTTCGCCGAGTCGGACTTCTGCCTCTACCTCGGCCGCCACATCGGCCTGCCCGTCTGCCTCGAGGGCGCGCTCAAGCTCAAGGAGATCTCCTACATCCCGGCCGACGCGTACGCGGCCGGTGAGATGAAGCACGGCCCGATCGCGCTCCTCTCGGAGCGGACGCCCGTGGTGTGCGTGGCGACTGACGCGCCGGTGCTGGACAAGGTGCTCTCGAACGTGGCCGAGGTGCGCGCACGCGGTGCGCACGTGATCGCGGTCGCCACCGAGGGGTCGCCCGAGGTGGAGGGCACGGCGGAGGCGATCATGCGCGTGCCGCGCTCGGACTGGCTGCTCCAGCCGATCCTCGCGATCGTGCCGCTGCAGCTGCTCGCGTACCGCGTGGCGCGGGCGCGCGGGCTGAACGTGGATCAGCCGCGCAACCTCGCGAAGACCGTCACGGTCGAGTAGCGACCCGTCCCGCGCGGGCGGCTCGGCCCCGTAGGCTGCGGGCGATGGCGCTGCCGGACTGGCTCGATCCCCTCTACACCGCGGAGGAGATGCGGGCGGCGGACGCGTGGGCCATAGACGACGTGGGCGTGCCGTCGCTCGACCTGATGGAGCGGGCGGGCGCGGGACTCGCGGCGCTGGTGGCTCGGGAAGCCGCGCCCGGCCCGATCCGCGTCGTCGCCGGGAAGGGCAACAACGGCGGCGACGGCCTAGTCTGCGCGCGCCTGCTTCGGGCGGAGGGGCGCGAGGTGGACGTGCTCGCGGTGGGGGCCCTCGAGGAGTCGCGCGGCGACGCGCGCGCAAACCTCGAGCGGCTGCCGGGCGCGCAGCCGGAGCCGTTCGCCCCCGACCATCTCCAGGGGTCGGGGGCGATCGTCGACGCCATGCTGGGGACGGGCTTCGAGGCGAGGGATCGCCGCGCGAGCCGATCGCAGGCGCGATCGGCGCGATCAACGCGCAGGACGCCCCGGTCGTCGCCTGCGACGTCCCGTCCGGCGTGAACGCCTCGACCGGCGAGATCGAGGGCGATGCCGTGCGCGCGGAGGCGACGGCGACGTTCCACGGCTCGAAGATCGGGCTGCACGTGGCGCCGGGGGCGTTCCACTCGGGCCGCGTCGAGGTCGTCGAGATCGGGATCCCGCGCGGCGCGCCAAGCGGCCGGTCGGCGGGCCTCATCTCGCGCCGCGTGGTCGATCTCGTGCCCCACCGCGCCCGCGACGGGTCCAAGTTCAGCTCGGGCACGCTTGTGATCGCCGGCGGCGCGGCGGGCTACACCGGAGCGCCGTGCATGGTCGGGCTCGGGGCGCAGCGAACCGGGGCCGGCTACATCCAGCTGGCGGTGCCGAAGGCGGCGCAGAAGGCGGTGTCGCTGCGGCTGCTCGAGGCGGTGACGCGCGGGCTCCCCGAGGAGGGCGGGGCGCACGTTCCGGACGGCGTGGCCGAGGTGCAGCAGATGGCGGAGCGGGCCGGATGCGTGGTGCTCGGTCCCGGGCTCGGGCGAAGCGAGGGCGCGCAGGAGTTCGCGCGCGAGCTGGCGCGCACCGTCGAGAAGCCGATGCTGATCGACGCCGACGGGCTGAACGCCCACGCCGGCCGGCTCGAGACCCTGCGCGAGCGCCCCGGCGCGACGGTTCTCACGCCGCACGCGGGAGAGCTCGCGCGGCTGCTCGAGGTGGATTCGGAGGAGGTCTCAGCGCACCGGCTGCGATCGGCTCGCGACGCGGCCGAGCGGAGCGGCTGCGTGGTCCTGCTGAAGGGTGACGACACGATCGTCGCAGCCCCCGGCGGACCGGCGGCGATCAGCCCCGGCGCCACGCCAGCGCTCGCGACCGCGGGCACCGGCGACGTCCTCTCCGGCGTGATCGGAGCCCTGCTCTCGAAGGGGATGGACGTGCTGGCGGCGGCCGCCGCGGGCGTTCTCGTCCATGCCGAGGCCGGGCGGATAGCCGCCGAGCGACTCGGGGCCGACCACACGGTCGCCGGCGACGCCATCGAGGCGCTGCCGGCGGCGATGGAGCGGCTGCGGTCCGGGGAGGGCTAGCTTCGATGAGCGAGCGCGTCTCGCGACGAGAGCTCCTCATACGTGGCGCCGCAGCCGGCGCGGGACTGGCCGCTCTCGGCGCGCCGGGCCTTCGCGCGGCTCTGGCCGCCGCGCCGCGCGCCGGACGGCTGTCGGACATCGAGCACTTCGTGATCTTCATCCAGGAGAACCGCTCGTTCGACCACTACTTCGGGACCTACCGCGGCGTGCGCGGCTTCGGCGACCCGCACGTCCAGAAGCTCCGCGACGGCAGCGGCCGCACCGTGTTCGCCCAGCCGGACTACCCGGCGAAGGGCTACGGCGGGCACCTGCTGCCGTTCCACCTCGACTCGAACATGCACGGCGAGTGCACGCACGACCTGACGCACGACTGGGGGCCGCAGCACCGCGCGTGGCACGGCGGCGCGATGGACCGGTTCGTGCGCGAGCACGTGAGGGCGGAGGGAGTCCAGGACGGCGCGCTCACGATGGCGTACTACAAGCGCAGCGACCTCTCCTACTACTACGCGCTCGCTGACGCGTTCACGATCTGCGACGCGTACCACTGCTCGGTCCTCGGGCCGACCGACCCGAACCAGCTCTACCTGGTCTCGGGGATGCTCGACCCGGCGGGTAAGCACGGCGGGCCGCTGCTCGAGACGCTCGGCTCGACGCGCACCCAGAGCTTCGGCTCGCTCTCCTGGACCACGATGCCCGAGCAGCTCCGCGCGCGCGGGGTGAGCTGGAAGGTCTATACGACCTCCGACAACTTCAGCCCGCTGCGGCGGCGTTCGGCAACCAGTTCCCTCAGCAGTTCCAGGCGGACTGCGCGACCGGGTCGCTGCCCCAGGTCTCGTGGATCTGGGGGCCCGTCACCCAGAGTGAGCACCCGCCCGCTCCGACCGAGTGGGGCGAGTACACGACCGACCAGATCCTCACGGCGCTCACGGGGAACCCGGCCCTGTGGGCGAAGACGGCGCTGCTCGTGACGTGGGACGAGAACGGCGGATTCTTCGACCACGTTCGGCCGCCCACGCCTCCGCCGGGGACCGCGGGCGAGTACGTCACGGCCCGGCCGCTTCCGGACGCCGCCGAGGGAATCGCCGGCCCGATCGGGCTCGGCTTCCGCGTCCCGCTGCTGATCGCCTCGCCGTTCAGCCGCGGCGGGTTCGTGTGCTCCGACCGCTTCGACCACACCTCCACCCTCCAGCTCCTCGAGGCGCGCTTCGGTGCCGAGGTTCCCTATCTCAGCCACTGGCGGCGGTCGGTCACCGGCGATCTCACGTCGGCGTTCAACTTCGCGGCGCCGAACCGCTCGGTCCCGTCGCTGCCGGCCACCTCGCTCGACGATTCGCGCGTCGTCGGCCCGGGCGCCAACTGCCCGACCGAGCCGTCGACGCTCGCCGGGTTCTCGGCGCCGCCCTATCCGGTGCCTCGCAACGGCAAGCCGAAGCAGGAGCGCGGACGGGCGCGGCGGCCGAGCGGCCCTCGGCCGGCGCACGAGCGGGCGCGGGGCAGGCGCAGGCGCCACCGCCGGCGCTGACGACCGGCTAGAGGCTCGCCAGGACCGCCTTCGCCGCCCGCTCTCCCGACCGGATCGCGCCATCCATGTAGCCGGGCCACTCCGGCGAGCTGTCGGCGCCCGCGAAGTGCAGCGGTCCCACCGCGCCGGTCCCGTAGGCGCCGCGCGTGTACGCCTCCCGCGCCCAGACCATGTCGTAGTACCCGCGCGGGTAGCGTGCCGGCTCGCCGAAGTAGCGCCCCAGCGCCGCCAGAGCGATCGCCCGCCGCCGCGCCGGTGACGCCGCGTAAAGCGCACGGCTGTCCTCCCCCTCGAAGAACCCGACGAGCACGCCCGGGCGCCCGGAGACCGGCGAGTTGTCGTACACGATCTCGAGGCCGCCGTCGGTCGAGACCACCGATCCGTTCAATCCCTGGTGCCGCCAGAACGGCGTGTTGTAGACCGCGTTCACCTTGATCACGGACCCCATCGGCTGCCGCTGCAGGAACTGGTCCTCGGCGGGAGGCAGCAGCGGCGAATACCGGATCAGCTCGAGCAGCGGCTTGGGGACGGCCAGCACCGCGCGGCGCCCGCGGAAGCGCTCCTTCGCGG
>VAXR01000200.1 GCA_005885165.1 Actinomycetota bacterium
CGGGATGGTCTCGGTGAGCGAAGAGGTCATCGCGTTCCAGAAGAAGCGCGTGTCCGACCACGAGGTGCTCGACCTCCTCCCCGTCGACCTGCCGGAGCAGCACTTCGCCACCCAGGCACTCTGGTACGTGCTGCCGAAGGCCATGTTCCGCGAGGAGTTCCCGCTCGAGGCGCTCCAGGGGTCGCTGCACGCGGCCGAGCACGCGCAGATCGCCGTGCTCCCCCTGATCGCGATGTGCGACCGCTGGGACATCGGCGGGCTGTCAACCGCGTTCCACCACCAGACGGGGCGGCCGACGATCTTCATCTACGACGGCCACCCTGGCGGCGTGGGGATCGCGCGCGCGGGCTTCGATGCGTTCGAGCGCCTGGTCGACGACGCGGCGCGGCTGATCCTGGAGTGCCCGTGCCGGGCGGGCTGCCCGTCGTGCGTCCAGTCGCCGAAGTGCGGGAACCTCAACGAGCCGCTCAACAAGGCGGGTGCCGTGGAGCTCCTGCGGCGGCTGCAGGAAGGGTAGCCCCGAAGGGCCGCGCCCCTGGCCGCAAGATCCGTTGCGGCCGATCAAGTCGGACGCCGGTCTCGCCGCTTGATTACCCATGGCCTTCCGCCCGGCGCGTCTCGCCGTCATCGCCGCCTTCGCCGCCTCGCTCGTGGTCCCCGCTACGGCATCGGCCGTCGAGTCGAGCGGCGGATCGGCGGCGCCTACGGCCACGACGCCGGGGATCAAGGACGTCCAGCCGTCGGGCGGCGCCGAGTACGGCGCGATCGAGCCGCCTCCCCCACCGAAGAAGAAGCCGAAGTCGAAAAGCCACCGGTCGAGCTCCGGCTCGAAGTCCACAAAGCACAAGTCGCACTCCGCGCGGCCGCGGTTCCCGGTGGCGGGGCCGCACAGCTACGGCGGCCCGGAGGCGCGCTTCGGCGCGCCGCGCTCCGGCCATACCCACCAGGGCCAGGACCTGCTCGCCGCCGAGGGCACGCCGCTGGTCGCGCCGCTGCGTGGGGTCATCACCTACACCGGCTATCAGGCGGGAGGGGCTGGGATCTACGTGGTGATGCACGCCTCCGGCACGCGCTACGACTTCGCCTTCATGCACCTTCAAGCCCGGCACGCGGCTCGGCAGCGTCGGCCAGACCGGCGATGCGACCGGACCCCACCTCCACTTCGAGGTGTGGGTCGGGCCGTGGCAGGCCGGCGGGCACCCGATCGACCCGCTGCCGCTGCTGCGCCGCTGGGACCGCTAGCGCGGCGCTCTTTTAGCGCGCGATCGTCAGCTTCAGGTGGGAGCTGATCCCGCTCGTGTCCGCGGACGCGTAGCCGGTGAGGTCCCTCAGGGGGGCCACGAACGCGCCGCCGAAGAGCGCGCCCGCCTGCCCGCCGCGTCGCTTGATGATGTCGCCGAGGATCGACCTCGGGTCGAGCGCGAACGCCAGCGCCCCGTTTGCCCCGGTCGCGGTGGTCGCGCGCTCGCTGCCGAACTTGATCGCCTGCCCCGGATCGGTGCCGATCACGAGCTCCTTGCCGGATACGCCGACAAACTCGGGACGGTGTGCGCCTCGCGGCTTCAGCTGGTAGAGGCCGTTCGGCCCGGGCTGCAGGGTGAGACCGTTGACGAAGTTGCTGGCCTTCGGCAAGTTGCGGGAGAGCGTGGAGAGCGTCTTCTTGAAGGCGGCGGGGTCCTTCAGGTCCACGCGCGCGACCACGTTGCCGGTGAGGCTGACCGACGCGGCCGCGCCGGCGCCCAGCGGGGCGATCAGGTCGCGATCGAAGTTGATGCCGAGCGCCCGCTCGATGGCGGCCTTGCCGAGCGCTCCCTGCGGAACGGCGGCGAGGAAGGCCTGCTCGGCAAAGCGCACGGTCTGGCCGGGGTCGCGCAGCGCGACGGCGACCTCATGCGGGCGGCGGACGATCTTCGGTGCGGTGCTGCCCGCCGCCAGCGGAAGCTGCGCGGAGGAGAGCGAACCCTGCGTCTTCGCGCGGAAGTCGATCACGAGTCCGTCGGACGCGCTCGTCACGGTCGAACCGAAGGTGCGCAGCGCACCGACCCAGGGCACGCGCTTGGCGGCGGCTGCGCGCCCTGACGAGAGGAGCCGCTGGAAGTCGCCGTAGACGCGGACGATGGCGTCGCTCGGCAGGCCGCTCAGGGCCGACTTGAAGGTGTCCTCGCGGAGGCGATCGCTCGATCCCCGCTGCTTGAGCGCGGCGTCGACGAGCGGGCGCGACTTGGCCGAGACGAGGACGTCGCCCTTGATTGCGTCGACGTTCCCGTTCGCCTCCTCGTAGAGCGTCGCGCCGTTCTCGGAGCCCACCTTGCGGCCCGTGCGGCCGACCAGCGTCGCCGCCTTCTTGCCGTCCTTCGTCTTCCACGCGACCACCGTGGCGCTGCTGAGCGAGGAGCCCGAGGCGGCGTGGGGGAAGCCGATTACCAGGTCGTTGCCGAGGAGCTTCTTGACCTCGGCGAACGAGGTCTTGGTTCCGCCGATCGTGAATCCGGCGGCGAGCCTCTGCTTGATGAGGGTGTAGAAGGGGAAGCGCTTGAGCAGCGTGTCGAGGCTGTGGTATTGCGGGTCCTTGAGGTCGGTCTTGACCGCGATCGCGACCGGCGTCGTCTTCGGCAGGTAGCCGAGGGCGTCGTCGAGCGGCGACTTGGCGGACGAGCCTCCGCAGCCGGACGCCGCGGCGGCTATGCCGGCCGTGGCTGCGACGGTGATGAGGCCGCGGCGGATCACGGCGACGGGTCCCGCTCGATCAGCTCGATTCGGTAGCCGTCCGGATCGCGGACGAAGCAGAGGCGCGACCCGCCCTCGCGGACCGTGTAGGGCGGCTTCTCGGGCGCGATCCCCTGCTGCGACAGGTTCTCGAGCTTGCCGTCGAGGTCCTCGACCGTCACCGCGACGTGGTTGTAACCGGTGCCGAGCTCATAGGAGTCGACGCCGAAGTTGTAGGTCAGCTCGAGCCGCGAGCCGTCGCCTGGCAGCCCCATGAAGACGTTGATCGCCTCGTCGCGGATCGGTAGCCGTCCGCGCTCCTCGAAGCCCAGCGCCTCGTAGAAGGCGACGGAGCGGTCGATCTCGCCGATCCGGTAGCAGGTGTGGATGAGCTCGCTCACGGGCGGCAAACCTATCGTCCTGGCGGGCGTCGGCGCAAGCGGGCCGGCGTTTTCACCCTGACCCTGCCGCCGCTACCATCGGCCAGCCTCGGCGAGGTAGCTCAGTTGGTAGAGCACACGACTGAAAATCGTGGTGTCGCCGGTTCGATTCCGGCCCTCGCCATTTCTGCAGTCCCTGCACGTCGCGCACTTTTCGGCCCGATTCTGCGTGCGGAAAAGATGGACTTAGGCGCCACCTCTTCGGACGAGGTCCTTTTGAGGTCCTAAACCCCCCCGCGATCAGCCCCGATCTCGGCCCGATCGGGAGTGGATCGAGCCGCGAACCAGAGCTACGGTCGCCGCGCAACTCGTAACGCGGCCGGGCGGCGCTGACACGCCCCCGGCCGGCACAGGAGGGCATGCCTCCCATGCACGCACACGGTATCGCCGGATCGAGCGCGGGGCGATGAACTCAGTCGCCCTGAGCGGGACCCTCACTGAGGATCCCGAGCTACACGAGGACGGCGCCGAGCCGGTCCGCTGCCGGATGCGGCTCGCCGTGCCGCGGCACGCCCGCGGCGGGCAGCACGAGCCCGGCGTCGTCTACGTCGCGGTCACGACGTTCGGCCTCGAGGCGCTCGACTGCGCCGAGCGGCTTTGCCGCGGCGATCGCATCGGCGTGACGGGGCGGATCGAGCAGGACAAGCACCGCACGTCGGAGGGGTGGCGGGTCGATCACTCGGTCCTGATCGGCCAGCTTGACCTGCCGCCAGAGACCAAGAAGGACGAGGAGGAGCAGTGAGCAACGCCAGCACGAAGCAGAAGCCGAAGCGGAAGACGGCGCCCAAGCCGAAGGCCGCGCCCAAGCCGAAAGCCGCGCAGCGCGAACCACGCGAGGGCTCGACGATGTGGGCGGCGATGGAGGTGTTGCGCGGCAAGCGCAACCCGATGAGGGCCGGCGAGATCTACGCGGAGATCCGCGAGCGCAAGCTCGCCCCGGGCCTCAAGGGCAAGACGCCGGAGCGGACCCTCGCCGCCCAGCTCGCGGTGAGCGCGAAGCGCGGGCGGTTCGTCGAACGCACCGAGCCGGGCAAGTTCCGGCTCAAGCGCGGCTCGTGAACACGCTCGGGCCAGCCGGGTTGGGAGAGGCCGGGCAGCGCCCGGCCTCTCCTCTCCTCAGCCCCCCTCAAGCCACTCGCAGCGTTTGCCTGGAGCCCGAGGTACCCGCGCACGCTGAGCCGATCGAGAGCACGCCGTACGATCGAGCAGGTGACCGATGGGGCAGCGCCGAGCGAGATCGCCTACTACTACCCCGAGCCGTACTGGCTGGCTCGGGAAGGCGGCTGGATCAAGAGCCTGCTGCTCTTCTTCGATGAGGTCGCGATTCTCCTGCCCGACTACATGCGTGGCCAGCATGTCGTCGCCGATCCGTCGCCGGCCGAGCCGCTTGAAGGTCGAGGGCTCCTCCGAGTCATCGAGCCTGAGTGGTTGGTGGATGAGCCGACTACGGCGCAGCTCGGCGACGTCATGGAATCCCTCGTGACGAGCGAAGCCTTCGACGGGGTAGCCGAGGCGGCCGGCTTCGCCGAGCTGTCGATGTCGCGCATGGGTTATCGAGGACTGCCCGATGTTGCACACCGGCTGTATGTCGAGCTTGAGCGTCGTG
>VAXR01000047.1 GCA_005885165.1 Actinomycetota bacterium
CGATCGCCACGCTCTGGCTCGCCAGGAGACCGAGCTGGTAGAAGCGCCGGTAGGCGTCGATCACTTTGATCGGCGTGACCCACGGCTTGCCGCGGCAGCTCGCGGGCAGGTGCTTGACGCCGGTCCGCTTGAGGTAGAGGTCGTAGCCCTCCACGTAGCCCTTCACCGCGTCCTTGACGGCCTGCTGCGGGCCGTTCGGCGGCTTCTGCGCGATCAGCTTCTCGACCGCGTGGGTGTTGATTGCGCGCTGGTAGAAGAAGTCGCTGTTCAGGTTGTTCGGGGTGGTGCTGTTGCCGCGCTGGGTGTAGGTGCCGTTCGGGCCGAACCAGCGCGAGCGCTGCGCGCGGACCGTCACGTAGTCCTCGGCCATCGGACAGATGTCGTCCTGGGCGAACGCGTAGCCGTAGCCGAAGCCGACGTCCTCCCAGTTCCTGCCGATGATGTGCGGGATGCCGTAGGCGCTGCGCCGGATTACGGCGCTCGGGCCCTTGTGCTTCTTGTGGCCCTTGGCGGCCGCGGCCGGCGCCACGCACAGAAGCGCGGCGGCGCTCGCGATCAGGGCGAGCGAAAGCCTTCGTCCCCCAGCCCGCATCCCGGCCAAACGTAACGGATCCGGCGCCCGGCGGCGCCGGGTGCGCGCTACTTAAGCGACCGCCTCAGCGCTTTGATGCGCGCGACCGACCGTTCGAGGTCGTGCCGCGTCAGCTGGTGGTTGTGGACGGCATCGACGAGTCCGCCCGCCGCCTGATCTCCGGCCGAGGTCGTCTGCGCGAACAGCAGGAGGTCAACTCCCGCCCGCGCGCTCATCACGGCGCGCTGCGCGGGCGACCCGTAGTTGGACGCCACCGGCGTCTCGAGGTCGTCGGTGATCGACACGCCGTGGAACTTGATGTAGCGCCGCAGCTCGCGCGTGGCGATCCGGTGCGAGAACAGCGCTGGCCCAGACGCGAACGCCGGGTACTCCGCCGTGCTCACCATCACGAGCGGCACGCGCTTCCTTGCGAGCGACTTGTACGGGACCTCGTCGATGTGCCGCAGCTGCGACGTGGTGTACGAGATCACGTTCATGTTCCGGTCCTCGTCGAGCTGCGCGGCCCCGAGGCCGGGGAAGTGCTTGGCGGTGGCGGCCACGTGGCGCTCGGCCATCCCGCGGGCGAACGCGCCGGCCATCGCGGTGACGACGTCCTTGTCCTCCGAGTAGGCGCGGCCGAGGCGCTCCATCTCGCTCCCGCGGCGGGCGACGTCGACGACCGGCGCCAGGTTCACGTTCACGCCCACGTCGCGCAGGTTGCGGCCGGTGGCGCGTCCGGTCGAGCGGGCCACCTTCTTGCTGTCGATCTGGCCGATCTGCGCCGGCGAGCGGTAGGGAGGGCCGTCGACGCGCTTCACGAGCCCGCCCTCCTGGTCGGTCATGATCAGCACCGGAAGGTCGTGCGGCGGCCGGGCGTTCTGGAACGCCTGGTCGAGCGCCCGCAGCTGGTCGCGCGAGGAGATGTTGCGCCCGTACAGGATCACCCCCGCGGCCTCGCGGTTGTGGATGCGGTCGAGGATCTCCTGCGGCGCGCTCGTCCCGTCGAAGCCGAACACGATCCGCTGGCCCGCGAGCTGGGCGAGCGAGGGCCGCTTGCCGCTCTTCGCCTCGCCGGGCGAGCCGAGGGCCACGACCACGATCGCGGCGGCCGCCACCGCAGCGACCAGTGATCTCGTCAGCGCCCTCCGCATCCGGCGCAGGGTACGACGCCCCCTCGCGGCGGGTCTAGGGCTCCTGGTACTCCCCGAACTCGTCGCGCAGCACGCCGCAGACCTCGCCGATCGTGCAGCGCTCGGCGAGCGCCGCGCGCATCGGCACGAGCAGGTTGCCCTCGCCGCGGGCCACCTCGCGGAGCTCGTCGAGCCGCTTCGCAACGGCGTCGTGGTCGCGGTTCCCCTTGAACGCCTTCAGCCGCTCGACCTGCTCGCGCTCCGACTCCGGATCCACGCGCAGCGTCTCGACCGGCTCAATGTCCTCGGTCACGTACTCGTTCACGCCGACCACGATGTCCTGCTTGATTCGGTAGCGCTCCTCGTAGCCCCAGGCCGACTCCTCCACCTCGGCGCGGATGAACGGGATCGCCTGCACCGAGCCCCCGAGCTCCTCGACCTTGTCGATCAGCTCCTGTGCGCGCTCCTCGATCTCGTCGGTGAGCGCCTCGACCACGTACGAGCCGGCGAACGGGTCGATCGTGTCGGCCGCGCCCGACTCGTGGGCCAGGATCTGCTGGGTGCGAAGAGCGATCCGGGCGGCGCGCTCCGTGGGCAGCGCGAGCGCCTCGTCGAAGCCGTTCGTGTGGAGCGACTGGGTACCGCCGCACACCGCCGCGAAGCCCTGCAGCGCCACGCGCACGATGTTGTTCTCGGGCTGCTGGGCCGCGAGCGTCACGCCGCCGGTCTGGGTGTGGAAGCGGATCGTCAGGGACCGCTTGTCCTCGGCGGCGAAGCGCTCGCGCATGATCCGCGCCCACATGCGCCGCACGGCGCGGAACTTGGCCACCTCCTGGAAGACGTTGTTGTGGCCGTTGAAGAAGAACGCCAGCCGCGGCCCGAACTCGTCCACCTTCAGGCCCGCGTCGAGCGCGGCCTGCACGTAGGCGATCGCGTTGGCGAGCGTGAAGCCCACCTCCTGCACCGCCGAGCAGCCCTTCTCGCGCATGTGGTAGCCGGAGATCGAGATCGTGTTCCACTTGGGCACGCGATCGCGGCAGTACGCGAACAGGTCGGTCGTGAGGCGCATCGCCGGCCCGGGCGGGTAGATGAAGTTCCCGCGCGCGATGTACTCCTTGAGGATGTCGTTCTGGGTGGTGCCGCGGAGCTGCTCGGCCGGCACGCTCTGCTCCTCGCCGACCAGCTCGTAGAGGAGGAGCAGCACCGAGGCGGGGGCGTTGATCGTCATCGAGGTGGAGACCTGGTCGAGCGGGATCTGGTCGAACACCCGCCGCATGTCGTCGATCGAGTCAATCGCCACGCCCGTGCGGCCGACCTCGCCCGCGCATAGCGGGTCGTCGGAGTCGCGACCGAGCTGGGTCGGGAGGTCGAACGCCATCGACAGGCCGGTGGACCCGTGCTCGATCAGGTAGCGGAAGCGCTCGTTGGTCTCCTTGGCCGTGGCGTAGCCCGCGTACTGGCGCATCGTCCACAGGCGCGAGCGGTACATGTCGGGGTGGATCCCGCGCGTGAACGGGAACTCGCCGGGCTCGCCGAGGCGCTCCTCGAGGCCCGGGGCGACGTCGCCCTCCTCGTAGGCCGTCTTGATCTCGATCCCGGAATCGGTGAAGCGGCGCGGGTCGTCGGGGCCGACGATCGGCGCAATCGACGGTTTGTGCTCTGGTTTCGTGGCCATTGCGCGCTCCCGAGAGGATATTCCCGGGTCGAAGCGCCGGTTCCCAGGCCGTAACCTCCCTCGCGTGGAGGTCACGGTTCGCCTGTTCGCGATGCTCCGCGAGCGCGCGGGCGCGAACGAGGTGCGGCTCGACCTCCCGTCGGACGCGCGGGTCCGGGATGCCCTTCGGGAGCTCGGCGGGCTGGCCGACGGGCTCCCGCTCGTGATGGCCGTGAACCGCGAATACGCAGGGGAGGACGAGCCGCTGTCGGCCGGGGACGAGCTGGCGCTGATACCGCCGGTGAGCGGCGGCGCCACCGCGGTGGCGCACGCGCGGGTGGTCGACGAGCCGCTGTCGGTCGAGGCCCTGGCTGAGCGGGTGCGGGACCCGCGCGCGGGCGCGATCGTCACGTTCACCGGAGTCACCCGCGAGGTCGAGCGGCTCGAGTACGAGGCGTACGTGGAGATGGCCGAGGAGCGGATTGCCGCGATCGTGGCCGACGCGATCGAGCGGCATGGCCTGTGCGCGGCCGCCGCCGAGCACCGCACCGGCTCTGTGCCGCTGTCCGAGCCGAGCGTCGCGGTCGCCGTCTCCGCGCCGCACAGGGACGCGGCCTTCGCCGGGGCCCGTGAGATCATCGACCGGCTCAAGGCGGAGGCGCCGATCTGGAAGAAGGAGGTCGCCGGTGGCGAGGAGCGCTGGGTCGAAGGCGAGCGACCCTAGCCGTCGCTCCGAGCTGGCCGCGCTGCCGTCCGTCGAGGAGCTGGCGGGACGTCTTCGCGATGGAGGCGCTTCGCACGCGCTGGCGGTGCGCGCGGCGCGAGCGGCGATCGCGGTGCGGCGCGAGGAGATCTCCGCCGGCGGTGGTGGCGAGCTCCACGGCGAGACGATCGAGGACCTGGCGCGGTCCTTCCTGCGCGCGGCCGGCGAGCTCAACCTACGGCCCGTGCTCAACGCCACCGGCGTGATCGTTCACACCAACCTCGGTCGGGCGCCGCTGGCGGCCGCCGCCATCGACGCGGCCGCGGGGGTCGCGCGCGGCTACTCGAACCTGGAGTACGAGCTCGGCCCGGGCCGCCGCGGCTCGCGCCAGACGCACGTCGAGGCCCTCGTGCGCGAGCTGACCGGCTCCGAGGCCGCGCTCGTGGTGAACAACTGCGCCGGCGCCGTCCTGCTTGCAGCCGCCTCCCTCGCCGCCGGGCGCGAGCTGATCGTCTCGCGCGGGCAGCTCGTGGAGATCGGCGGCTCGTTCCGCGTGCCCGAGGTCGTGGCCCAGTCCGGCGCCCGGCTCGTCGAGGTGGGCACCACCAACCGCACGCGGCTCGCCGACTACGAGCGGGCGATCGGACCGGAAACCGGCGCGATCATGCGCGCCCACCCGTCCAACTTCAGGACGGTCGGCTTCGTGGAGGAGGTCGAGGTCGAGGCGCTCTGCGAGCTGGCGCGCGACAAGCGGATCCTCGTGGTGGACGACGTCGGCTCCGGGGCGCTGGCCGAGGGCGTGCCCGAGCTCGGCGACGAGCCGGCCGTGCGGCGCTCGGTGGCGGCCGGCTGCGCGGTTGTGTGCTTCTCGGGGGACAAGCTGCTCGGCGGCCCGCAGGCCGGGGTGATGGTCGGCGAGCGCGCCGCCCTCGAGCGCTGCCGCAACCACCCGCTGGCGCGCGCACTGCGGATCGACAAGCTGTCGCTCGCGGCGCTGGAGGCCACGCTGCGCCTTTATCTAGACCCCGAGGCGGCGAGAAGGGAGATCCCGGTGCTGCGGATGCTGAGCGCGCCGGAGTCCGAGCTGGCCGCGCGCGCCGAGGCGATGCGGGCCGCGCTCGTCGACGGCGGGGTCGATGCGCGCGTGATCCGATCGAGCGCGAAGGTGGGCGGAGGAGCGCTCCCGCTGCTCGAGCTCGAGGGACCGGTTTGCGCGGTCGATCCCGACGCGCTGGGGGTAGACGAGCTGGCGCGGCGCCTCCGGGCCGGCGATCCGCCGCTGGTGGCCCGCGCCCGCGAGGGCTGGCTCCTGCTCGACCCGCGAACCCTCGACGACGAGGGAGCGCAGGCGGCGGCGGACCTCATCGTCGCGGCGTCGCGGTAGCACCTCCATGGCGCCCGCTCAGCCCGACGCGAGGCCGCCGCTCACCTTGGGCACGGCCGGGCACATCGATCACGGCAAGACCGTCTTGATCGGTGTGCTCACGGGCAGGAACACGGATCGGCTGCCCGAGGAGCGGTCGCGCGGAATTTCGATCGAGCTGGGCTACGCGCCGCTCGCGCTGCCGTCTGGACGCAGGCTCTCGGTGGTCGATGTCCCGGGCCACGAGCGCTTTGTTCGGACGATGGTCGCGGGCGCGTCGGGCGTCGACATGTTCCTCCTCTGCGTCGCGGCGGACGACGGAGTGATGCCGCAGACGCGCGAGCACCTGGCGGTGCTGCGCCAGCTCGGTGTGCGGGCGGGAGTCGTGGCGATCACCAAGGCGGACATCGGAGAGCCCGAGCTCGCTGCGGAGGAGGTCGCGGAGCTGCTCCCGGACACACCGATCGTCCCCGTCTCCGCACTGAAGCGGACGGGGATCGACGAGCTGCTCGGCGCGCTCGAGGACGTAGCGGCAGGACTGACTGGGCGGGCATCAAGCGACGGCTTTGCCCGGCTGCACGTCGACCGCTCGTTCACGCTGCGCGGGATCGGAACCGTGGTAACCGGGACGCTCTGGTCGGGGTCGATCGGGACCGGCGACCAGGTCCGGATCCTGCCGCGGGGGCTCGACGCGCGCGTGCGCTCGGTGCAGGTGCACGACGAGCCGGTCGAGCGCGCGCTCGCGGGGCAGCGGGTGGCGCTCAACCTGGCGGGGGTCGGCTGGCGCGAGATCGCGCGCGGTGACGTTGTGGTGCCGCCGGGGGCCGCGCTCGCAGGGTCGTACCTGCTCGACGCGGCGATCTCGCTGGAGCCGGGCACGCGACCGCTCCGGCGAGGGATGCGCGTTCACGTCCACCACGGGACACGCGAGGCGCCGGCCCGGGTGTCGCCGCTCGAGCGCGGCGAGATCGCGCCCGGCACGCGGGGCTACGCGCAGCTCCGGCTCGAGGCGCCGCTCGTGGCGGCGGCGGGCGACCGCGTGATCCTGCGGCAGGTCGCACCCCCGGACACGATCGGCGGAGGCGAGGTGATCGACGCTGCGCCGCGCAAGCACGGCGCACGCCCGGACGTGGTTGAGCGACTGCGCGCGCTCGAGCGCGGCGAGGCGGTGGAAGAGCCGGCGGCGAGCGAAGCGGCTGCCGAGCCGGCCGCGGCGCCCGAGCCTCCCCCGCTGGACGGCGCTGCGCTCCACGTCGCTGCACTGCTGCGCTCCGACGGCGCATCCCCGCGTGCCGATACGGACCTCGCCGTGGCCGCCGGCCTCGATCTGAGCGAGGCGGAGGAGCGCCTCCGCCGGCTCGAGCGCGCCGGTCAGGCGGTGCGCGTGGGGCGCAGCCTGCACTTCCACCCGGAGCCGCTGTCCGAGCTCGAGGCTCACGTGATCGCTATCTGCGAGCGCGACGGCAACGCGACGATCGCCGGCCTCCGGGACGAGCTCGGGACGAGCCGCAAGTACGCGCAGGCGATCCTCGAGCACCTCGACCGGACAAAGGTGACCCGACGCGACGGCGACGCGCACGTGCTGCGCCGCCGTCGCCAGGCACCGGGCTCGGGGCCGGCGCGCGGGTAGGCTCCGAGCCGAGGGAGCGGGGCGATGGACAAGCCGCAGACGAGGTACGCGAAGAGCGCGGACGTAAACGTCGCGTACCAGGTCGTGGGCGACGGTCCGCTCGACCTCGTCATGGCGTGGGGCTGGCTGCAGCACCTCGACCTGCAGTGGGCCGAGCCGACGATCGCGACCTTCCTCAACCGGCTCGCCTCGTTCTCGCGACTGATCATCTTCGACAAGCGTGGAGTCGGTCTCTCCGACCCAGTGCAGGGAACGCCGACGTTCGAGGAGCGCATGGACGACATCCGGGCGGTGATGGATGCGGTTGGCTCCGAGCGGGCGGCGCTCCTGGGCTTCTCGGAGGGGGCGGCCCTGACCGCTCTGTACGCGGCCAGCCACCCGGAGCGCACCACGGCCCTGATCCTCTACGACGGCGTCGTGGTCGGGGGGCTGGCGGAGGGTGCGCCGACGGAGGAGCTTTGGGGAGACCGAATGGGGCGCAGCCGGGCCGACCTCGACCGCTGGGGCGAGGGGGACACGATGGACTGGATCGCTCCCTCGCTTGTGGAACGCGGGCTGCCGAAGAGCGCATGGGGCGCGTTCGAGCGGGCGTCGATGAGTCCGGGCATGGCGCGAGCGCTCTGGGACGCGGTCGAGCGGCTCGACGTCCGGCACGTCCTACCGACGATCGCGGTGCCCACCCTCGTGATGAGCCACTCGCAGTCGGCGATCCCGCCCGCGCAGGGGCGACTGATGGCCGACCTCATTCCTGGTGCGCGCTACATCGAGCTTCCAGGCCGCGACCACCTTCCCGGAGCCGGCGACCCGGAGGCTGTCGCTGGCGAGATCGAGGAGTTCCTGACCGGCGCGCGGGCGCGCGCCGAACCCGATCGCGTTCTGGCGACCGTCCTCTTCACCGACATCGTCGACTCGACGCGGCGCGCCTCGGAGCTCGGCGACCGGGCCTGGCTCCAGCTGCGCGATCGTCACGACGCCCTGGTGCGGGCGCAGCTCGAGCGCTTCCGCGGCCGGGAGGTGAAGCACACCGGCGACGGCTTCGTGGCCAGCTTCGACGGTCCGGCGCGCGCGATTCGCTGCGCCTGCTCGGTCGGCGACGAGGCGCGCGAGCTCGGGATCGAGGTCCGCGCGGGCCTGCACACCGGGGAATGCGAGCTGATCGGCGACGACCTGGGCGGCCTGGCCGTGCACATCGCCGCACGCGTGGGGGCGAAGGCGGGCGCCGGCGAGGTGCTCGTGTCAGGGACGGTGAAGGACCTCGTGATGGGCTCGGGCATCGACCTCGTCGAGCGCGGCGACCACGAGCTCAAGGGAGTGCCCGGCCGCTGGCAGCTGTACTCGGTCGGCGGGCGGGACGGGCGCTAGGGAGCGAACTCGCCGCCCCCGCTGCTGCTCGGCGGCGGAGCCGCGGACGGCTGTGGTGCGGAGGCGGGTGCGGGCGCGAAGCTGGCGCCCGGCGACGAGGAAGCGGCCGCGCCGCTCGGCGAAGCGCCGGCGGACGACCGAGGCGACGCGGTGTTTGCGGGCGCCGTTCGCGGCGGCGGCGCCGGCGAACGTGTACGCGGCGCCGGCCCCGTCTGAGACACGAAGCGATGCTGGGCCGCCGGCGCGCCCGCCCCGTGCGGGCTCGCGCTCGTCGCCTCGTGAAGCCGCACGGCGGGATTCCCGTGCTGCGCGCCGTGCTCGGCGGTCCGCCTGCCCGCGCGGTGCGGCAGCGTCGCCACCGTCGCGGCGCTGCCGCCCGCGAGTGCGAGCGCCGAGGCGGTGACGGCCGCGGCTTTGTGCGCGGCGACTATCTCCCCGGCGTCCTGCCAGCGCGCGGCAGCGAGCGCGGCGCGCGACTGGAACCAGTGAGTGGCCGCATCGGCTCGAGAGGCGAATCCGTCCGCGGCCGCGCGAGCCGAGCCCCGCAGGGCCGCCCAGAGCGAGCCGAGCAGGCCGAGCGGCGCGAGCGCCGCCACGCGCGAAGGCGCGGCACGGTACTCGCGCAGCCGCGCCCGGCACGCGAGGCAGCTGCGGAGGTGGGGACGCAGGCGCGCGAGCTTCTCGGCGCCGATCTCCCCGTCGACCAGCGCCGACAGGAGCGGAGCGATTCGCTCGCACTCGCCGCCCGTCTCGATTCCGGCGACGCGCTCGACGAAACTGCGCCGCCCCTCGCTCAAACAGCGGTTGACCTTCGTGTACGTCCAGCCGGTGGCGTCGCAGATCTCCCGGTAGGAGAGGCCGTCGGCGCGCAGGAGCAGCGCGCGGACCTCCTGCGGCTTCAGGTGGCTCAGGGCCTCGGCACCGAGTCGCAGCGTGTCGCGGCGCTCGGCGAGGTCGGCGGGACCCGGCGAGCGCCCAACCAGGGGCTCGAGCTCCTCCGGCTCGCTCGGAACCCCGTGCCGCTCGCCCTGCTTGCGGAGCGCGAACGCCTCGTGCTTGACGACCGTCTTCAGCCACGGGAGGAGCTCGCCCGGATCGGTGGTCGGCGCCTTGGTGAGCAGGATCTCGACGCCGCGTTGGTAGGCGTCCTCGGCGTCCTCCGGTGTGGCGGCGTAGCGGCGCGCAACCGCCATGAGCTGCGCGCCGTGGCGCTCCAGCAGGTCGACCGCCGCCGGGTCGACCTCGGCGCGCGGCGGCCGGGTGCGCTTCGGCCGCCCGGATGATCGAGTCGCTGTCGCCACTGTGATCGCCTTCCGATCCTCTAAGAGGCGAAGGCCGCGGCGCAACGGACGACGTCCCCCGAACGTCGGGGGTCGGGTAACGGCGTTCGCGCAAAGTGCGCACTCTTTGGCAACGGTCGAGTGCTTCGCAGGTCTTGAGCGACAGCGCAACAGCGGGAAAGCGCTGCTTAGACGCGCAAGGCGGCGGGCATCACGAATGGCAACGGCGCTACATTTCACGCGCTCCGCTGTTTGGACCCGCGGGCACCCCGTCACCATGGCCAACGGTCTTGTCAAGGAGCTCACCGATCTAGCGCCGCGCGACGCGGCGGCAGAGCTCCCCTCCAAGGACGTCCGGGCGGCGCAGCGGATGCTGCGCTCCCCGCTCCTGCGGTTTGAGACGGCCCGCCGTCTGGCGCGCATCGGGACGCTCTGCGCCCTCGACGTGGCCGCCCTGCTGCTCGCCATCGGCTCCGCCGCCGTCGTCAGGTCGCTCCTGCTCGGGCACGTCGAGTTCCACAAGGCCTTCGAGCAGACGAAGCAGTACGCGCCGATCGCGTGCCTCGTCACGATCCTGCTCTTCGCGCTCGCCGGGCTCTACGGCCACCGCGCCGTCCGGCCGGGCTTCGCGCGGATCGTCGCCGCCCTGTTCCAGGTGACGCTGGTCGTGCTCGGCTACACGATCGTGCAGGGCCAGCATTTCGCCTCGTACTACATCTTCTACGGAAGCCTCTTCTTCGCGGTCCTCTACGTGACGCTCTTCCGCGTCGTGTTCGACCGCGTGACCGGCGCGATCCTCCGCGCCGCCGGCTACCACCGCCGCACTGTGCTCGTGGGCACGGGGTCGCAGATCGACGCCGTCGTCCACGCGCTCGCCGAGGGCACGCACTCGGAGATCGAGCCCGTGGGCTTCGTCTCGCTGTCGCCCCTCCCGAGCAACGGCCTCAAGGACCTCGGCCCGCTCGAGGACCTCGAGCGCCACTTCGACTCGATCGACGAGGTGCTGATCGCCGATCCCGCGTTCCCGCAGGAGCGGGCCGTCGAGCTCGTCGACCGCTGCCACCGGCACGGGGTTCGGGTGTGCGTGGCGCCGTCGACCATGGAGATCCTCATGGAGCGCGTCGAGTTCGTGCCCGGCCAGACGCTGCCGTTGTTCGAGCTCAAGCCGCCGGTCTTCGAGGGCGTCGACTTCTTCATGAAGCGGACCTTCGACGTGGTGGCCTCGGCCGCGCTCGGTCTGCTGCTCGTTCCGTTCGGCGCGGTTGTCGCGCTGGCGATCAAGCTCACCTCGCGCGGGCCGGTGATCTACCTGTCGGAGCGGGCGGGCATCGGCGGCGCGCCGTTCTTCTGCTTCAAGTTCCGGACCATGTACTCGGACGCCGATCGCCGCCAGTCCGAGCTCGAGGCCCGCAACGAGAAGGGCGGGGCGATCTTCAAGATCCGCCGCGATCCGCGCGTCACCCCAATCGGCCGGTTCCTGCGACGCTGGTCGATCGACGAGCTGCCGCAGCTCCTCAACGTGCTTAGCGGCGACATGTCGCTGGTCGGCCCGCGTCCGCTGACCATTCGCGACTACCACCACCTCGCGGCGTGGCATCGCAAGCGCAACCTCGTGCTCCCCGGCATCACCGGCCTGTGGCAGGTGTCGGGACGCTCCGAGCTCGACTTCGACGAGCTCGTCCGGCTCGACTTCCTCTACCTCGAGCGCTGGTCGGTCTTCCTCGACCTCACGATCCTGCTGAAGACCGTCCCGGCGGTGATCCGCGCCCGCGGGGCGTGGTGAGGGCGTAGCCGGCTCGAGCCGCTACGACGACGAGCTCTGGGAGCTCGTGCCGGAGGACCACGGTCCGCCGCCACCGCATCTCGTTGGGTTCGTGCGGGGGCTGGAGCCCTGCGATCGCGCCCTCGACATCGGCTGCGGCGACGGGCGGCTGACGGGCGAGCTCCGCTGCGGACACGTGTCGGCGGCCGACGTCTCGGCCGTCGCGCTCGAGCGAGCCCGAAGGCGGCTGCCAGAGGCGGACGTCGTGCAGCTGCACCCCGACGAGCCGCTCCCGCTCCCCGACTCGGCCTTTGACCTGGTGCTCTGCGCGAACACGCTCGAGCACGTCCGGGACGTCCAGCTGCTGCTGTCGGAGGCGCGGCGGGTGCTCCAGCCCCGGGGTCGGCTCGCGGTGGCGACGCCCGCGCACGGCCGGTTGAGCGGGCTCGCGGTCCTCGCGCGCGGCTTCGAGCGTGAGTTCGACCCGCACTCGCCGCACCTTCGCTTCTTCACGCGGCGCTCGCTGGCGCGGCTGCTCGCCGATCTCGGCTTCGAGGTCGAGTCCCTGCGCCGCTCAGGCCGCGACCTACTCGCCGTGGCCAGGCGCTGACGCCTCGGGCAGCCAGATCCGAACGGTCGTCCCGCCGCCCGGGGTCGACTCGATCTCGGCCTCGCCGCGGCTCGCGGTCACAGTGCCGTAAACGGTCGCGAGGCCGAGCCCAGTGCCCGTCCCCTTGGGCTTCGTGGTGAAGAAGGGCTCGAACGCGTGGGCCATCACGTCCGGCTCCATCCCGACACCGTCGTCGCCAACAGAGAGGAGGACGTACGGCCCGGGCGGCAGCGACTCCGGCAGGCCGTTCCGTCGCGCGGCGGCGTCCACTCGCGCCGTCTCGATCGTGACGGTCCCGCCGTCGGGCATGGCGTCCCTCGCGTTCACGACGAGGTTCAGCACGACCTGCTCGAGCTGGCTCGGATCGGCGCTGACCCTGCAGCCTTCCGGAGCGAGCCGCGTGACGAGCCTGACGTGCTCGCCAATCGTGCGCCGCAGAAGACGCTCCGCCTCGCGGACCACGGAATTCAGGTCCAGGACCTCCGGCTCGATCGCCTCCTCGCGGCTGAAGACGAGCAGCTGGTGGGTGAGATCGGACGCGCGCTCGGCAGCCCGCCGGATCTCGTCGACATCCCTGCGCAGCTCGCTGTCCTCGGGAAGCTGCTCCCGGACGAAGTACGCGTAGTTGAGGATCACCGCGAGCAGGTTGTTGAAGTCGTGAGCGACGCCGGCGGCGAGCTGGCCGATGGTCTCGAGCCGCTGGGCCTGGGCCAGGCGGGCCTCGAGGCGGCCCCGCTGGAGCCGCGCCTCGCGCCGCTCGGTGGTCTCCGCCTGGTCGGGAGCGTGAGGACTCATCGGCCTAGATCCAGGCGCGATGGTATCCGGCCCTCCAGCCGCCCCCGCTCCGCCGACAGGATCCCCCTAGCTGCGGCTGGCCAGCGCACCGCCCGGGCATACGCCCGCCTCGACCCGCCGGCGCGGGTTCTGGATCCCGACGGCCGAGATTGCGCCCCCGAGCATCGCGAGGATCGCGCTTGCCAGCATTCCGGCCCTGAACGCGTCGACCGACGCCGCGCGAATCGCGACCCGGCCGGCCGGCTCCACGCCACCTGGCGCCGACGCGAGCGGGCGCGACCGCGCGACGGCCACCCCGTGCCGGGATGCCGCATTGAGGGGCACGCCCTGCAGCTTCGAGTCGAGCGTCGACCCGAACACCCCGGCCACGACCGCGCCGATGCCCGCGATCGCCAGGAGTCCGGCCACGCGCGCAATCGCGTTGTTGACGCCGGAGGCGATCCCCGCATGGTGCTCGTCCACGCCCGCAAGGACGGCCGCCGTAAGCGGCGCGACCGTGATCGCGAGGCCGAACGCGAAGATCGTGGCGCCGGGCAGGACGTCCCTTACGTAGGAGATGTGGGCGCCCAGCCCCACGAACCACAGAAGCCCGAGACCGGCCACGACCGGGCCGGCGCCCATGAACAACCGCGGCCCGTACCGGTCGGCCAGCGCGCCGAAGCGCCGCGAGAGAGCGAACATCACGAGCGTGATCGGGAGCAGCGCCAGACCGGCGTCGATGGGGCTGTAGCCCGCGACCTCCTGGAGGTAGAGGGAGATGAAGAACGTGGCGCCGCCGAGCGCCGCGTAGACGAGGAGCGTGGATGCGTTCCCGACCGCGAAGTTGCGGCGGCGGAAGAGCGAGAGGGGCAGCATCGGGTCGGGCGAGCGCATCTCCTGGGCGACGAACAGGATGAGGCACACGACCCCGATCACCAGCGGCGGCGCGACGAGGAGGTCGCCAAAGCTGCGTGTCGGCTCCTCGATCAGGGCGGTCACGACCCCCGCCAGCCCGGCCGCGCACAGCACCGCCCCGAGGATGTCGACGCGGCGGTGCTCGGTCTCGTCGAGCCTTCGCGGCATGTGGCGGACGAGGTAGATGGCGACGGCGATCGGAAGCAGGTTGATGGCGAAAACGAGTCGCCACGACGCTGCCTGGATCAGCACGCCGCCGATCAGCGGCCCGATGACCGTCGATATCCCGCCCCACGCGGTCCACGATCCGATCGCCGCGCCCCGCTCGTCCTCGTCGAACGTCGCGACGATCACCGCAAGCGCGCTCGGCACGAGCAGCGCGCCGGCTGCGCCCTGCAGGGCACGTGCGCCGCACAGCAGCGCGGGAGTCGGCGCGACCGCGCAGAGGATCGACGTGACGCCGAAACCGGCGAGGCCGAGCGCGAAGATCCGGCGACGGCCGAACAGGTCCGACAGGGAGCCGCCCACGAGCATCAGCGAGCCGAGCGTGAGCAGGTATGCCTCCACCACCCACTGCTGCGTCGCGAGGCCGGCGTGCAGGTCGCGGCGGATCGCAGGCAGCGCGACGTTCACCACGGTCCCGTCGGTGAAGACGATCGCGGACCCGAGGATGGCCGCCACCAGCGTGAGGCGCTTCTGCCGGGCCATTGGGAGGAACGCTACAGGCGGGGTGGCGGCTCGCCGGCGAGGTAGGAGCGCACCTGCCCCTCGGTGGCGGCCGCGGCGTCGCCCTCCCGGTAGCGCCGGAACCAGGCCACGGTCGCGGCGAGGCCGTCGCGAAGGTCCCACGACGGGCGCCAGCCGAGCCCTTCGCGAGCCTTGGTCGAGTCGATGCGGAGCTCGGGCACCTCGCTCGGTCCGCCCGCGTCGACCGCCTCCCAGGCGAGGCCCTCGCCCCACAGCTCGCAGATCATGTCCGCCACCTCGCGCACCGGCCGCTCGTCGCTCGGGTCCGGTCCGAAGTTCAACGCATCGGCGGCGCTCGCGTCCTCGAGCAGCCGCTCGGCGAGCATGAGGTAGCCGGCCAGCGGGTTCAGCACGTGCTGCCACGGCCTGACCGCATCGGGCCGGCGTATCGCGAGCGTGGAACCGTCGAGCGCGGCCCGCATGGCGTCCGGCACGAGGCGCGCGGGCGCCCAGTCCCCGCCGCCGATCACGTTTCCCGCCCGGGCGGACGCGAGCGCCGGGCCTCCGTCCCGCGCGAACGAGGCGCGGTAGGCGGAGGTGACGAGCTCCGCGCACGCCTTGGAGCTCGAGTACGGATCGTCGCCCCCGAGCGGGTCCCCCTCCGCCGACGGGCGGCCGTCCGCTCGCGGCCGGTAGCACTTGTCGCTCGTCACGACGACCACCGCGCGGAGCGACGGCGCGCTGCGCGCGGCCTCGAGCACGTTGGCCGTGCCCAGCACGTTGGTGGCGTAGGTCCCGACCGGGTCCTCGTGGCCGACGCGCACGATCGTCTGCGCGGCGAGGTGGAAGAGGAGGTCGGGGCGCGCCTCCGCCACCGCGCGCGCGACGGCCTCGCGGTCCCGGACGTCGCCGGCGTGCGAGGGCACGCGGCGCTCGAGGTCGAGCGTCTCGAACAGCGACGGCCGGGTCGGCGCGCCCCGCCCGAACCCGATTACTTCGGCCCCGAGCTCCAGCAGGAGCGTCGAGAGCCACGCGCCCTTGAACCCGGTGTGGCCCGTCACGAGGACGCGCCGCCCCCGCCAGAGCTCGCGGTCTAGCTGCGGGCCCGCCAGGACGCTAGGGGACCGGCTCGCGGTCGCGCGGCGCGTCTCTCGAGCCGGGCTGAAAGCCGACGCGCGCCCGCTTCGCCGTCTCGGAGTAGCCCGGCCGGCGGTAGTCGCCGCGGCTGAGGTGGTGCTCGAGGTACAGCGTGAGCACGATGAAGAGGTAGCGGCTGCCCATCTCGCGGATGCCGAGCTTCGACTTCCCGCTCGTGCGGTTGCGCCACGAGATCGGCACCACGGCGTAGCTGAATCCGCGAACGAAGGCCTTCAGCGGCAGCTCGACCGTCAGGTTGAAGTGGTGCGAGAGGAGCGGCTGCGCGTGCTGGATCACCTCGCGCCGGTAGGCCTTGAATGCGTTCGTCGTGTCGTTGTAGCCGTGCCGGAACAGGATCCGGATCACGGCGTTGGCCAGGCGGTTGAGGACGAGCTTGAGCTTCGGGTAGTCGTGCACCTCGCTGCCGCGCATGAAGCGCGATCCGAACGCGCAGTCGTAGCCCTCGTTCAGCAGGCGGTAGTAGGTGACGAGGTCCTCGGGGTTATCGGAGCCGTCGCCCATCACGATCGCCACGGCGTCGCCCTCGAACCGCTCGAGCCCAGCCCGGACGGCGAAGCCGAAGCCGTTGCGGTAGTGGGAGCGCAAGCAGCGGATGCGCGGGTCGTCGTGCGCGATCTCCTCGGCGGCCGCCTTCGTGCCGTCGGTGCTCGAGTCGTCGATCACCAGCACCTCGTAGTCGATGCCCGCCCGACCCAGGGCGTCGGTCACACCGAGGACGGTCTGCTGGATCGAGTCCACCTCGTTGTGCGCAGGGATCACTACAGAGAGCTTCAAACCTTCACGCTCCAACGGTCGAAGTTCTGCTCGTGGATCTCGCGCAGGATCGCCTCGACGTCGTACTCGAGGCGCCATTCGGGGTAGTCGGCCTTGAACTCGTCGATGTCGCTGATCCACCAGCGGTGGTCGCCCACCCGGGCGTCGTCGGAGAGCTCCCAGCTGAGCTCGCGCCCGGCGATCCGCTCGCACATCTCGATCGCCTCCAGCATCGAGCAGTTGCTGGCCCTGCCGCCGCCCATGTTGTAGACGGCCGCGATCCTCGGGGCGCGGTGGAACTCGGCGATCGCGCCCACGAAGTCGGCGCTGTGGATGTTGTCGCGCACCTGGCGGCCGCCGTAGCCGAAGACGGTGTAAGGGTCGCCCGTCACGGTGCACTTCATGAGGTAGGCGAGGAAGCCGTGCAGCTGGGTGCCGGCGTGGTTCGGGCCAGTGAGGCAGCCGCCGCGGAAGCAGACCGTCGGGATGTCGAAGTAGCGGCCGTACTCCTGGACCATCAGGTCGGCCGCCGCCTTCGAGACGCCGAACAGCGAGTGGGTCGAGCGGTCGATCGACATCGAGGTGTCGATCCCGTTCCACCAGCGGTGGTCCCGCGGTAGGTCGAGCCGCTTCTCGTGCTCCTCGAGCGGCAGGTGGTTCGGCGTGTCGCCGTAGACCTTGTTGGTCGAGCAGAACGCGAACGGCGTGTCCGGGCAGTGGCGCCGCACGGCCTCGAGCAGGTTGAGCGTCCCGTAGGCGTTCACGCCGAAGTCGGTCTCGGGGTCCGAAGCGGCCCAGTCGTGGGAGGGCTGGGCGGCGGTGTGGATCACGAGCTCGATCCGCCCGTGCTCCGCCTCGAATAGCCGCATCATCCCGTCCGTGTCGCGGATGTCCGCCTCGACCCACCGAAACTCGTCGGGGTAGCGCTCGGCGAGCTGCTCGCTCACCGGCCGCGTCGACGCCTCGTCGCCGAAGAAGCGGGCCCGCATGTCGTTCTCGATGCCGATCACGTCGTGGCCGGCCTCCACGAAGTGACGGACCGACTCCGAGCCGATCAGGCCGCCGGATCCTGTGATTACGACCGTGCCCACGCTACGCCAGCGCCGTCCGCAGCGCGCCCTCGTGCTCCCGGACCCATTCGAAGATGTCCTCCATGATCTGCCGCGAGCCGCGCGCCGGGCGCCAGTCGCTGCGGTCGAAGAGCCGCCCGCAGTCGGACACGTAGATGGGGATGTCCCCGGCTCGGTTCTCGGGCTCGGATCGGATCGGGACCGTCCTTCCGGTCAGCTCGGCGCAGATGTCCGTGGCTTCGCGCAACGAGAGGCTGCACCCCGGTCCACCGCCGACGTTGAGGGTAGCGCCGGACCACTCCGCCGGGCTCGCAAGCTGCTTCTCGATCAGGTCAACGAGGTCGTCGGGGTGGAGCATGTCGCGCACCTGCTTGCCCTGGCCGCCGTAGCCGATGTAGGCGAGCTCGCGCCCGAGCTGGTGGCTCACCATCCAGTGGGTGAAGACGCCCTGGTCGACCTTGCCCATCTGCCACGGGCCGGCGATCACCCCGCAACGGTCGATCACGGCGCGCAGGCCGAATGCCTCGACGTACTCGTGGATCAGGAGCTCCGCGCCGAGCTTGGTCGCGCCATAGAGCGTGCGGTGGCCCTCGAGCGGGAACTCCTCGGTGATGCCGCGCGACGAGGCGTCCGGATACGGCTGCTCGTCGATCAGCTCGAAGCGCGACTCGCCCTCCTCGTAGCGCAGCTCGTTGAGGGGACCGGTCGGATAGACGCGGCTCGTTGAGAGGAACACGAAGGCCGCGCCGTGGCGGCGGGCGAGGTCGAGGCAGTTGTAGGCGCCGAGGAGGTTCGTGTGCACGACGAACTCGGTGCCGCCGTCGACTCCCGCCATCACCGACGGCTCGGCGGAGCACTCGACGAGCGCGTCGATCACGCCGATCGCCTCGAGGTCGGACGGCGAGCGCACGTCGCCGTGCACGAACCGAACGCCGGCCTCACGAAGGCGCGGCAGGTTCAGCTCGCTGCCGCGGCGCTTGAGGTTGTCGAAGGCGATCACGTCGCGCTCGAGGTCGCGCCCCGCCAGCGCGACGCTGAGGTTGGCGCCCACGAAGCCCGCGCCGCCGGTCACGAGGATTCGGCCGCTCATGGGGCGCGCACGCTAGACGACGCGGCGGCTTTGCAGGTCAAATGCCTCCTCAGCGCGGTCGGCCACGAGCCGCGCGATGGCCAGGGCCGAGGTCGCCGCCGGCGATGGCGCGTTGCGCACATGGAGGGCGCGCTCGGTCTGTGAGAACGCGAAGTCGTCGAGGAGCTTCCCGTCGCGCGCGACCGCCTGGGCGCGGACCCCCGACGGGCCCTTGATCGTGTCCTCGGGCCGGAGCTCCGGCACGAAGCGGGCGGCGTCGGCGACCAGCGCTGCGGGGCGGGCGGCGTGCCCGATCTCGGTCAGCCCTGTGCGCCAGAAGCCTCGCACGAGCCGCCAGGTGCCCGGCCACGACAGCGTCGCGGCCAGGTCGCGCGGCCGGATGCGGGTCGCTCGGTAGGCGTCGCGCGCGGCGACCATCAGCGCCGTCGGGCCGATCAGCACCTCGCCGTGCGGGTCGCGGCTCAGGTGCGATCCGAGGAAGGGGAGCCGCGTGTCGGGAACCGGGTAGATCAGCGAGCGCACCAGGTCGCGCCGCTCGGGGCGGAGGCGGAGGTAGGCGCCGCGGAAGGGCACGATGCGGGGGTCGCGGTCGCCGCCCGAGGCCGCGGCCAGGCGGTCGGCCCATAGGCCGGCGCAGAAGACCGCGTGGCTCGCGCGTACCTCGCCGCAGGATGTCCGCAGGACGAGACGTCGCCCGCCGGGCTCCACGGCGGTGACCGGGCAGCCGGTCGAGATCAGCGCGCCGGCTCTCGCCAGCTCCCTCGCCAGCGACCTCGCGACCTCGCCGAAGTCGACGATCCCGGTGGCGGGGGAGTGGAGCGCCGCGATTCCCGTGGCTTTGGGCTCGATCTCCCGTAGGTCTCCCGGATCCAGCCGGCGGAGCCCTGGGACGCCGT
>VAXR01000198.1 GCA_005885165.1 Actinomycetota bacterium
CACGCGGCGAGACATCTCTTCTCTCCCGGTTTTTGTGGACCGCTGCAGCGGTGCGCTGAGCCTACCGCCGCGTGCCGGTCAGAAGCGCAGGCCGGCCTCGCGCGCGGCCTCCGCGAGCGCCTTCACGCGCCCGTGGTAGAGGTAGCCGCCCCGATCGAAGACGCAGCTCTCGGCGCCCGCCTCCTTGGCGCGCGCGGCGATCAGCTCGCCGGCCTTCTTCGCCTGCTCCAGCGGACACAGCCCGCGCAGGTCAGGCTCGGCCCAGTTGACCGCTGCGACGGTATGGCCGCGGTCGTCGTCGATGAGCTGGACCCCGATGCCGCGGTTCGAGCGGAACACCGACAGCCGGGGACGCTCCGTGGAGCCGCGCACCTTCGCGCGCACGCGCCGGCGGCGGCGCAGCCTGCGGGTCTCGCGCGTGCGCACGCTCATGCGCGCTTGCCGACCTTCCGCGCCACGTACTCGTCGCGGTAGCGGATGCCCTTGCCCTTGTAGGGCTCCGGCGGGCGCACCTTGCGGATCCGCGCCGCGATCTCCCCCACCACCTGCTTCGAGCTGCCGCGCACCACGATCTGGGTGGGCGCCGGCACCTCGAACTCGATGCCCTCGGGCGCCTTGACCGCAACCGGATGGGAGAACCCGACGGCGAGCTCGATGTCCTTGCCGCGGAGCTGCGCGCGGTAGCCGACCCCCTGGATGTCGAGCCGCTTCTCGAACCCCTCGGTCACGCCCTGGACCATGTTCGCGATCAGGCTGCGGGTGAGCCCGTGGAGGGCGCGGTGCTCGCCCCGGTCGGTCGGGCGCTTGACGACAACCACCCGGTCGCCGTTCTCCTCCGCCTGCTCGACCTTGAGCTCGCGCGAGACGCGCTCCTCGAGCTCGCCGCGCGGACCCTTCACGCGCACGAGCTCGGGCTCGATGAAGACGTCCACGCCGGACGGCAGGGGGATCGGCTGCTTCCCGATGCGGCTCACGCGCCCACCTACCAGACGTAGGCCATGACCTCGCCGCCGACGCCGGCGCGGCGGGCGTCGTGGCCGGTCATGACGCCTTGCGAGGTCGAGACGATCGTCGTGCCCATGCCGCCCTGCACCTTGGGGATCTCGCCGGCGTCCACGTACGTGCGGCGGCCCGGGCGTGACACGCGCTCGAGCCCGGTGATCACGGGCTGGCGGTCCTCGGTGTACTTCAGCCGGATGCGGATGATCTCGCCGACGCGCGCCGGCTCGACACCGTAGTCGTCGATGTAGCCCTGCTCGCGCAGGATGCGCGCGAGCTCGACCTTCAGCCGTGACGCCGGGACCTCGACGTCGTCGAAGTCGGCGATGAGGCCGTTGCGGATCCTCGTCAGGAAGTCGGCTACCGGGTCTGTCGTCGACATCGGCGGGTGCTCCCTACCAGCTCGACTTGGTCAGTCCCGGCACGTAGCCCTCGTGGGCCATCTCGCGCAGGCAGATCCGGCACAGCCCGAACTTGCGGTAGAACGAGCGCGGGCGGCCGCATCGGCGGCACCGGTTGTACCCGCGCGTCTTGAACTTGGGCGGTCGCTGCTGACGCACGACCTGGGACGTCTTTGCCATCTAGCTCTGGTCCTCCTTCGATCCGGCGCTCGGCTCCGCGCCCTCCTCGCCCTCGGCGCCCTCCTCCTCCTCGGGCGCGACCCGCTTCTCGTAGGCCTCGGGGTTCTCTGCCTTCAGCTGCTCGAGCGCCGCCTGCTCGGCCTCGGCTCGCTGCCGCGCCTGCTCCTTGCGGCGGTCCTCCTCGGCGTCCTCGGCCGCGGCAGCCGCCGCCGCATCGCCGGGCCGGCCGTCGCGGGCGAACGGCATCCCAAACGCCTCGAGGAGCGCGAACGCCTCCTCGTCGGTCTGGGCGGTCGTCGTGATCGTCACATCGAGGCCGCGCACCTGGTCGATCGAGTCGTAGTCGATCTCGGGGAAGATGATCTGTTCGCGTATGCCCATCGTGTAGTTCCCGCGGCCGTCGAACGAGCGGGGGTTGAGCCCGCGGAAGTCGCGGATGCGCGGAATCGCCACCGACAGGAGCCGGTCCAGGAACTCGTACATGCGCGCGTCGCGCAGCGTCACGGCCACGCCCACCGGCATCTCCTCGCGCAGCTTGAACGCGGCGATCGACTTCCGAGCGCGGCGGACGTTCGGGCGCTGCCCGGCGATCACGGCGAGCTGCTCGGTGGCGGCGTCGAGCATGTTCGTGTCCTGTTTGGCATCGCCCACTCCCATGTTCAGGGTGATCTTCACGAGGCGCGGCGCGCGCATCGAACTCGAGTAGCCGAACCGCTCGACCAGCCGCTGGCGGATCTCGTCGTCGTAGCGCTTCTTGAAGCGGGGCGTGACCCGGGCCTCGGCGACGGCCATCACTCGAACGCCTCCCCGGTGCGGCGCGCCAGCCGGACGCGGCGGCCGCCCTCGTCGGTGGTCGTCCCGACGCGCGTCGGGTCGCCGGTCTTGGGGTCGAGCGGCATTACGTTCGAGAGGTGGATCGGGCCCTCCTTCTCGATCACGCCGCCGACCTCGCCGCCGCGCTGGGTGTCCCGCACGGTGCGGGGCTTCTGGTGGCGCTTTTGGATGTTGAGGCCCTCGATGAACACGCGTCCCTTCTTAGGCTCGACGCGCAGCACCTGACCGGTCTTCCCCTTGTCCTTGCCGGAGATGACCTTCACCTGGTCGCCCTTGCGCACCCGCGCAGGCATCACAACACCTCCGGGGCGAGGGAGACGATCTTCATGAAGTTGCGCTCGCGCAGCTCGCGTGCCACGGGACCGAAGATACGAGTCCCGCGCGGGTTGTTCTGGGGGTCGATCAGGACGGCGGCGTTCTCGTCGAATGCGATGTAGGTGCCGTCGTCGCGCCCGAACTGCTTGCGCGTGCGGACGACCACCGCGTTCACCACCTCGCCCTTGCGAACCGAGCCGTGCGGGATCGCCTGCTTGACCGTGGCGACGATCACGTCGCCGACGCCCGCGTAGCGGCGATGGGACCCGCCGCGGACCCGGATGCAGAGGATCTCGCGCGCGCCGGTGTTGTCCGCCACGCGCAGGCGTGTCTCCGTCTGGATCACCTCGCTCGCTCCAGGATCTCCACGAGCCGCCAGCGCTTCGTACGGCTCAGCGGGCGCGTCTCGACCACGCGTACGGTGTCGCCCTCGTGCGCCTCGTTGCGCTCGTCGTGCACGTGCAGCGTGCTCGACCCGCGCACGATCTTCTTGTACTCGCGGTGCTGTCGGGTGATGTCGATGCGCACCGCGATCGTCTTGTCGGGCTTGGCTGAGACGACCACGCCCTGGCGCGTCTTCGCACGGCCGGGACCGTGCGGCTTGCCGGGAAGCGGCTCGCGCGGCGGCCGCTCGGCACGGGCGGCGCGCTCCTTCTCGCGGCGGCGTGTGCGCCAGCGGCGCCGGCTCTCGGCGTTGCGGCGCCGGCGCTCCGCGCGCGCCGCAGCCCCCTCGGCGCCCTTCTCGGCCGTCTTCGGCTCGTCAGGCATGCTCGCGCTGCCTCCGCAGCTCGGTCTCGACGTCGATGCCACGTTCGCGTGCGATCGTCAGCGCGCGGGCGAGGTCGCGCTTCGCGTGCCCGAGCCG
>VAXR01000199.1 GCA_005885165.1 Actinomycetota bacterium
CCTCGAGACGTCGCGCGTGGCCGATGACTCCTGCACCGGGGGGACCGCGACCGGCGCCGGCGCCCTCGTGTTCCCCTACGGGAAGATCCGTTTCGCGTTCTCGGAGGTGCGCGCGGCCGCATTCCCGGTCGCCACCGCCACGGGTGCGAGGAGCGGGTCAGTCCGCGGCGTGGCGACGCCGGCGCCGAGCCAGGATCCAGCGGCGGCCGTGCAGCAATGCGCCGGCGCAGGCCTCAAGCGATTCCAGATCGACATTCACGCGGTCACCGCCCCGTCGATATCGGGCTAGCGCTTTCGCCGGTCTCCGCCTCGACGACGGCTTGCGCGATCCCGCGCGGCCGCCCCGCGCGGCTCCACAGGACGTAGAGCACCAGTGCGATCAGCAGCGCCGCAGCGACCGACGCGATCGGATTCCCGCGGCCGAGGTTGACGGCGAGGGTGAACGCTACGACCAGAGCGCCCAGCGCATTCATCGCGAGCGACCAGCGCCGGCGGCTCTCCCGTGAGAACTTCGCCATCGCGATCAGCCCCGTGAGGAAGCTCATGAAGACCGACACCGCGTAGAAGAGGACGAGCTCCTGGTCATGCGCGCCCGCGGCCAGGACGACGAGCGCGGAGACAACGAAGAACACCGCGACGGCCCAGTAGGGCGTGTGGTGGACGTTCGTGGTCCCGAGGCGCGGATGGAGCACGCCCGTCTGCGCCCCGCTCACGTGCGTGCGGCGCGCGAGCGCCTTGAGCAGGCCCGGTCCGGCCTGGAACGAGGAGCTCGCCGCGGCGAGCAGGAGGAGCGCCGTGAAGATCTGGAAGACGGCGAAAAGCTGGCGCCCCACGCTCGCCCTGGCGACGTCGGCGATCTGCGTCGAGTGAGCGTTGGGAGTCCCGATGTGGAGGTGGACGGCCAGGGCCGTCAGCCCGAGGGTGAGCGTCCCGACGATCACGAGCGTCAGCCACAGCGTGATCCGCCCGAATCGCCTGCGGCCGCGATCGTCGAGTTGGCCGAGCTGGGCGACCGCCGACGACGGCGCCTCGACCCCGGTCGCGAGCGCCATCGCCACCGGGAAGGCGAGCAGCACCGCGATGAACGCGGCGTGGCCGGGGGGCGCCGAGCTGGGGGCGTGATGAGCCGGGATCGCAGCACCCATCCCTCCCACCAGCACGGCCAGCCCGGCGCCGACGAAGCCCAGCGTCATCACCGCGAACACGGCCCGGCCGAGATGACCGAACCACGTGAGCGCCGCGACGGCGGCGAGGACGCCGATCGCGATTGGCACCCGGGCCGAGGCGAGCGAGGGAACGTAGGCGATCACGGCCGACGACGCCGCGGCCACGCTGATGGCGATCGTCAGGACGAAGTCCACGATCAGCGCGCCGATCGGGACGAACGCCCAGCCTTCGCCGAACGCCGCTCCGGCGGCGGCGGCGGCCCCGCCGCCCTCGGGGAAGCGCGCTACGAGCTGGTGGTAGTTCGTGATGACGAGCGCGATGATCCCGACGACGAGCGCCATCGTCGGTAGGAGCAGGGCCAGATCGCCGTGGAGAGCGCGCAGGGCCGCCTCGATCGCGTAGGCGACCGACGAGACCGGGTCCGCCATCACGGCGAAGGCGAACGCGATGAGAAGCGAGGGCCGGCTGTGGAGCCCGGCTCCTATGGTCGGGCGAAGGCCGGTTGACCTTGCCGTCGTGCGTTGGGAAGCGGTGTCGTCCATGGTCGGCAAATGTCGCCGACCAGACTTCCCGGCACGCCCGATTCCCGATGATAGTGCGCAAAGACGAGGGGCCCCCGATTCGGAGGCCCCTCGAAACCCTCTTAATGGCTTCGGCTACGAGTTGTGCCCGCGGCCGAACCGGCCGGGATCGCCCATCGGTGGCGTTGCCCTTGCCGCAGTCGCGGTGGTCGCCGTCCGGAGTGCCGCAGACCTTCTTCTGATGACTCTGCGGCGTCACCGTCGAGCTGGCCGACGCTGCGGATACCGGGATGGCACAGGCTGCGATCGCAAGCATGACCGTCAGCCGCTTTGCCTTCTGCATATGAGCCTCCTTGCTCCCTCGGGTCGCCTCGACTCTTTGCAAGCCGCCCCTCAGGCGTTTTCCTTGCCGCCCCCCAAGGCGGAAGCTACAGCGTAACCGGCCTTTCGCGCGGGCGCCAGTCCCCTCTAGCCTGGGCTCCCAGCGAGAAGAGGAGGATCGACGTGCCCACGGCTGACCGCCTGCAGATCGCCCGCGAGTGCTACGGGGCCTACGAATCCGGCGATCGCAGCGTCGTCGAACGGCTCCTGACCGACGATTTCACCTTCTACAGCCCGGCGGACGTCGGAATCGATCGGGCGCGGTACTTCGAGCGCTGCTGGCCGAACGCCCAGCTGATCGAGCGGTTCGAGTTCAAACGGCTGATCGAGCAGGGCGACGAGGTCGTCGTGACCTACGAGAGCACGAGGACCGACGGAAGCCGCTTCCGGAACACGGAGGTCCTCGCCTTCGACGGCGACAAGATCCGCAAGGCAGAGGTCTACTTCGGGTGGGACCTCGAGTGATTGCGGCGTGATCGGGGGCGCCGGCAGGGCTCCCTGCTTGCCACGCTGTCGACTGCGCCGCCCGCCCACCAGAACCGGACCGTCGTCCGCCAGTAACCCGTACGCGGGCAGCTCTTCGGCGTGGTCGCGTAACTGCGGACGCGGCCACCGACCGTCTTCTTGTAGGCCGGCAGGAAGGTGGACGAGCGGAGCTGGAGGATGTAGTCGCGCACCAAACATTGCCCCGTGGGGGGCTCCGGGAAGCACGCGGGCAGGTCAAAGTCGAGGGAGCCGTCGGGACGGATCCGGCCGCGGACCACGGCGTACACCTCGGACTTGATCAGGATGATCTGCTGGTTCGCTCCGTTGAGGATCTCAAGCGGGTGCTTGAAGTGATCGAGCACGAAGGCGTGCGCGACTGGCTCGAAGATAAGCCCCTCCAACGTTCCGCCTCCGAGCCGGCTGCCCGGCGGACAGGCGGCGGGGCCCATCACCTCGAGCTCGGCATCGGGCGCGGAGCAGCGGTCCGGCACGCTCGTGTCGTAGCGCATGCCGCGTGGGGGGAAGAAGACCATCCGGCGCATGTACGGCGGGTTTCCCCGCGGATTGCCGGCGGCGTGATAGACCCCGGTGTACCCGAGCCCCGTCGGCGAGTTGGGAATCGCGGTGGTGAAGGGCTGGTCCACCGTCTCGCGCGGTCCGGCGCCCGGTTGCGCAGCGGCGCCGGCCGACCAGGTGGCGGAGAGCGCCAAGATCAGCTGAACCAACAGGCCCGCTCGGACGAGTGGATGCCGCATCCGTGGCCATGTTCTGCCCCGAGTGCAAGGGATTCATGCGCGCGGGCGCTCAGGCGGCCGCGCGCTCCAGGCGGAGCGCCAGCGCGCGCAGGTGCTCGAGCAGCTCGGGCGGCTCTTGAACCTCGAAGTCGAAGCCGAGCATCGCAATCCGCAGCGCCAGCCATCCGAGGTCGTCGTCGCCGGTCCTGTACTCGCACGTGCGGGCGTCCAGCGGCTCGATCGTTCCCCAGTGGGACGGGACGCGCTTCGCGACCTCCTCGGCCGGCGCGAGCAGGGTGACCCGCGCCTCGTAGCGGTTCGGGGCCCCGGCGATGCTCTGCTCGACGTAGGCGGCCGCATCCTTCGCCGGCAGCCTGCGCGGCGTGAAGCGCACGCCGGTCGACGCGGGCCTCGCCATGCGGTCGATCCGAAACGTCCGCCAATCCTGGCGACCGCGGTCCCACGCGACGAGGTACCAGCGCCGGCCGAGGTTGACCAGCGAGTGCGGCTCCACCTCACGGCGGCTGTCGGTCCCGTCGCGCCGGCGGTAACCGAAGCGAAGGCATTCCGAGTCGCGCGAGGCGGCGGCGATCGCGGTCAGGTGCTGCGGATCGACGGTCGGGCCCGCCATGGGAAGCGTGAACGTCGCCGAGCCCAGCGCTCCGACCCTGCGGCGCAGGTGCGCGGGCAGGACCTGCTCGAGCTTCACGAGTGCGCGGACGGCCGTTTCCTCGATTCCGGTCACCGAAGCGCGAGCGGCGGTCCGAAGGCCGACCGCGATCGCGATCGCCTCCTCGTCGTCGAGGAGCAGCGGCGGCATCGCGCTTCCGGCGCGCAGCCGGTATCCGCCGGCGGGGCCGGTGAGCGACTCCACGGGGTAGCCGAGCTCGCGCAGTCGCTCGACGTCGCGCCTGATCGTTCTGCCCGAGACCTCGAGGCGCTCGGCCAGCTCGTTGCCGGGCCAGTCACGGCGCGCCTGGAGCAGGGAGAGGAGCTTCAGAAGCCGGCTGGAGGTCTGGGTCATCGCAATTTCATATTGCCCGGGATTGAGGACAGATCCTGACCTAAATAGCGCGTAGGGTGCCGGGCCGCGTCAACCACCCAGGAAGGAGCACCAAATGCCCGAGCGAGACGGATACATCCCCGGCGTCCCGTGCTGGATCGACACGAGCCAGCCCGATCCGGAAGCGGCGGTCGAGTTCTACAGCGGCCTCTTCGGGTGGGAATTCGAGGACGTCATGCCGCCCGACTCACCCGGCAAGTACTTCATCGCCCGCATCCGGGGCGGGGACGTCGCGGCCGTCGGGTCGCAGCCCGAGGGCGGGCCGCCGATGGCGGTCTGGAACACCTACGTCTGGGTCGACAGCGCCGACGACGCGGCCTCCAAGGTGAAGGCCGCCGGCGGAAGCGTCGTGATGGAGCCCTTCGACGTGATGGACGCGGGCCGGATGGCGGTGTTCACGGATCCGGAGGGAGCCGCGTTCTGCGTCTGGCAGGCGAAGGAGCACAAGGGCGCGCGGATCGTCAACGAGCACGGGTCGTTGAACTTCAACGGGCTCAACACACGCGACCCGGAGGGAGCCAAGGCGTTCTACGGCTCGGTGTTTGGCTGGGAGGCGCTCCCGGTCGGCGGCGGCGCCGAGATGTGGCGTCTGCGCGGCTA
>VAXR01000197.1:0-4377 GCA_005885165.1 Actinomycetota bacterium
GTATCCCGAGTTCAACTACCACCTGAACGAGAACGGGCACGTCCGCAAGTACCGCCAGCACGCGCGCGACTACCTGACCGACGTGATCGCGAGGAGGGGACTCGCGTTCATCAGGCGCTCCGCCGCGGCGCGTGAGCCCTTCATGATCGAGCTCGCCACCTTCGCTCCCCACGCGCCCTACACGCCGGCGCCGCGCAACGCCCGCGACTTCCCGGGGCTCGGCGTGCCGCGCACACCAGCGTTCAACGCCGCGAACACCAAGCCGCCGTCGTGGCTCGCCAATCACGTTCCGCTCGGTCCGATCCGGACAAGGGTGCTCAACCGCTGGTTCCGGAAGCGGGCGCAGTCCGTCGAGGCGGTGGACCGGATGATCGGCCTGATCGAGCGCACCCTCGCCCGGACGGGACAGAGCCGCAACACCTACCTCGTGTTCAGCTCCGACAACGGCTACCACATGGGCGATCACCGACTGCTCGCGGGCAAGCTCACGGCGTTCGACACCGACATCCGCGTGCCGCTGATCGTCACCGGACCGCACGTGCCCGCGGGCAAGTTCGTGGACAAGCTGACCGAGAACGTGGACCTCTACCCGACTTTCGCGCGGCTGGCCGGGTCGCGCGTGCCGGATCTTGTGGAGGGGCGCAGCCTCGTGCCGTTCCTGCGCGGGCGTTCGGTGCGCGACTGGCGCCGTGCCGTCCTGATCGAGCACCACGGCCCCGACGTCCAGGCGGCCGATCCCGACTTCCCGAACGTCGACAGCGCCAACCCGACGAGCTACGAAGCCCTACGCATGCCGCACGCCCTCTACGTCGAGTACGTAAACGGCGAGCGCGAGTACTACGACCTCACGCGCGACCCCTACGAGCTGAACAACACGTTCGACGCCCTTAGGCCGCTGCGGCGGCTCCAGCTTCGCGCCATGCTCGGTGCGCTCGAGGCGTGCCACGACGCGATCACCTGCTGGCGCGCGGCGAGCCACATCCCGTAGGCCGCCTCCGCGGAGCGCCCCGAAAAAGAGACCGCCCCCGCGCCGAGGCGCGAGGGCGGTCGTGAGATCGCTTGGTACTGCGGTGCTTAGCCCGACGCGCCGCTCGTCGACGACGTCGTGCCGGAGTCCGACGACGGCGCGGATGCCGCGCTCGACGCGGCCTGGTCGCCAGCGGATGCGGCCGAGCTCGCCTCGCCGGCGCCAGCCGACTGGCCGCTGGGCGCCGAGGCACCCTGGCCCGCAGAGCCCGCCGCTCCCTGCGCGCCCGAGCTGGACTGCGCAGGTGTGTCGGCGACCTTGCTCACGGTCGTGCTCGCCGCGGACGGGCCGCTCGACCCCGAGCCCTGCGAGGAGCCGGAGCCCTGACCCGACGACCCGGCCGAGCCCTGCGACGCGACTGCGTCCTGACTCGCGGAGCGAACCGAACGCTCCGCGCCGGCTGTCGAGCCGCGCGGCGCCTGAGCGGAGCTCGACGCCTGCGGATCGGACGCACCGGTCGCGGCCGACGACGTCGACGCCGCGGCCGGGTCGCTCGATGAGGACGCGCCCGACACGGTCGACGCCTCGCTGACGCCGGAGCCGCTCTGAGAGCTCGCGCCGGTCGTCTGGCTCGACTGGTCCACGGTCGACGCAGCCGCCGTCTGGCTGCTCGACTGGCCGCTCGTGCTGCTGCTCGTCTGCTGCTGTGCCGTCTGAGGCGAGGACGACTCGTTCGACGCCGAGCTCACCTCGCGTGGCTGCTCCGGAGACGACGAGCCGGGCGCCGAGTCCGTCCGCGTGCCCGGTGCCTCCCCGTTGAAGCCGGGAGTCACGCTGACAAACTCAGCGCGGCGGCGATGCCGCCGGTGGTGCCGGCGCTTCTGCCGGTCCATTGCGCTGAGCTGCCTCTGCGCCGACGCGGACAGATGCAGCGCCGCGAACGGCACGTGCACGACCACGAAACCCGGCCGCGGAGCTCCGTCGAACCAGCCGGCCCCTCCGCCGGGATTCGCGAACGACGTCCCGAAGAAGTGGCCGAGGATCGACATGTACACGTGGCCGGCGTTGGCGTAGATGGTCACGGCGCCCGGCCCCGGCGCACCCCAGTGCATGAAGTCGCCGGAGACCATCGGCGCGCTCAGCAGACCCGCCGCGTGGAGCACCGCCGAGACGGCGCCCGAGCAGTCGTACGGGCCGCTGAAGCTCGGGTTGTGACCGCCGCCCCACTGGTAGGCGTAGTGGTGCGAGTCGATCGCGTTCGCGGCCGCGATCATCCTGGCGATCATCCCCTTGGCCGATCCCACCGGGACCGCGCCGCTGCCAGAGCCCGACCCCGAGCCGGATCCAGATCCGGACCCCGAACCCGAGCTCGGCCGGTGCGACACCGCGTTGTGCGCCGTGCGCCCGGCGCTCGCGGCCGCGTGCGAGGCGTGTGACTTGCCGCCCGTGACCTTCAGGTTCTCGGCGTGCCCGGTCCCGCTCGACGGCGCCGGATCCGCCGCACTCGCGTTCGACGCCGGATCCGCCGATCCGCTCGAGGCGACCGTCGTCTGAGGCGAGTACGTCGAGAGCTGGGCGATCCCCGAGTGCGGGAGGTAGATGATCATCCCGTGCGGGAACAGCTTCAGCCACGTGCGCACGTCGATCTTGCCCGTCGCGAGAAGGGCATGGTGGTTCTGGAACCGCTTCACCGCCTTGACGGTGACCGGTCCGTAGAAGCCGTCGTCGGCCACGTTCAGACGCCGCTGTGCCTGCGCCACGGACGGGCTGACCGCGCCCTCCTGGAGCAGGACCTTGTCGCCCGGCTCGTGCCGCAGCTGGCGGGTCGTCTCGGTGCCGGCGCTGGGTCGACCCGACGCGCTGGCGATCAGCGTCGGCGCAATCGGCGTGGCGGCCATGGCGGCGCTCAGGGCGAACGACGCCTGCTTCTTGCGAGAGATGGTCTTTCGAGCATCCTCGGCTAGCTCTCGCCTTCGGCGCGAGCGCACAAGCGACTCTTGCCAAAGCTCACGGGAGCCCAGGTCACGGGTTAACGTGGACAAGCGATCTCCTTTCGGGTCGCGCCTACGAGGTGAGCTGACGGGCTCGCGCTGGAGTTGCGCTACGTCGCGCTGATGGCGACGATTCGCCCCTCGGCCGGGACGGCCCGGCCGTTTGGTTCCCCCGCTCCACAACCCCGGAGGGCGGCGGACTCGGCGGCTATGTGGCGCACAAAATAGCTGCTATTGCAGACAACTTGCGCGCCGGGAGCATAACGCAAGTCAACTTTCGCTACGCCGTGTGCGTTTCCTGCCGCCCGGCGGCGACCGCTTGCAACGGCAGGGGACGGCGTACGCTGAGCCCGAGCCCTCGTAGCTCAGTGGACAGAGCGGCTGCCTTCTAAGCAGCGGGTCGCAGGTTCGAATCCTGCCGAGGGCATCCAGCCAGGCACTAGTTCTCTTCGCGCGGCTCGAGCAGGACGAGCGGGATCTCGCGCGAGGTTCGCTTGCGGTAGCGACCCCAGTGCGGGTTGTACGCGGCCGCCTTGGGCCATAGGCGGCGGCGCTCGTCGGGCGTCGTCTCGCGCGCGTGAACCTTCAAGCGCTTGCCGCCGACCTGGATCTCGGTGTCCGGATGGGCTCGGAGGTTGTGCATCCACGCCGGATCCTGCGGATGGCCGCCCTTCGAGGCGACCACGAGCAGGTCGTCGCCGTCCGGCATGTAGACGAGCGGGGTCGTCCGGCCCTTGCCGCTCCTTGCTCCGACGTGATCGAGCAGCAGGATCGAAGGCAACCCGGGAACTCGAGCCCCGAGNCCGGCCCAGGACCGGCCACATCCGGTCGGCGACGGACAGGTAGTCCACGGGCGCATCGTATGGGCGGTTAGCATCACCCCGCCCGGCCCAGAGAGAGGAACTTCGATGAGCAACTACACGATCCGCCACATAGACGACATTCCGGACGTGCTCGGCGAGTACCCCGGCGAGATGCGCTTCTTTGCCGACGGCCTGGGGACGGAGCAGGTCGCCTTCACGCATCGCCGGATGCCGGCCGGGACCGGTGGCAAGGGCGCCTACGGGCACCGGCACAAGACGCAGGAGGAGCTCTACTACGTCGTATCGGGCAAGCTCGAGTTCAAGCTCGAGGACGAGGTGATCGAGGTCGGGCCCGGAACCGCGGTCCGCGTCGCGCCGGAGGTTGCCCGCTCGGTTTGGAACGAGGGCCCCGACGACGCCCACCTGATCATCTGCTCGGTGAAGAGCGCCGATCCCGGTGGGGACGCCGAGATCGTCGAGGACTTCTGGCCGGCGTAGCCGGTCAGGTCTCCCAAGTCCCGCGCAGGAGCTCGTCCGCGAGCTCCTCACCGACCTCCCGCCGCCCGCTTCGGCGCCGGCGTTCGTTGATCGCCTCGATCAGATCGTCGACGTCGTG
>VAXR01000197.1:4428-6773 GCA_005885165.1 Actinomycetota bacterium
AGGATACGCCTATTCGTTGATCCGCCGGCGGCCTTTCCGGGAGTCGTCCGACGTAGCGGTTAGGTGTTGAAGTCGTGAAGCCGGTCCCCGCGCCTTCGCGCCGGCTCTCGCCTCCGAAAGCCGGCACCGTCGAGCTTGTGACGCTGTGGGGTCTGCTGATCACGCTTGCCGCGTTCGATCTGACCGTTGTCGCGTCCCTTTTCGGCTGGCTCGAGCGCTACTTCTAGGAGCAGGTCGATCTCGTCGCCGATGTGCTTGGCGAGCCGATCGGTGTCCGGCAGGAGCTTTCGATCGGCGTACAGCCCGAAGAACATCTCGTCCTCGCATGTGGTCACCCCGATCGACAGCGCGTGCCCGTCGGCGATCGGCACTACGGGGTAGACCTCCCGCAGCTGGCAGCCGCGCATCCAGAGCGGCTCGTGCGGCCCGGGGATGTTCGAGACCACGAGGTTGAAGGTCCAGGGGTGGGCGATGAGGCGGGTGAGCGCGCGCTGGATGAGATGCGGGGTGTAGCCCATCGCGCTCAGCACCGCCTCGCCGCCCTCGGGCTCACCAGCGGCCTTGCGAGCGCTCGTGACCCGATTGATCTTCCGCAGCCGATCAACGGGATCGGCCTCTTCCACGGGCAGGTCGACGAAGAGGAACGAGATCCGGTTCCCGAGCGCGTCCGCTTCGGTCGCCCCGCGTAGCGATGCGGGCACCATCGCTTTCAGGGAGAGCGGCGGCTCGCGATGGTCCTCGAGGAGGCGCCGCATTCCGCCGGAGCTGACCGCGAGCACCACGTCGTTGATCGTCGTGCCGAAGTGCGACTTGACCGTGCGGAGGTCGTCGAGGGACCGGCTCAGCCGGCCAAGGTGCCGGAGCGACGAGCTGTGGTCGTTGAGGAGCGGGAGCGGGCGGGCGGGCCGCCGGAAGCTGTTTGCGAGAGCGAGGCCGGCCTTGCGGCCCTTTTCCGCCGCCTGGGCAACCCGAGCAGGCTGCGTGACGAGGCGCGTGGTCAGTGACGCGAGGTCGAGCGGCTGCCGGATGCGGCTGGCCACGCCATTGATGAGCAGCTCGACGCGGCCCGGGGGCGGTCGCGGGGACCAGTTGTCCGTCTCGCCGGGCGGCGACGGCGTCGGGTCGAGCAGGAGGCTCGCGAGCTCGACCGCGGCGAGCCCGTCCACCATGCAATGGTGCACCTTGCCCACCAGCCCAATACGGCCGTCCTCCAGACGGGGGTTGATCCAGATCTCCCAGAGCGGCCGAGTGCGCTCGAGCCGCGAGGACATCGCTTCGTTGACGATCGAATCGAGCGTCGATCCGCCGGCGCGGAGCACGTGGCGGGCGATGTCGAAGCGGTCCTCGTCCACCCAGACGGGGTCGGCGATGCCGAAGGGCACGTCCGCCAGACGCTGTCTGTAGCGCGGTGCTCGGGCGAGCCGGGAGGCGATGTGGTCGCGCAGCTCCTCGAAGCTCGGTGATGGGCCGTCGGCAGGCGGGTCGCAAATCGCAGCCCAACCGACGTGCATGTGGGCGTTTGATGTCTCGGCGGCCAAAAATGACGCGTCGAGCGCTGACAGCCGTGCGTCCGGCATCGATCCTCCTCCCAGGAGTCTCGCGTGCGGCTCACTTTGGGGTTCCCATCAGGGGAATGGGGAAACCTGAAAGTCGGCCCTCGGAGTGGGTACAGTCCAGGCGCCTATGCCCACCTGCCTGGTGACCGGCGGAGCCGGCTTCCTCGGCTCGCATCTGTGCGATTACCTGCTGGAGCGCGGGAATCGCGTGATCTGCGTCGACAACTTCGACACCGGCTCACTCCACAACATCGAGCACCTGAAGCGCGAGGACTTCCGCTTCGAGCTGCTCGACATCACCGAGCACTACGAGATCGATGAGCCGATCGACTTCATCTACCACATGGCGTCGCCGGCGAGCCCGATCGACTACGCACGCCTTCCCCTGCACACGCTGAAAGTTGGCGCGTACGGAACGCACAACACGCTCGGCCTGGCGAAGCTCAAGCGGGCCCGCTTCCTGCTCGCCTCGACCTCGGAGGTCTACGGCGATCCGCTGGTGCACCCGCAGCCCGAGACCTACTGGGGCAACGTCAACCCGATCGGCCCGCGCGGCGTGTACGACGAGGCCAAGCGCTACGCCGAGGCGCTGACGATGGCGTACCTGCGGCAGCAGGGCGTTGATACTTCTATTGCCCGTATTTTTAATACCTTCGGCCCGAAAATGAGGCCGCACGACGGGCGCGCGATCCCGGCGTTCTTGCAGCAGGCGCTCACCGACAAGCCGCTAACCGTTTTCGGCGACGGTTCGCAGACACGCAGCTTCTGTTACGTCGACGATCTCATCCG
>VAXR01000201.1 GCA_005885165.1 Actinomycetota bacterium
CGGCCCCCGCGTGTCGAGCACCACGAGCGGCCGCGAGCTGGCATCCGCGGCCAGTCTCCGCTCGATCACGTCGCCGGTACGCGCCACGGCCGGCCAGTGGATCCGCGTGGCGGGAGCTCCGGGGCGGTAGGGACGGAGCCCGTCTGGCTCGAGCTCGGTGGTGTCGAGAGCCGCCCGCGCCACGCGGCCGGCGCCCGAGCTGCCGCCCGCGCGGGGGGCGAGGACGGGCTCGATCCGCGGCAGGACGAGCACCTCGAGCGGCGCCGATCGGAGCTCGCGCTCGGCGAGGCCGAGTGGGTCCCTGATCGCGACCCGCATCGGTGCGAGCGCGTGCCCGCCGCGCCGCTCGAAGCGGACGTCGATGCGCACCCGACGATCGCCGCGGCGGAGCGAGAGCGGAGCGTCGAGCAGCGGCTCCACGAGCTCGCCGCCGGGCGGGCGGACGATCCCACGACGGAGCTCGAGCCGTAGCGGCCACGCCTGCTCCTCCTCGACCGTTGGCGGCCCGCCGGTGCGCTCGATACCGGCGCCCGCTGCGGCCAGCGTCACCCACGCCGCGGCTCCGCCGGCCAGGACAAGGAGCGCCACCGAGGGCAGGTAGAGCGACGAGGCGCCGAAGGCCAGCGCGCCGGCGAGCATCGCGGCGCCCAGCGTGGCGACGCCCAGCGCTCTGCTCATCTAGATGGGTGATCTCGAATCCGCGTGCCCCAGGGGCCGCGAAAATCGAGCTGGCGAAGGACGCAGGGCGAAGTTCATGCATGAATGCATGGACGAGCCCGAGGACGCACGCCCAGCGACGATTTGCAGCGGCATCCAGGGGTGCGTGGGTTCGGGATCAGTCATCTACAGGGCGGGGACGCGCTCGATCGCGGCCCGCACGACGTCCACCCGCGTCGAGCCGGCCGCCTCCGGGGCGAGCAGCAGGCGGTGCGGCAGCACCGCCTCGGCCAGCGCCTGGACGTCGTCGGGCAGCGCGTGGTCGCGGCCCTCGACCGCCGCGAGCGCCTTCGACGCCTTCAGCAGCATCAGTCCCGCGCGCGGACTGGCGCCGAGCTCGAGCCGGGGATCGTCGCGGGTCGCCTCGAGCACGGCGACCACGTAGCGCCGCAGCGCGTCGCTCGCGTGGACCCTGCCGGCCGCGGCCTGGGCGGCGAGGACCTCGGACACGTTCGCGACCGGCTCGAGCTCGAGCACACGGTCGCCCTCGGCGTGCTGGGCCAGCATCTCGGCCTCCTCGTCGGGCTCCGGGTAACCGAGCGCCACCCGGACCATGAAGCGGTCGAGCTGGGCCTCGGGGAGCGGGTAGGTGCCCTCGTACTCGACCGGGTTCTGCGTCGCCATCACGACGAACGGGCGGGCGAGCTCGTGGGTGTGGACGTCGACGGTCACGTGGCGCTCCTGCATGCACTCGAGGAGGCCGGACTGCGTCTTGGGCGAGGCGCGGTTGATCTCGTCGACCAGCACGACGTTCGCGAACACCGGACCCGGGCGGAACTCGAAGCGGCCCTCGCGCTGGTTGTAGACGTTGGTGCCGACCACATCCGCCGGCAAGAGGTCCACCGTGCACTGGATCCGCGCGTACTCGGCGTCGATGGAGCGCGCCAACGAGCGGGCCAGGGCGGTCTTGCCGACGCCGGGGTAATCCTCGATCAGGACATGCCCCTCCGCGAGCAGGGCGACGAGGAGGTTGCGGAGCGTCTCCTCGGGGACCTTCACCGCCCGCCTGACGTTCGCCGCGAGCCGGCCCCCGAGCGCGGCGACGCCCGCTGGGTCGAGCTCGGGGACGGTGCTCACCGCCTCGATGTTACGGCCCGGACATTCCCGGCTCGCCGGGTGCCAACCGGCCGGCTAAGCCTGGGTCGGCTCCTCCGTCCGCGTGAGCTCGCGCACCGCCGCCTCGGGGTCCGGCGCGCGCATCAGGGACTCCCCCACCAGCACCGCGTCGACCCCCACCTGCTCGAGCTCCTCGATCTCCGGCCGGCCGCTGATGCCGGACTCGGAGACCACGATCTTGCCGGCGGGGACGTCGGGCAGCAGCTCGAACGTCCGCGCGAGGTCGACGGTGAAGTCCTCCAGATCGCGGTTGTTGATCCCGATCACGGCGGCGTCGATCTCGAGCGCCGCCTCCAGCTCGCGCTCGTCGTGAACCTCGACGAGAACGTCGAGCTCGAGCGCGCGGGCCACGCCGTGGAGCGCTCCGAGCTCGCGCGGCTCGAGCGCGCCGACCACGAGCAGCAGCGCGTCCGCCCCAGCCGCCCGCGCCTCGTACACCTGGTAGGGATCGACGGTGAAGTCCTTGCGCAGCACCGGGAGATCGCTCGCCTCGCACCCGTTGCGGAGGTCGTCGAGCGAGCCGCCGAAGTGCTGCTCCTCGGTGAGGATCGAGACCGCCGCGGCGCCTCCCCGCTCGTAGGAGCGGACGATGTCCGCCACCTCGGCTCCCTCCCTGATCACCCCGGCGGACGGCGAGCGGCGCTTGTACTCGGCGATCAACGAGGTTCCCGGCCGCGACAGCGCCTCGTTGAACGGCCGCGGCTCGGGCCGGTCGGCCACCGCGCGCTCGAGGTCGGCGAGCGACACCGACTGCTTGCGCCGCTCGACGGCCTCGCGGCTCGCGCGGCATAGCTCCTCGAGGCGCACGCTCACGACGGGCCGAGCTCCTGGGTCCGCGCCACGAAGCGCTCCATGGCGTCGCGCGCCGCGCCCGAGTCGATCGCCTCCTCCGCGGCGCGCGCGCCGGCGTCCAGGCTGTCGGCCCGGCCTCCGACGTAGATCGCCGCCGCCGCGTTCATCACCACGATCGACCGCTCAGGTCGCCCGTCGCCATCCAGCACCGCGCGTATGCAGGCCGCGCTCTCGTCGGGATCGCAGCCCACGAGAGCATCGCGCGATATGGGCTCGACGCCGAGCTCCTCGGGTGTGATCGTCGCCGGCCGAAGCTTGCCGTCCCTCAACTCCACCGCCTGGGTCGGGCCCGAGGCGCTCACCTCGTCGACCCCATCCGCGCCGGACACTACCAAGGCCCTCTCGGACCCCAAACGGGCCAGGGCTGCGGCGATCGTCTCGAGGTAATCGGGCTCCGAGACGCCGATCAGCTGGCGGGTGGCGCCGGCGGGATTGGTCAACGGCCCGAGGAAGTTGAAGATCGTGCGCACCGCCAGCGCGCGCCGGACCGGCACCACGTGCTTCATCGCCGCGTGGTGCGCGGGCGCGAACATGAACCCGAACCCGACGGACCGGATGCAGTCGGCCACGCCCGCCGGCTCGAGGTCGATGCGGGCGCCGAGCGCCTCGATTACGTCGGCCGATCCGGACCGCCCGGTGGCCGAGCGGTTCCCGTGCTTGGCCACCACGCAGCCGGCGCCGGCGGCGACGATCGCGGCGGCGGTCGAGACGTTGAACGTAGGAAGCCCGCCGCCCGTGCCGGCCGTGTCGACCAGCGCGTCCACGCCGGCGTCGACGGGTGTGGCGAGCTCCCGCATCGTGCGGGCCAGCCCCTCCACCTCGTCAACGGTCTCGCCCTTGGTCCGGAGCGCGATCAGGAACGCCGCAGTCTCGACCTCGGA
>VAXR01000196.1 GCA_005885165.1 Actinomycetota bacterium
CCAGCACAACGGCGCGCGGGGCCCGTACAAGGGCGGCGTCCGCTTCCACCCAGAGGTGGACCTCGACGAGGTGCGCGCGCTCGCGTCCCTCATGACGTGGAAGACGGCGATCGCCGGAATCCCGTTCGGCGGCGCCAAGGGCGGCGTCAACTGCTCGGTCGACGTCTGCCGTCCCGAGGACCTCGAGAAGATCGCGCGCTCCTTCATGGGCAAGATCGTGAAGGTGCTGGGGCCGCAGCGCGACATCCCCGCGCCGGACGTCGGCACGAACGCCCAGACGATGGCCTGGATGATGGACGAGTACGGGAAATTCCACGGACACACGCCCGCGTGCGTCACCGGGAAGCCGATCGCGCTCGAGGGCTCATACGGTCGCGAGGCGGCGACGGCGCGCGGGCTCGCGTATCTGTACGAGGAGGCCGCACCGGAGCTTCGCCTGAAGCCCGAAGACACGCGCGTCGTGCTCCAGGGCTATGGCAACGTCGGCTCGTGGGCCGCGCGGATCCTCCAGGACCTCGGCGGCAAGCTGGTCGCGGCCTCGGACGCGTCGGGCGCGATCCGCTCGGACGCGGGAATCGACGCGCACGCCCTTGCCGAGGTTGTGCGCGATCACGGGAAGGTCGGCGACATGGAGGGCGTCGACCGGATCTCGCCGGAGGAGCTCCTCGAGACCGAATGCGAGCTCTTCATTCCCGCGGCGCTCGGCGGCATGATCCACAAGCAGAACGCGGGCCGGCTGCGCTGCAAGCTCATGATCGAAGGCGCCAACAGCCCGACGACACCGGCCGCGGACGAGATCCTCGCCGACAACGGCGTGCACGTCATACCGGACGTGATGGCCAATGCCGGCGGGGTGGTCGTCTCCTACTTCGAGTGGGTCCAGAACCTCCAGCACTTCCGCTGGGAGGAGGACGAGGTGAACGACCGCCTGCGCAAGATCATGCGGCGCGCCTACGGCGAGGTGCGCGAGAAGGCGGCCGACGAGAAGCTCCCGCTGCGACCGGCCGCGTACGAGCTGGGGATCGAGCGCGTGGTCGAGGCGGCGACCACCCGCGGCTACATCCACATGACGGGCTGACGCGCCGCCGTCTCTCTACTCGTGCAAAAAGGGCAAAGGGGGTCGGCGTCCGAGCCAACCCCCTTTGCAACGCGGCCTTCCTGCCGCACAAACGACGGAACCCTCCATGCCGTCGTGTGCGATTGATCGGCTCGCCGGGCGCGGAGCGAGAAGCTCCGGCGCGCAGGATCGGACAACCGTCCAGAAGGCGGCCGGTCGGGCGGTTCGGCGGTGGGTCAGTCGCCGTCTGCGGGGTGCCGGTGGGGGTCCGCGGTGGGGGGCGGCTCCACGGGGTGCGGCTCGGTCGGCGGCTGCGCGGCAGCCGGGGGCTCCACAGGAGAAGGAGGCGGCTCGTCCTCGGCAGGGGTCGGCTCCACAGGGGTCGGCTCCACAGGGGGCGGCTCCACAGGGGGCGGCTCCGCGGGGGGCGGCTCCGCGGGGGGCGGCTCTTCGACCGGCACCTCGTCCACCGGCGGCTCCCGATCGATCGGCGGCTCCTCGACGGTCTGCTCCTCCACCACCGACCCCTCCACCACCGACTCCTCCACCGGCAGCTCGCTGTCGACCTCCCGCAGCGGAGGCCGCGCAGGCGGCGGCGGAGCGAGCTCGTCCAGATCGAGGTCGAAGATGGCCGTCTGCGCCTCGTGGTCGACACCCGTATCGAGCGGCGGCGGCTCGTGCTCGTGCGCTCGGTTGGATTCCTCCGCCTGGACGGGATCCAGCACCGTCGTCGCAACCGCCGCGGCGGCGGGCCCCTCGTCGGCGAATATGTCCGCCGCGGAGTCGCGGCGGGCCGGCCCGAGCGCCTCCGCCTCGGCGCGTGCGAGCTCGGCCTCGGACGCGCCGGCGCGGCGCCTCAGCTCGAGATGGTTTCGGATCGCTTCATCGAGAACTCCCATGCGGTGGGAAGTTAACACCCGCCGACTGGACGCGACGGTTTCGCTCTAGGCAGCCACAGGGCCGCCGCGGGCGACGCGGTTCTTGCCCGCTCGCTTGGCGCGGTAGAGGGCCGCATCTGCCTCTGCAATCAGCGAAGCCCGGTCCTGAGCGCTGGCCGGAAGCGCGGCCACGCCGAAGCTCGCGGTGATCCGCAGCGCGCCGTCGCCCTCCATCCGGGAGATCTGCAGCTCCTCGATCGCCGACCTCATGCGCTCGGCGGCGAGCTCGGTGCCGTTCAGGTCGGTCTGCGGGAGGATCACGGCAAGCTCCTCGCCCCCGTAGCGAGCCGGTTCGTCGATGTCACGCGAGAGCTCGCGCAGCACCCGCGCGACCTCGACCAGGACGGCGTCGCCCTGGAGGTGGCCGAACGTGTCGTTCACCTGCTTGAAGTCGTCGATGTCGAGCATCACGAGGCCGACGTCGGTGCCGAAGCGGCGGCTTCGCTCGATCTCGGAGTCGAGCGTGTCCTGGAAGTGGTTGCGGTTGTAGAGGCCGGTGAGCTCGTCGGTGACCGCCTGGAGGCGGACCGTCTCGTGCAGGTCCACGTTCTCGATCGAGACCGCGGCCTGGCCCGTCAGGTACGTGAACATGTCGTACTCCGACTCGCTGAAGTCGCGCCCCGTCCGCGCGATCGAGATGACGCCGACCTGCTCGATCGCGGTGCCGCTGCCGAGGCGCGCGACGAGCGGCGCCGCGAGCGCGTGCACGCCGTCGACGCTGTGGCGGATCGGGCGGCGCTGCTCAGTCGTCTCGTCCTCGGATGGCCCCTCGAGGGTCTCCACCCAGTCCGCGCCGGCCGCCGGGTCGACCTCGAACGCCGCCCGCTCCGCGGCCTCCAGGGCGGCCTCGAGCTCGGGCGTCGTGTCGCCGATCGTGGCGCTGCGCATCCGGCGGCGGTCGATGGGGAGCGCGCGCCCCATCTCGGCCTCGCACGCGTCGACCGCCGTGCGCACGGCGAGGTTGACGATCCCCTCCCGATCGAGGCCGGCCGCGAACGCCTCCCCGACGCGCCGGATCGTGTCCTCGAGCTCGTGCCGCCGGCGCGAGACCTCGTCGATCTTCGACGCGAGCTGGCTCGACATGTCGTTGAACTCACGCCCGAGCGCCGCAAACTCGTCGCTCCCCTCGACCGGCACAGGCCGGCTGAAGTCACCGTGGGCGAGCCGGCGCGCGGCCTCCAGGAACCGCGCGATCTGGGTCTGGAGGGCGCGGACGACCACGATGGACGAGAGAAGCGCCAGGAGGAGGAACCCGACGAGGATCGCGCCGATCAGGAGCCGACGGTCAGCGATCGAGCTCTGGAGCGCGGACTCCCGCTGGAACATGCCAACGTGCGTCGCCGGACCGATCGCCTCGGACAGGTCGGCGAACCGCCCGCGGTACTTCCGCCCTGCAATCTTCACGTCGCCGGAACGGGTCGGCTCATGTGTGGGCTCGTGAACCGTCGACGAGACCACCCGGCCCGCGCGCGCCAGGCGGACGACCAGCCCGGTCGTCCGGCCGACGTCCCGCACGTAGTCCGCGGCGCTGGTGGTGGAGACCGCCACGAACCCGAGGCGGCGGCC
>VAXR01000048.1 GCA_005885165.1 Actinomycetota bacterium
CGACGATGTTCCAGATCGCCTCCGATCCGTGGCCTTCCTGCCACACGAGCACGAGCAGTGGCGATCGACACCGCCGAGGAGGCCCTCGGGCCGCTGTACGAGAAGGAGCGCGAGACGCTCCGCGTCCTGCTGCGCAAGGTCGCCGGCCTGCCGCCGGAAGCTCAAGGTGCTGGTGAGTCGCCCGGTGGCCGGCCTCAGCCTGTGACGAACGCGTAAGCGCGGTCGCTTGACAGCGTCGTCAGGGTTGGGTGTAACAAGCGGGCGAGGAGAGCGAACGATGGAGCTATGCACGCACTTGGACCAGGTTCTCGTCGAGAGACCCGACCAGGCGGCCGGATGCGAGGAGTGCCTCAAGATCGGCGACCGCTGGGTGCACCTACGGGTGTGCCGCAGCTGTGGTCGCGTGCTGTGTTGCGACTCGTCGCCCAACCGTCACGCGTCCGCGCATGCGCGCGAGAGCCGGCATCCGATCGTCACGTCCATGGAGCCGGGCGAGGACTGGTCGTACTGCTACGTCGATGATGTCGCCTTCGTGTTCGAGAGCGAAGACTGAGTCAGCGGCTGGCTGAGGGACGACATACAGCGGCAATCCGGGTCGAGCCCGTGCCCGTTCCGGGCCGCCTGGAGATGCCGAGTGAGCTCCAGCCGCGCAAGCTCGCGAAGCGCGCGTTGACGGTCGCCGTCCTCGTTGTGGTTATCGCGCTGGTCGTGGTTCTGGCGCCGGGCCTCGACCAGGTGCGCCACATCCTGATGAAGGGCAAGCCTGGATGGCTCGTGCTCGCCACCGCGTTGGAGGCGCTCTCGTGCGTCTCCTACGTGTTGATGTTCCGCCCGATTTTCTGCCGGCACATGGGCCGGCGGACGGCCTGGGAGCTCGGCTGGTCGGAGCTGGCGATGGGATCGATCCTTCCGGCAAGCGGCATCGGCGGCCTCGCTCTCGGTGCCTGGGTCCTTCGCGAGGGCGGAATGCCCTCAGACCAGATCGCTCGCCGGTCGGTGGCCTTCTTCCTGATCAAGGGCGCGGTGAACTTCGTCGCGGTGACCGTGGTCGGCGCGCTGATGGCGGTCGGCCTCGTTGGGCCGCACAAGTCCGTGTTGCTCACCGCGGTGCCCGCGGCTGGGGCCGCCGTGGTGGTCGCCGTGGTGGTCCTCATTCCTCGAGTCGGGACCGGCGCTCTGCGCGAGCGCTCGGGTCGCATCGCGCACGCCATGGCCGCCGGCCGCCGGACGCTTGTCGGAGGGGTTAGCGAAGCGCTGTCGCTCGTCCGCCGAGCCGATCCGCTGCTGGTCATCGGCGCTATCGGGTACTGGGCGTGGGACAACGCGGTGCTATTGGCGACGTTCCACGCTTTCGGGTACTCCCCGCCGATCTCCATCGTGCTGATCGCGTACCTGATCGGCCAGATGGGCGGGCTGCTGCCTATCCCGGGCGGGCTCGGCGGGATCGACGGCGGGCTCATCGGGACCTTCGTCCTCTACGGCACACCGGCGGCCGTGACCGCGGCGGCCGTGCTCGCGTACCGCATCATCCTGTTCTGGCTCCCGCTCCTGATCGGGGGCGTCGCGTTCGTGTCGCTGCGGCGCGGGCTCAACCGCGCCGACCGGCCCGACCTGTGCGTGGTCCCCGCGGCGACCTGAGAGAGCCGTAGGCTGGGCCGACATGAGCTACACGATCAAGAACCTCCGCGAGATCGAGGACGTCGCGCCCAAGTTCGGGTTCTCCGAGGTCCAGGAGGCGCGGTTCCCGCGGAAGGACCTGGAGTCCGAGACGATCGGGCTCGCGTTCTACTTGGTGCGTCCGGGCTGCCGGCAGGCGTTCGCGCATCGCCACGAGCAGGCCGAGGAGATCTACGTCGTGCTGTCCGGCCGCGGGCGGATCAAGCTCGAGAACGAGATCCACGACGTCGGTCCGATGGACGCGATTCGAGTCGCGCCGGACTTGGCCAGGGCGTTCGAGGCGGGACCGGACGGGCTCGAGCTGCTTGTGTTCGGTCCCCGCTACGAGACCGACGGCGAGGTGCTGCGCGACAAGTTCTGGCCGGAGGAGGCGGATAAGTAGGTTGTCGGGCGTCGTGCACGAGACGCCCGACGACCTCGCTGCGCTCCAGGACCTCCTCGACCGAAGCTACGACCAGGCAGGACCGCACCTGCGGAGGATCATCACGCCGGAGCGCCGGCTGACCGCCGACCAGGTCAGCCAGCGGCTCATGGGAATGCGCCTGCTCGCCCTGGCCACCGTCACGAGCGACGGCCGGCCGATCGTCGGCCCCGTAGACGGGATCTTCTTCAAGGGCGCGTTCTACTTCGGCTCGTCTCCGGACTCCGTGCGCTTCAGGCACATCCGTGCCCGTCCGCACGTGAGCGCCACCCACCTCCCGGGCGAGGAGCTCGCGGTGACCGTTCACGGGCGCGCGGTGCCAGTCGACATCCGCGACGACCCGTTTCGGGAAGCGCTACTCGAGGTGTACGTCCCGCGCTACGGGGCGGAGTGGGAGCACGACTTCCTCGACTCCGGCCCGCTCTACGCGCGGATTGAGGCCGATCGGATGTTCACCTTCCAGATGACGCCAAGCCGTTAGGCGGGCGACTCCGCGGCCACGGCGCGGTCCCCAAGCGCCACGTGCGCGCGGCTGTCGCTGCTGCGAATCAGCGTCAGCGTCGCGATCAGCCCCAGCGCCACGAACCCGGCTCCGACGAGAAAGGCGTCGTGGAAACCCTGCGTCAGCACGCCGGGCACGCGCGAGGTCCCGGTCACCGAAATCGAGACGGCCGACAGGACCGCGAGCCCGAGCGCCCCGCCGACCTGCTGGGTGGTGTTGATCAATCCGCTGGCAAGCCCGGCCTCGCTGTCGCTGACCCCGGACACGGCGGCGATCGTCGTCGTGACGAACGCGAACCCGAGCCCCACCGCGGCGAGGAGCGACGGGCCGAGGATGTCCCCGAGGAAGCTCCCGTGCGCGGAGATCTGCGAGAACCAGACGAGGGCGGAGGCGATAAGCAACATGCCCATCGCCGTCACCTGCTTAAAGCCGATCCGCGTGACCAGCTGCGACGCGATCCCGGCCGACAGGATGATCGAGACCGCCAGTGGCAGGTAGGAGAGCCCGGCCTTGATCGGGCTGTACCCGAGTACCTGCTGCATGTACAGCGAGATGAAGAAGAACATCGAGAACAGCGAAGCTCCCACGAGCAGGCCGACGACGTTCGCCCCCCTGAGCGTCCGCAGCCGGAAGATGCGGAAGGGCACCAGCGGACTGCGGGAGCGGAGCTCGATCGCGATGAACCCGGCGATGAGCGCGACCGCGGCGATCAGGAGCCCGATCGTCCGCGCGGAGCCCCAGCCGGCGCTGTTTGCGTCGAGCAGCGCGTAGACGAGCAGCGACAGGCCGGCGGTGATGCTCACCCCGCCGGCGAGGTCGAAGTGCCGTCGCGCGGCGTCAGACCGGCTCTCGGCGATCAGCGAGGGCGCGATCGCCGCGGCGATCAGCCCGATCGGGACGTTGACCCACAGCACCCACTGCCAGCCCAGTCCGTCCGTGAGCGCGCCGCCGAGCAGCACACCCGCGGCGCCGCCGCTCCCGGCCACGGCACCCCACACGCCCAGCGCCTTGTTGCGCTCGGCGCCGTCACGGAAGGTGGTCGTCACGATCGACAGCGCGGCGGGGGAGAGGATCGCCGCCCCGACGCCCTGCACGGTTCGCGCGGCGATGAGCTGGCCGGAGTTCTCGGCCAGGCCGCCAGCCAGCGACGCCAGCGCGAACAGCACGAGGCCCGACATGAAGACGATCCGCCGTCCCAGCAGGTCCGCCATGCGCCCGCCCAGGAGCAGGAAGCCACCGAATGTGAGCACGTAGGCGTTCACAACCCACGGCAGGTCGCTCTCCGTGAACTTCAAGGCGCGGCCGATCGTCGGAAGCGCGACGTTCACGATCGAGGCGTCGAGCACGACCACGAACTGCGCGACGCAGAGGAGCGCCAGCGCGATCCAACGGCGGTCTTGAGCGGCGATTCGGTTTGTCATCGGGATTCCTCGCTTTCCGTCGGCGGGCGGTCTATAATCCGGAACCTGAAGTCCGGTTCCGCATAGTACCGGAATCGGAATTCCGGTTCAAGTTAAGTGTGACGATGACCACAGCAATCCCAGTCCCAGTCCCAGAACGTGAGTGGCGGGCTGACGCGCGCCGGAATCGCAAGCGGGTGATCAAGGCCGCCCGGGCCTGCATGGCACGGGACGGGCTCGACGCCCAGATGGAGGAGATCGCCAAGCGGGCCAAGGTCGGCGTCGGCACCGTGTATCGGCACTTCAAGACGAAGGACGAGCTGGTCGAGGCGCTGGCGGTCGAGCGCTTCGAGCGCCTCCGCGACCTCGCGCTCGAGGCCCTCGCGCAGGACGATCCCTGGGAGTCGTTCGAGGGCTTCATGCGGGCGTCGGCGCGGATCCAGACCGAGGACCGCGCACTGTCGGAGGTGCTCACCTCGAAGCCCGAGACGATGGGCCGCGCCGCGGAGGCCGCCGGGATACTCGAGCTCGTAGGCGAGATCCTCGGCCGCGCCCAGGCAGCCGGCGTCGTTCGCAAGGACGCCCACCCATTCGACGTCCCGATGCTGATGTGCGCGCTGGCCGGAACTTTCCGCAACCCGCGCTCCGACCCTGAGCGCTACATCGGGATCGTCCTCGACGGGCTGCGCACACCCGGCGTCGCCCCGCTCACGAAGCTGCCCCCAGTCGCCGCCCACTAGCCTCCCGCTGAGGTTCGGCGAGAGACAGAGGGGGAGGGACGATGCCGCTCTACCTATCGAGGTTCAGCTACACGCCGGAGACCTGGGCCAGGCTGATCGATAACCCGGAGGACCGTCGCAAGGCGGCTCAGTCGTACATCGAGTCGGTCGGTGGGAAGCTCCACGGGTTCTGGTACGCGTTCGGCGAGCACGACGGCTACACGCTGTGGGAGGCGCCGGACAACGTGTCCATGGCCGCCGTCGCCGTGGCCATTGGCGGCGGCGGCGCGGTCGCCGGACTCGAGACGACGGTTCTCCTTACCGTCGACGAGACGATCGACGCGCTGCGCAAGGCGGAGCAGATCCAGTACCGAGCGCCCGGCGGTTAGATCAGGGCTTCGCCGTGCGGTTCTTGAACGCCTTGTAGGACCGGCACGGCTCGCCCCTGAGGCCTGGACACGGCGGCAGGCCCGTTGGAACGGACACGCCCGGGATCACCGGGAGGATCAGGCGCGACCGCATGCGCTTGGAGTAGCCGACCGAGACCTTCGCGTGCCCCTTGGGGCTCGTCTCGCTGAACGACCAGATGGGCTGGTCGCCGTTCGGAGCCGTGAGGATCACCCGGATCCGCGAGCCCGCGCGGTACGCGTGCCCCTCGTAGTAGAGGGGGATCACAACCTCCACGAATCGCTTCCGCGGGAACGGCCGCACGTCGGCTTTTCTGAAGGATGGGACCGGCTCTAGCAGCGTGCTCTTACGCGAGTCGAGCTTGCGCTCGTTGCCTCGCAGCCAGCCGTTCTGTACGAACGTCTCCTTGCCGTCCGGCCTGACCTCGGTGATGGTGGCCTGGAGATCGACGTTCCGTGCCGAGGAGCGGACCCAGACGTGCAGCGCGCCGGGGCCGACCACCGTCGTGTTGGCCGTCAGCGGCTTGGTCACGTACGCAAGCGCGTTGCGCGCGCGTGGCGACACCCAGTGATAGGTGGGCGTCGCGGTCCAGAGCCCGCCGGTCCCCGAGCTCGTGTCACCGGTGAAGTCGGTCAGCGGGCGTGCGTGGGCGTTCCACGTGAAGACGTTGGCCCCGGCGTGCTTCACCGGCTTGTCGGCGAGGGAGCCGCCGCGTGAGAGGTACCAGGACCGGGCCCTCGTGCCCGGGATCGGGAAGCTGGGCCAGGACTGCTCGAACCCCGGATACGGATAGCCGGGCTGCTTGCCGGCGCCGCTGTCGAAGAGCACGCGGATCGACGGGAGCTTCTCGAACGCGGCCAACGCTCCCGCATAGGTGGGCTGCTGCTGGATGGGGTCGGGCGGCATCGTCACGCCGGGTATCCCCATCGCCACCTCGTAGACCACGGGCGCTCCGCCCTGGAGGTTGGCGGATTCCGTGATCGGCGCCTGGTGCGCGACGTACAGCTCCAGGAAGTCGTACCAGCGGTTGGCGGTCTCGGGATCGAGCGAGTCGATGTGGGTGCCGTTCGTGAACGTGAACCACTTCTTCCGGGTCCCGGTGAAGCGGGAGGCCAGATCGGCGCAGTGACCGCCGGTCTGCTCGTCCGTCCACTGGCAGGCCGCGAACGTCGGGACCTTGATCTTGTGGACGAACGTGTCCGGTGAGGCGGGATCGGCCACCGATGGCCGGTAGTGGCTGTTGGACCGGACCTTGGCCATCAGGTTGGCCGCCTCGCCGTGGAGGACCTGGTTGGCCTTGCACGTCTTGTCGCCCTGCTGGATCCGCTGGTAGGCCCACGGCTGCCCGCCCTTGGGCGACGCGGGCTTCGCGTCGTGGATCCGCTCCTTGACCCAGGCGAGCGCGAACCCCGTGTTCAGGATGCCGCCCGGATACAGCGTCGTGGCCGACTGGTCGATCAGCGAGATCGGCGTGATCGCTTCGAGGCTCGGCGGGTCTGTCTGGGCAGTGAAGAGCTGGCTGATGCCGCCGTAGGAGATGCCCATCATCCCGACCTTGTGGCCCTGCACCCACGGCTGGCGCGCAATGGTCTCGATCGCGTCGTAGCCGTCGAGGTTCTGAAGCGGCTCGAAGAAGTCGAACGCGCCGCCGGAGCAGCCCGTCCCGCGCATGTTGACGTCGACCACCGTGAAGCCCAGGTAGTTGGCGATTGGCGAGATCGAGCTCTGGGGCCCCGCCGGGTCCGCGTACCCGTATCCCGAGTACTCGAACAGGGTCGGATACGGACCCTGCGCCGGGAACGTCGGTGCCGGAAGGCCCGCGGCGGAGCCCACCGCCTTCGACCAGTCCTGCGGGGGGTGCACGTAGATGGCCAGCTTGGTCCCGTCGCGGGTCGTCATATAGCCGTAGCCGCTCGACGGGATCGACTGGTTGTAGCCGTTCGTGCTCGGCGGCTTCGATCGGTTCGAGAACACCGTCAGCGGCCCTGACTCCGCCCCGCCCTTTACGAGGCGTACGCGGTACCCGGTGCCCGGCTTCACGTTGCGGAAGAGGAGGCCGCCGAGCGAGTCGGCGTTCTTTGTCGCGACCTTCCGACCCTTGTGGTTCAGGAGCGACACACGCGCGTTGGGGGCGACGCCGGTGACGTAGACCTGCTTGGCGCTGCCGTGCGCGCTGAAGCTCGCCGCCGAGGCGCCGCCGGCCAGCGCCAGCGTCCACGCCATGGCGGCGGCAGTCGCGACCGCACCGACGACGGCACGACTTCTCCAACCGCAGCCCGTCCCCACGGCCGCGCACTCAATCAGGTCGCGCGGGCTCGCGTCGCAGTTCCCTAATCCAGCTCGAGGCCGGGGAGATGTACTCGGCTCTCGTCGCGAACGGCGACGAGGACCATCACCACGCTGCCGCATGAAGGGCAGCGAGCGACCGCACCGGGCGCGCGCGAGTAGACGACGAGCTCCGCGACCTCGGACCTGGCGCCGCAGTGCGTGCACCTCCCGCTCGCCGTGGTCATCTCCTTGCCAAACGCGGTGTAGAGCTCTCCCGCGATGGCGTTTCCGTCGAGTGCCTCCACGGCTTCCTCCTCACTAGCTCCCGGTCGGGCCGAAGCGCTCGGTCTTGATCTGGCTCGGGGTTTGTCCATTCTGCACGAGGCCCTCGGCCGCAGCCTCGACGAACCCGCTCGGCCCGCAGATGTACATGCGCGAATGCTCCTGCGGCAGCCAAGCGACCTCATCGAGCAGGTCGCGGTCGACCCGCCCGCGATGGCCTGGCCAGTCGTCCGGCCACTCCCGCGTCAAGGCGATGCGAACGTCGGCCTGATCGTCGCCGTCGAACCGCGAGAGCTCCTCGCGGTAGATGACGTCGTCCAGCGAACGCGCGGAGTGGAGCACGCGCACCGCCACCGGGCGGTCGCCCGCCTGCCAGTGGCGGAGCATCGCCCGCAGGGGCACGATGCCGGAGCCGCCGCTCACGAGCAGCAGCGGCCCGACCAGAGACGCGTCCCACACGAAGTAGCCGCCGATCGGTCCCCGCAGCTCGAGCTCGTCACCGGCCCGCACGACGTCGCACAGGTAGGGCGACACCTCGCCGTCCTCCAGCCGCTCGATCGTGAGAAGCAGGTGCCCCTCCTCGGGAGCGGATGCGATCGAGTAGCTGCGCTGCGCCTGATAGCCGTCCTCAGCGGTGAGGCGCACGTCGACGTGCTGCCCCGCGAGGTGACCCGGCCAGTCGGGGAGCTCCAGCGCCAGGTTCTTCGCGCGCGCCGTCTCCTCGATCACCTCGACCACGCGACCGAGCTGCCAGGTCAGTCTCCCTGGTAGCGCTGCTCGAGCCACGGGTCGCCCCGGTTGTGGTAGCCGTAGGTCTCCCAGAAGCCGGGCTCGTCCGAGAGGGTGAACGTGAGGCCGCGGACCCACTTCGCGCTCTTCCAGAAATAGAGATGCGGGATGAGCAAGCGCGCCGGCCCGCCGTGCTCGGGCTCGAGCGGCTCGCCGCCGTACTCGTAGGCGACCCACGCCTTGCCGCCCGTAAGGTCCTCGATCGCGAGGTTCGTCGTGTAGCCGCCGTCGCACCAGGCGGTGACGTAGCCGGCTTCGGTCGCGACGCTTTCGAGGAGGGTGTCGACCGATACCCCTCGCCAGGTCGTGTCGAGCTTCGACCACTTGGTCACGCAATGGATGTCCATGGTCGGCGTCTCCGCCGGAAGCGCGAGGAAGTCCTCCCAGCTCCACGACACGGCTTCCTCGACCGCGCCGTCGATCGTGAAGCTCCACTCGTCGAGAGGGGTGTGGGGCGTCGGTCCGGCTGAGAGGACCGGGAAGTCGCCGGTGAGGTACTGACCGGGCGGCACGCGCGCCGGATCGTCGACGGCGCGCCGGCGGCCGGTGAAGCCGCGAGAGATGTGATGACCAGCCACGGTTCCAGAACCGGTTGCCGGCCGAGCTTGACAGCTTCGTCAATGTGCTGCATGGGCGACGCCGCGAGCAAGGAGACCAACCGATGACAACGCCACTCGGGCTGGGGATGGAGGAGCCCGTCGATCGCGGCGGCGCGTTCCCCCGGCTCGACGACGAGCAGCTGGCGCGCATGCGCGCGGCGGGCGAGATGCGGTCCGTCGAACCCGGGGACGTGCTGTTCCGCGAGGGGGACGCGCACTACGACTTCTTCGTTGTCGAGTCGGGCGCGGTCGCGGTCGTCGAGGGATACGAGCGCGAGAACCGCGTCATCGCAGTTCACGGTCCGCGCCGGTTTCTCGGCGAGCTCAACCTGCTGACCGGCTCGCCGCCGTACCTGACCGCCGTCGTGAGAGACCCCGGTGAGGTCATCCAGATGCCGGTCGAGACCCTGCGCGAGCTCGTCTCTGCGGACGAGGACCTGAGCAACGTGATCCTGCGGGCGTACCTGGCCCGCCGGTCGATCCTGATCGATCTCGGCGCGGGCGTAAAGGTGGTCGGCTCGCGCTACTCGCGCGACAGCCGGCGCCTGCGCGAGTTCCTCGCGCGCAACCGCATGCCGTACCACTGGATGGATCTCGAGGACGACGAGGAGGCGGACACGCTGCTCGAGGCACTCGGGCTCGAGCCGTCCGAGACGCCGGTCGTCATCTGGGGACAGGGCGTGCTGCGCAACCCGTCGAACGCGGAGCTCGGGGCGATGCTCGGCCTGGGTTCCCGGGGCGCGCCCCCGCCAATCTGCGACCTCGTGATCGTCGGCGGTGGGCCGGCCGGCCTCGCGGCGGCGCTGTACGGCGCGTCCGAGGGCCTCGACACCCAGGCGATCGACGCTGTTGCGTTCGGCGGGCAGGCGAGCACATCGGCGCGAATCGAGAACTACCTGGGCTTCCCGGCGGGGATCTCGGGGAGCGAGCTCGCCGAGCGCGCCGCACTGCAGGCGAGGAGGCTAGGAGCCCGCCTGGTCGTTCCCGCCGAGGCTGTCGGCATCGCCCAAGAGGACGGCCACTACTCGATCCGGCTGAGCGACGGGGAGGTCGTCAACGGACGCACGGTGATCGTTGCGACCGGCGCGCAGTACCGGAAGCTCGACGTGCCGGACCTCGAGCGGTTCGAGGGCGTCGGCGTCTACTACGCCGCCACCCAGGCCGAGGGGCTGATGTGCGCGGGCGACCCGGTGCTCGTGGTGGGTGGCGGCAACTCCGCCGGCCAGGCCGCGATGTTCATCTCGCAGCACGCGGTGAGCTGCCGGCTGATGATCCGGGGGGACGACCTCGGGAAGTCGATGTCGCGCTACCTGATCGACGAGATCGAGAGCCGCGAGCAGGTCGAGGTGCTGACGCGCCGGGAGGTGGTCGAGCTAAAGGGCGACGGGTCGCTCGAGGCGGTCGTCGTTCGCGAAAACGCGACCGGCGACACGACCGAGCTGGAGGCGAAGGCCGTGTTCGTGTTCATCGGCGCCTCGCCGCACACCGACTGGCTCCAGGGTCACGTCGCGATGGACGAGCACTCCTTCCTGCTCACCGGGCGCGACGTCCAGGGCGAGGAGCTCGCCGCGTATGGGGACGAGCGCCCGTTCTTCCTCGAGACGAGCCGGCCCGGCATCTTCGCCGTCGGCGACGTCCACTCCGGCTCGGTGAAGCGAGTGGCGTCAGCCGTTGGAGAAGGTTCGATGGCCGTCCGGCTCGTGCATCAGCGCCTCGCCGCCGCCTGAGATGCGAACGAGGCTCGAGTCAGTTCGCGGGCGCTAGCCGGCCAGCGTGCGATTCAGCAGCGCTCGGAGCTCGCGGAAGTGGCGCTCGCGCGCGGCCTCGTTGTACGCCGCGGTGTCGGCCATCGTGTATCCGTGCTGCGCTCCCTCGTAGACCTCGGAGCGGTAGCGCGCGCCCGCCTCGTCGAGGGTCCGCTCGAGCTCGGCGATCTGGTCGGCGGTCATGCTCCGATCGTTGTCGGCGAAGCCGAAGTACAGCTCGGCCTTCACGTCCGCGGCCGAGCGGTGCGGGCTGTCGGCTGCATCCGTCACGAGGCCGCCGGCGTGGAAGCCGCCCAACGCTGCGACGCGGTCGGGATGGGCCGCGGCGATCCGCCAGCCGATTCGCGCGCCCATGCAGTATCCGGTGATCGCGAACGGTTCAGTGGCACCGGCCGCCGCGAGGTAGTCGAGATAGGCGGCGCCGTCGGCGGCGATCCGCTCCGTCGTGAGTTGCTCGATCAGCGGCCGCAACGACTGGAAGAAGCTGGTGCGCTGCTCGGGGTCGGTCAGGTCGGGGAGCGGCAGCACCGGTGAGCGCCCGGCCCGGTAAAAGACGTTCGGCGCAAGGACCACGTAGCCGTCGGCGGCGACCCGGTCGACCATCTCGTTGATCGTCGGTCGCAACCCGTACGCGTCCATGATGAAGAGGACCCCGGGATGGGGTCCGTCGTCGGGTCGCGCCAGGTAGGCGTCGCCGACGCCGTCGGGAGTGCGAATGTCGACTTCACGACCGCTCATAAGTCAAACGTCTCTCCTTCGCGCGCGAGTTGGACTTCGCCTTCCACACCCAGGCGCGCGGCATCGTCCGTCGCTTGATGCGCGAGCGATTGCAGCTGCCCGTCGTCGTGGCCAGGGTCGTGGTGGAACATGAAGAGCGCTTTGGGCCCTGATCGCCTTGCGAAGGCGAGGGCGTCGCTCAGGCTCGAGTGCCCCCAGCCTCGGCGGAACGCGTATTCGGAATCCGAGTACTGAGAGTCGTGGATCAGCGCGGTGGCGGCGCGGGCGAGCGCGAGCCCCGATATCCAGTTCGATGGCGCCGACGACAGTGACGTGCCGAGCCCCGGCTCGTGGTCGGGCAGATAGGAGAGGGTGGCGCCCGCTTCGGCGATCCGGTAGCCAAGCGTAGGTCCGCGATGTGCGATCAGCGAAGCTCGTACCTCGAGCTCACCGAGGCGCCAGCTGCTCGACGGCGCGTCCTTGAAGGCGACATTCGCCGGAAGGTCACGGATCTCGACCGGCGAGAGCGGGCTGGACAGGAAGCGAGCCAGCCGGCTCCGCAGCGACGCCCGGCCGGGTGGCCCCCAGACGGTGACCTCGGCCTCGGGGTCGAAGAGCGGCCTGAAGAAGAGCAGGCCATGGATGTGGTCGAGATGCAGGTGGGTCAGCAGGATGTGGATCCGCTTCGCGTGACCCACGTCGCTCGCATGCAGCTCGCGGATCCCGCTCCCCGCGTCGAGTATCAACTCGGTCCCATCCTCACCGGTGACCTGAACGCACGGCGTGTTGCCCCCGACCACGGTCGTGTTGGGCCCGGGCGCAGGTATCGAGCCGCGGACGCCCCAGAAGCGGATGCGCATCGACCTAGCGGGCCTCGTCCGCCGGCACCGGCCAGAACACGATGATCGCCCCGTGATAGCCAGCGGGTCCCGTCAGGGGCAGCGCGCCGGCCTCGACCTCGCGCATCCCAGACTCGGTCCGGAAGAAGTAGCGGCCGTAAGCAGGCCGTGACTCGCGAACCGCGGTTGCGAGGGGGAGTCCATCGCGCGGCAGCGGGTTGCCGGCCGCGTCGAGCGGTCCGTAGCGGGCGCTCCACTCGTCGGGCTCGAGGACGCCGATCTCCTCGAACGGTGCCCCGATCTGCTCGGACGCCGCTTCGTTGAAGAAGACGATGCGGGTGTTCACGTCGACGAGCACCGCCGGCAGCGAGACGATCGAGATCAGGTTGCGCGCCAGGATCAGCTCGAGCGGCTGTTCGGCGAGTTCCTGCTCGGCGCGAGCTCGTTCGGTCATGACCAGGGGGCGATCAGCGATCTTCGCATCTTGGCCCCGTGGCGGTCGGGCGTTCGATATACCGGTACGCATGGCAGAGCGGTCGCTGAGGGATGCGGCGACGGTCACGCTTGGTGAGACGCCGCTCACCCGGATCGGGCTGGGTACCAATCGCCTCACGAACACGCCTCAGAACGTTGCGTTCGTTCAGGAGGCGGTCGCGGCAGGGGTCAACTTCATCGACACCGCGCACACCTATGCGGGCGGGCAGAGCGAGGAGACGATCGGCGCCGCTCTCTCTCCCGTGCCCGAAGGCTGCGTGGTGGCCACAAAGGGCGGCTACCGCGACGGTCGCCCCAAGGTGCTCCGGGCGGAGATCGAGGAGAGCCTTCGCCGGCTGCGAACCGACACCATTGGTCTCTACTACCTCCACAAGCCCGATCCGGAGACCCCGCTCGAGGACAGTCTCGCCGTCATCAACGAGAACGGGGAGCAGGGGAGGATCCGGCACGCCGGCGTCTCGAACGTGTCGGTCGAGCAGGTCGAGCGGGCGAGGCAGGTCGTCCCGATCGCCGCCGTCCAGAACCACTACAACCTCGCCGAACGCACGGACGACGACGTTGTCGACTACTGCGCCGGCAACGGCATCGTGTTCGTGCCGTACTTCCCGTTGCGAGCCGGCGTTGGGTCGACGGCGGCGGAGATCGCCGAGCGCCACGGCGCGACACCCGCCCAGATCGCGCTCGCGTGGCTGCTGCGCCGATCGCCGACCACGTTGCCGATCCCCGGCACCCTGTCGATCGAGCACCTGAAAGAGAACCTGGGTGCTCTCGAGATCGAGCTGACGGACGACGAGTTCGAGGCCCTGCGCTAGGTCTTCCTCAACCGCCGATGACGACTCCGCCCACGCAGTACGCGAAATCAGGTGACTCCTCGATCGCCTATCAGGTCGTGGGCGACGGGCCAATCGACCTGGTCCTCGTCCTCGGCTTCGCCACCCATCTCGAGCTCCAGTGGGAGATGCCTCCGATCGCTCGCTTCCTCGAGCGGATCAGCTCCTTCTCGCGCCTCATCCTTTTCGACAAGCGCGGCACCGGGCTCTCCGACCCCGTCACCGAGGTGCCGACACTCGAGCAGAGGATCGACGACGTCAGAGCGGTGATGGATGCCGCCGGGTCCAAGCGGGCGGCGCTCTTCGGGGTCTCCGAGGGCGGGCCCATGAGCGCCCTTTTCGCAGCGACTCACCCCGATCGCGTGACCGCTCTGGTGCTGCACGGCGCTATGGGACGCACCACCGAGGCGCCGGACTACCCGTGGGCTTCGCCCGCGGAGGCGCTTCGCGAATCCGCGGCCGAGTTCATCGCGCCCTACTGGGGACGACAGCCCGAGGGGATCATGGAGCTCTTCGCCCCGAGCCTCGTGGGCGAGCCCCAAGCCCTCGAGCTCACCGCTCGTTTCGAGCGCTCGGCCGCCAGCCCGGCGATGGTCCAGCAGATCTTCGAGATGTTCCTGGACATCGACGTGCGAGCGATCCTGCCCACGATCCACGTTCCGACGCTCGTCGTCCACCGGCGCGGCGATCGTGTCGTCAATCGGCGCGCCGGAAAGGAGCTCGCCGCCCAGATCCAGGGCGCCCGGTACGTGGAGCTTCCCGGGATCGACCATCTGCCCTGGGCAGGTGACGCGGAAGGCGTGCTCGGGGAGATCGAGGAGTTCCTTACCGGCGCGCGCTCGGCACCGGAGCCCGACCGCGTCCTGGCGACGGTGATGTTCACGGACATCGTCGGCTCGACGGAGCGAGCGGCTCAGCTCGGTGACGCGCGCTGGCGCGAGCTCCTCTCTGCGCATCAAGCAGCAGTGCGTGGCGCGCTGACGCGGTTCCGTGGACGCGAGGTGAAGACGCTGGGTGACGGCTCCCTGGCGACGTTCGACGGCCCGGCGCGCGCGATCAGGTGCGGGCACGCGATCTCCGAGGCCGCCCGATCGTCTGGCCTGGAGGTGCGCATCGGCCTGCACTCCGGCGAGGTCGAGCTGATGGGCGATGACGTCGGCGGCATCGCGGTCCACATCGCGTCGAGGATCGGGGCCCTCGCCGCCGCGGACGAGGTGCTCGTCTCTAGCACGGTCAAGGATCTCGTTGCCGGATCGGGGATTCGGTTCGCCGACCGGGGCACGAAGCAGCTCAAGGGGATCTCCGACGAGCGGCGGGTGTTCGCGGCCGAGCCGTGATGCGCGCTCGGAGCACATAGATCGTCACCCTGAGCCCCGATGCGACGCGGCGGCCGTCGCCGTATCGCGCGCGTAGGTGGATCGCGCTCGCAAGAGGAAGATGCCGGCGGCAACGAGCGTCCCGAGCAACAGCAGGAACGTGATCTCGAGACCTCGAGCGGCGCCGGGCGAGATTACCCCGGGATGCGTGCCGATCGGGGCCTGCTTGGGTGCGATCCCCGCGATGAGGTCCGCAAGTCCGCCGAACACGAGTGGGGCGATTGCCTGCGCCAGGGAGCGCAGCACAGTGCGCGTGCTCTCGGCGCGACCCCAGAGACCGGGGGGCATGATGTCGAGCCGCGCCGCGTCGAGCGGTGGGTTGGCGGCGGACAGCAGCGCCGCCCCGGCCACGTCGAACCAGATGGCGGGCGTGAGGTGGCTCGACACGAGGCCGGGGATCAGGAGGGCGGCGGCGCCGATGTACGACACGGCCGGAACCCACACGCGCCCCTCGAGCGCTCCGCGCCGCACCATGGCGTCCGTGAGGCGCCCGCTGACGAGCGTGCCGGCCATCGCGCCGGCGACCAGCAGGCCCAGGACCAGCTCGGCGGTTGCCTGGCTGGCGTGATAGTGGCCGCGTACGAACAGCAGCGCGAACGTCGAGAGCCCGGAGAAGTAGAAGTAACCGAGCGACGAGCTGATGATCATGTGCACGTTGGTGGGGACCGACAGGATGTAGCGCACTGCGGGCACGAGTCCCAGCGCGCGCGGGTCCTCCTTCAGGACGCGCTCGGGATCGGCTTCGAGCCCGCGACGGCGGACTGCCTCTTCGGCCAGCTCATCGGCCCGCACGGCGTCCTCCGGCTCGTCTCCCGCCGGACGCGATCCCGCCTCCGCCACCGCCTGCTTGAGGTCGATCACCCCGGGCATGAGCCGGCTCTGGCCCCCGCGCAGGGGCTCGGGCACCGTGCGGTAGAGCTCGCGCGCCAGGAAGAACCCGGGGATCGCGAGCAGCACGAACGCGGCGCGCCAGGTGATCAGGCTGGCGACCGAACCGCTGACGATGAAGCCCGCCGCCGTCCCCGCGATCTCGCCGCCGAGGATGTAGGCGTAGACGCGGCCGCGCTCGCGGGCAGGAAAGTAGTCGCCGGTGAGGGAGGCGATCGCGGGACCTGCGGTAGCGGTCACAGCGCCGAGGAAGAGACGGGTGAGCAGCAGGCTCGAGTAGTTGGAGGAGAACGCGCTCAGGAGCGAGGCGATGCTCCACGCCGCGATGCTGAGCGAGAGCATCGGGATCCGCTTGAAGCGGTCGACGTAGAGCCCGACCGGGATCGTGAACACTGCGCCGACGAGGAGCGCCACCGAGGTCAGGAGGCCGATCTGGGTGTTGCTGATGTGCAGCCCGTGCTCGAGCTGGGGCGCGACGGCGCCCACGGTGGCCGTGTCGGCGCCGTTCAACGCGAGGGCCGCGCCGAACAACGTGATCACGCGCGCGCGAGCCGGACCTCCCACGCGCTTCACCACCTCGCCCCGGATGCGGCGGCCGGTCCACCGCGTCGCGGCGGCCGTCACGCGGCCGCCACGCGCGAGCATGTCGCTAGCCGTCACGGTTCGCCGCCTCTATCCCGCGGCGCGAGGAGCTTTAACGCCTCCGCGCCGCCGGCTCAAGGCTCGTGGATCGCAGGCGCAGCGGAGTACTCCTCGTCCGTGACGTGGTCGCCCCACGTGACGGGGCTGCCCTGGTCGTCGACCTCCTGCATGGCGATGTGGGTCATGAAGCGGTTCGGGGCGGCACCGTGCCAGTGGTCCTCGCCCGGCTCGAAGAACACGCGGTCACCTGGGCGGATGACCTCGATCGGTCCGCCACGGCGCTGGCAGACGCCGACGCCTTCGGTGACGTAGATGTTCTGCCCGTACGGGTGGGTGTGCCACGCCGTTCGGGCGCCCGGCGTGAAGTGGACGCTGCTCGCCGCGAGACGGGATGGCTCTGAGGGTGTGGCGACGGTGTCGATGTACACGGTCCCGGTGAACCAGTCGCTTGGCCCGGTGGCGGTATCGAGGGAGTTTCTGGTGATCTGCATCGGCTGAGCCTCCTCGCGAATTGGCCGGCGACCCGCGACCCGGCGGAACGGCTCAGCCGCCGCGGATCGTCCAGTCGAAGTCGATCTCCGAGCGGTCGTAGGGATCGATCCGGTACTTGTCTGGATCGTCGTAGTGGTGCGGCTCGGTGGGGAAGTTGACGAAGATCGCGTTCCGGTCGCCGTAGTTCTGTGAGGCGTGCCAGACACCGGTCGGTATCCGCAGCCAGCCGGGCGACTCGTCCGAGAAGTGGAACTGGACGAGGTTCTGAAACGTGGGCGAGTCAACCCGTCCGTCGTAGAGGACCACCCGTATGCGTCCCGTGCCCACCACGTAGCGATCGATGCTCTCCAGGTGCATGCCCCAGCCCTTGATCATTCCGGGGGCCGTGACCACCCACTCGCAGTGCACGATCGGCTCGCTCCAGAACGGATGCCCGAAGCTGATGGCCTCGAACAGCGATCCCCGCTGGTCGACGTGGCGTGGCGGGCGCTCGAGGACCACCCCGTCGATGCCGAGTGCGACCAGTTGCCCGTCCGGGCTGCGGTGAGGGCGGTCGCGCGTTCCGATCGGGTCGACGGCGGGTTTGGAGACGACGTCCGTCAATCGGCGGCCGAGCTTACCCCTCGGCCAGCTGCCGCGAATCTAAAGTGCCCGCATGGCGGCCGGACAGCCCGTCATAGCCCTCCCCGCTCCGAGGAGACCGCGTGCCTCGGTCATCATCGCGGCGGGCGCTCGCGGACCGCTGCTCGAGCGTTGTCTCGAGCGACTTGCGGATATCGCATCCGGGACGGTTCCCTTCGAGACGATCGTCTTCCTGGACGGCGCGGGGGAGGAGCAGGCGGAGAGACTGCGCGCGCTTGTGACGGGAGCGCTGATCGAGGCATCGAGGGTCGAGCTGGGGCTCGCCGGAGCGCTCAACCGCGCTCGGGCACGTGCCCGCGGCGAGTTTCTCGTCTCGCTGCACGACGACGCCGAGGTCGAGCCCGGCTGGCTGGAAGCGCTCGTCGCGGCGGCCGACGCCGAGCCGCAGGTGGGCGCTGTCGGAAGTCTCGTTCTGCACATGGACGGACGCGTGCAGGCGGCTGGAATGGAGCTGATGCCGGAGGGCGTCACGAGACCGGCCTGGGGGCGCAGTGTGCGCGATCTCGACAGGGTCCACCTGGTGGACCAGTGTGGCTCATCCTCGCTTCTGATCCGCGCTTCGACGTGGGATGAGGTCGGAGGTGCCGACGAGCGCCTCTATCCGCTGTATTACGTCGACGTCGATCTCTGCGTCGCGATCCTCGCCCGCGGTCAGCGTGTCCTGCTGGAGCCGCGGTCGGTCATCCGCCATCACCAGGGAGCCAGCACCGACCGTGCCTTCGCCCGTTTCGTGAACCGGCGCAACCGGGAGATCTTCCGCGCGAAGTGGGGCGATCTGATCCGGACCCACACTCCGGGCTCGGGAGCGATCGAGGTGCCCGCCGGGCGCGACCTGCCACGCTCGAGCGGGCACTCGACACCACCCGCGCCTACGCGGCGAGCCTACGGGGCCGGCTCGCGCGCCGTGAGGCCAGGCTCGCACGACTCCGCCGGGTCGACGTGCGGCTCGACGCGCTCACGCGCGGCGGCTGGCGGAGGCTTCGCCATGCGATCAGGCCGGGAGACTGAGCCCGACCCGGTCGAACTCCTCGGCCATTCGCTCGCCCACGACCTGCAGAGCCGACGCCGGGCGAATCATCACCTTGAGCTCGGTGATCAGGCCGTCCTCGTCGAACGTGAGCTTGTCGATTCCCTCGACCTGCTTCCCATTCACTTCGGTTGCGAACTCGAGTATCGCGACACGGTCATCCGGGTCCTCGAGCTGGTGCAGGTAGCGGAACGACCCCCCGAGTCCGAGCACGCGCTCCGCCGCGCCTAGGACCTTCAACACCCGCTCGCGGCCCTCATACGGCTTGAACAGGACCGGGCTCCGGAAGACGACGTCCTCATGGAGGAGCTCGGGAACCTGCTCGATGTTCCCGTTCTCGACTGCGGCGCGGAAGGGCGCGGAGAGCATCGCGAGCGAAGCCTAACGGTCCATCAGCGGACCCAGGCGTAGGTCGAGCGCCCGCCGTGCTGGGCGAACACGACCGTGGTGCCGACCCGGTGCGCGTGCACGCCGGGTGCCGGACGGTTGTGGCTCCAAACGATCTTGCCGCTACGGGCGATCGTGCCGCCGCGGCGCAGCAGAGGAACTGCGACCTTTCCCGACGTGCCGCGCGGAGCCAGGACTGTCAGCACGAACAACTTGCGCGCCTTCCGCCGCCAGCGGACGCCGATCGGCCCACGCCGCGTCTGAACGACGCCCTGGGCCCAGCGCAGGTCGCCCGGCTGAGGGCCCACGGTCCAGTGCCGGTAGCCGGGACTGGCCGGCCTCACGCCGAGCACGTACATGGAGAGCGCCGCGGTTGGGCCGGTGGACCAGGCGTGGGCGCTGCTGTCGGCGATCGGGCCGCCGGCAGGGATCCCGTTCGGCTGGATGCGCTCCCACTCGACGCCGCCCGGGTCGTGGCGGATCATGAATCCCCACTCCCGGCGGATGGTCGACAGGGCGGCGGCTTCGTCGCCTGCAGTGAGATCCGCGAGCACGTGGAAGCTGCCCATGTACGGCGAGACGTGCTGCGTGTAGCCGGATGGTGCAGGGCTGCTGACGTCGAGCGGCCCGTACTTGCTGCCCAGCCTGCGCTGCAGCACCTTCAAGATTCGTCTCGCGCGCGAACGGCCCGCGATGCCGGCGAGGATCGCGGTGACGTTGGCGTCTTGCACGACGGCGCCGCGCTGACTCGTGCTCGCGTCGTACACGTGCGTCTTCGGGTTCCACAGCTGCCTGTTGACCGCCTTCGTGACTGCGGTGGCCGCGGCCGACCACTCCTTGGCCTGGGCCCTGTGGCCGAGCGCGGTGGCCAGCTTGGCGGTTGACTGCAGCGCCTGCACGTACACGGCGTTGACGTAGGTCAGCTCGCCGCTGTGGACGTCGACGTTCCAGTCCGCACCCTCGTGCGCGGTGACGGAGAACAGGCCGTCCGATCCGATGTGCTGCGCGTCCCACTCCATCTGGCGGACGACCGCCTGCCAGTGCTGGCGCACGAACCGGCGATCGCCCGTGTAGAGGTAGTAGTGGTAGAGCGCGGTCATCACGACCATCGAATAGGTGGCCGACCAGGTGACGCACCCGTAGTGGTCCAGGTTCACGTTCGGGGTGCACGCGCCGGGGAGCGGGCCCGGCTGCGACATGTCCCCTTCGGCCGGGACGGCCGCGCCCGCCTCGCTCGCCGGATGCTCCAGGAACAGCGAGTTCGAGTCCCGCGCCCAGACCGGATCGCTCGCGTAGTAGTCGGTGAGATCAGAGATCACGTGGTCCCCGCTCCAGACCGCGCGATCGCGCTTGGCACCGTCGAGGATCAGGTGCAGCCCGTTGACGGCGCCCGGCTCGACCGTCGTGCCCGGGGTCATCTGGTTGAGGTTGAGCGTGTACGCGCCGGCGTACCAGATGCGGTTGAGGAGGTCGTCGCTCGAAAGGAAATGTCCCCGCATGACGGACGGCGTCTCACGCAGCGGGCTGAAGTTGATGGCGGCGGACCGCAGCGTCACCGTCCCAGGCGTGGTCAGCGTGACTCGCTCATAGCGCTCCCCGCCCTGGATCAACGGCGCCGTGACGACGCCCGGTGCGGCTGCGGGGAAGCTGTCCGTCCTCTGTCCGTTCCCGGAGTGGAAGAGGCCGACGGTGCTCGCCCCGTCGTTGCCGAGGTTCGCCAACGTCTCCGAGTACGTCGTCTGGATCGTCGTCCCGGTCGTCGCCGCAATGTCGAACGTCGCGGTCCCGCCGACGTCCCTGCCGTAGTCGAGAACGAGCGACGGTTGCGTTCCCCCGAGGTAGGTCAGGGTTGTCGTCTGGCCCGAGCCCGGATGGCTCAGGGCCTGGGGGTTCTTCACGTTGCCCGCTACCTGAAGCACCCGCAGCGGCCGGACGACGGCGTTCGTCGGCGCCTCGTCGTATCGGCTCCATCCGTGCCTTTCGCGAATCGGGTGTCGCGAGAGCTGCCGCGCGAGCCCGGCCCCGGACGCGCGCTCCCGACCCGCATTTCCCGATGCGACCGACGCCGACAGCGCGGCCATCGCCAACGCAGCGCCGACGACGCCGAGACCGCGTGTGCTCATGGTGCTCCGAGGCATTCCATCTCTATCGGCGTACGCACCCCTGCTCAGCGCATATCTTCCCTCCGTTGGCAGGGAACGCGACGGGATCACGTGGTGCCGCGGTCGCGGTGCTGGTGGGCTCCGCCTTGGTGGCCGCGTTCGCCCCGACTTCGTCGGGGGCCGCGACGCTGCAAGGCCGCTCCACAGCAGTCGCACACGCCGCCGCCAAGAAGAGGAACAAGAGGACCTGGTACGTGAGCGCCACCGCGCGCCGACGCGGAAACGGATCGCGCCGGGCGCCGTTCCGCAGCCTCGCGGCGGTAGAGCGCGTGTCGCGAGCAGGGGACAAGATCGTGATCCTGCCGGCACCGAAGCGCGTCGCGCCGCTGAACGGCGGCATCCGGCTGAAGCGGGGTCAGCGGCTCGACGCACGAGGCGCCTGAAGAGGCTCCCGAGCCTTGAGAACACCAGCGGCAAGAACCTGGATGGCGACGCCATCCGCCTGAGCCGGAACGCGAGCGTCCGGAACGTGGTGGTGAAGACCGCGTATCGCGGGGCGGTCTACGGCGTCGACAGCGTCGGGGTCCGCATCATCGGGAACGACGTGTCCGGCGAGAACACGTCGTGCACGAACGGCTTCCAGGTGCAGCCGTTCAACGTCCCGACGGGGATCCCCGGGGTCATGATCCCCGCGTCGCCGGCGGTCGCACCGCAAAACGGCTGGGCCGGGATCATGGTCGACGGCCAGCGCGCGGTCGGGAAGGTCGACGTAGGGCGCAACTACCTCCACGACTCGAGCTGCGCCGACGGCATCGACGTCCGCGCGATGGGCTCGTCGAAGCTGACCGCGAAGGTCAGGCGGAACACGGTCACTCACATCAAGGAGGGGCTGGCGATCGGAATGCAGGCGCTCGACAAGGCGGTCCTTCACGTCACCCAGGACCGCAACACCGAGACCTACATCGGCAGCCCCGGCGCCGACTGCGAGGGCGAGTTCGCCAACACCGCCGGCTCAGGCCAGATCTACGACACCGTCGATCACAACACCTTCGCGCACGCGATCGGCGGCACCTCGTGCAACGGCTTCGAGACGATCGTCTCGACGGGCAACGGGAAGATCGTCGCGAACCTCAGGAACAGCACCTTCCGGGACAACGTCGGCGACATGTTCGAGGAGGGCAACCTCGGTTCCGGCTCGACGATGCGCTTCGTAGCGGACAACGTCCTCGCGGATCGGACGAGCGTGCGCGGCGGCAACCCACCGGGCTCGAGCGACGGCGGCTCCAACCCCATCCCGTTCAACATCGGCGACTGCATGGTCGCCGGGCACAACGGTGCCGCCGACAGCACCACATTCGTGATGAGGAACTCGGTGTTCAAGCACTGCAACAACGGGATAAGCCTCGGCAACAATGTGGGCCAGGGCAATGGCAGCGGCCCCGCGAAGCAACTTGTCGCCGATATCAGCCACAGCGTCATCACGGGCAACGCGAAGTACGGGCTGCACGTGCTCGACGGAACGCCGATGACATCGCTGCACGTGAAAATCGCCAGTACGGCGATCACGAACAACGGGGAGCCCGGTGCCTCCTTCGAGGCGGAGGCGACGGGCATCGGCACGGTGCCGGACTCGCGGCTCGACCTCGGCGGCGGCGGCCTCGGGAGCCCCGGCGGCAACTGCCTTTCCGGTAACGGGTCCGGCGACGTCGAGGCGACCAACCTCGCGGTCGTCGCCAAGGGCAACTGGTGGGGGCATCCGGGCCCGCCGAGCCCGGGCCAGGCGGTCACTCACGGCATCGGAAGCGTAAGCGCGAGCGGTCTGCTCGGGCCACCCCGCTGCGGTGTGGCCGCTCTTCCCTGATGCGTCTAGGGCGGTAAACGACGCCTGAGCTGTCCGCCATCAGCCGCCGCCGGTTCGTTGCCGGCCTCACAGCCTCGCTTGCGGCGTCGATCACAACGCCCGGGCGGATAGCCCGTTCCCTTGCGGAGCCGCGAAGGCCGGACGACCGCGGGCTTAGGCGCCACAACTTCCTCAAGCCTGGCGAACGGCGGGTCGCGGAGGCACTCCTCGACTCGCTGGTGCCGCCAGTTGGCGGCGTGGGTGGCGCGCGCGCGACGCGAGCGGTCGACTATCTCGACTTCCTGCTTGGCGCCGATCTCAGAGGGCGACCTCCGCTCTACCACCTGGGCCGCTTCAGCGGGCGCACCCCCTTCCTCGCCAGATGTCGTCCGGGCACGCGCTTCCCGCAGGATGGCTTTCGGAGGTACCGTCGCCTCGACCGTACCGAGCTGACTGCTTGGTCCCTGCGCCTTGACGGCTCAGCCGCTCATCCCGGGCTCGACCACAACGCGGGCACGCTCGGTCCAATTCTCGGCTGGCGCGAGCGATACCGGGACGGCCTGGCAGCCCTGGACCGAAGCAGCCGGACGCTCTTCGGGCAGGGTTTCGCCGAGCTCGACCCCACGCGGCGGGAGATCGTCATCGCCAGAGCCGACCAGTCGTTCATCGCGCTCGCCTACGCGCACGGTGTGGAGGGCACGTTCGCGGCGCCGGAGTACGGCGGGAACGCGGGGCTGGCCGGATGGAGGTCGATCCGCTTCGACGGTGACCGCCAGCCACTCGGATATGTCGACCCCGTATCTCGCTGTGAGCTAGCGCCGGTATCCGGACCCGAGTCTGGGTCGGGCGCGGCGGCCCAGCTCGCCCTCGATCCGGCAGGGCTGTGGCGAATTGTCGACGACGTCCTGGCGAAGCCGAACATCGGACGGGATCAACGGGTCGCGCGGACCGCGGCCTCGCGTGGCCCGGGGCTCCCCGGCGGAGCCCTCCGCTCCGCGACGCCATCAGGGGTGTCCGAGTCGCGCAGGCGCCGCCGCCGGAGGACCAGGGCCGTCGACGCCGTGATCGTCGGCTCCGGGCCGGGCGCCTCGATGGCGGCGTTCGTGCTGGCGAGGGCCGGCTGGCACGTGGTCGTGCTCGAGCGTGGTCCGAACCCCTACCGGGCGTTGGGGCGCAACGGCTATTCGGAGCTCACGGGAGACGAGCTCAAGGCGTTCCAGCGCGGCTATGGGTGGCCGGACCCGCTCACCGAGCCGAGGACCTTCCGAAGCCCGGACGACGCCGGGCCCCGCAGCCACGTAGGCCCTGTCAACGACCTGCCCGCGCTGGTTGGCGGGGGCGCCGGCCTGGCGACGATGCTCGCGCCTCGCATGCGCGAGGTGGACTTCGTGCCGCGCACCCGCCTCGGCGACATCCCCGGCGCGATCCTGGTCGACTGGCCGCTCCGGTACCGTGATCTCGAGGCCCACTACGACGCCGTCGAGCGGATCATCGGGGTTCAGGGTCGCGCTGACGACCCGTTCGCCTCGAGGCGGCATCGGCGCTTCCCGCTACCTCCCGGCGTCCCCCTGTACGCGAACGAGGTGATCGCCGCCGGCGCCGACCGGCTGGGCCTCGCGACGCCTACCGGCCCGCTCGCGATCGCGTCGCGCGCCTACGGAGGTCGACGCGGCTGCAACGAGTGCGGCCGTTGCTGGCACTACGGCTGCCCGATTGGCGCCCATGGGGGGATGGCGCCCGTCGTGCTGGGAAGGGCGGTCGCAACCGGGCGCTGCGAGGTCCGGCCCCACAGCTTCGTCCACGCGATCGAGGCCTCGGGGTCGAGAGTCACGGGCGTCCGCTACGTGGACGGGCGCGGTAGAGAGCACACCGTCGCCGCCCGCCACGTGCTCCTGGGGGCGGGGCCGATCGAGGACGCTCGGCTGATGCTGCTTTCGGGCCTCGCCGACCGCGACCGCTCCGGGCTCCTCGGGCGCGGACTCGTCTTCCACTTCCAGACGTTCGCCGGCGGCTACTTCCCCGACCGGCGCCTGCATAGCCGGCGCGGGCGCGGTCTCGCGCGCATGATCACCGAGTTCTGCGGGCCGCCCACCCTGGAGGAGGCACGGACCTGGGCCGGCGTGCCGGGAGGCGGTGTCGTCGAGATCTCGGGCCTCGGCCTGTTCGGCCCGATCTCCGAGGGACAGACCTATCCGCGCGGCGAGTCGCACTCCCGGTTCATGGGAGCGAACCTGTTCGACGACCACATCGCCGGGCTCCTGATGCAGGGCGAGGACCTGCCCCAGGCCGGCACCGTCGTTGACCTCGACCCCGGGGTCCGGGACTTCCGCGGCCTGCCGGTCGCCCGGCTCACCTACCGTCCGCACGAGTTCGAGCTCGCCGCGTCCGATCATTACGGGCCGCGGCTCGCCGACATCCTCGCGGCGGCGGGCGCCGATGTGGTCGCGTTCGCGCCGAAGAACGCTCCCGCGTCGACCGGCCCGGGCTCGGGCACCGTCCCGGACGTGACCGCTGCCGTGCTGGCGCAAGTGCCCGGCTTCAGCGGCGCGGCCGCCGGGCCGTTCTCGCCGGCATCGCCGGTCCCGAACACCCAGCACATCCTTTCGGGTCTCAGGATGGGACGCGATCCCAACTCGTCAGTGTGCAACCCGTCGGGCAGGCTGCACGCGTGGCGCAACCTCCACTGCGTAGACGGCGGACTGTTCTGCTCGTCCACGCCGGTCAACCCCACGCTGACGATCTGGGCGCTGGCGCACCGCGTGGCCACGTTGCTCGCCGGGCACCGCACGCCGCGGCACGATCGCGCGTACGGGCAGAGGGTCAGCCCCCGACGGCATAAGCGGCCCTGAGCAGGCCGGCGAAGCGGTCGGGGCGCACCGCTTCGTAGAAGGGACCGAGCTGGCCCATGACCTGGCGCGCCTGCGAGTAGCCCATGCTCCACGTCGAGAGCGCGACCAGCACGAACGCTGGCGGACGCCCGAACGTCAGCGCGGCCCCCCTGATCCGCGCCACCGTCGACCCGACGTCAGGGCCCCAAGCGGCGTGCACCACAGGCACGCCCCCAGAGAACGAGACCGCGGGAGGGTTGGGCAGCGTCCAGCCGCCGTAGTCGGCGAAGATCGCCGATGGCGCCAGCGCCTGAACGTACTGGTCGACCACGGCAGGGGAAGGGGAGGCGACGTAGCCGTTGTCGAGGATCCAGACGGCGCGTAGCCCGGCGAGCGCCATCAGCCGGCGGGTCCGAGCCAGGTACCCGCCGAGGTCGGGGTAGAACTGCGGATAGATGTAGCCGGCGCCGCTCGGGCCCGCCACGAGCGCGTCCGTCGGCGCCAGGGTGCGAACGTAGTAGCGGTAGATACGCGGGGCGTACACCGCCAGCCAGGGCGAGATCGAGACCCCCATCGGGATCGACCCGCGTGCGCGGTCGGACCAATGGCGTGTCCGCAGCCCCTGCTCGTTGTATCCGAGGCTGTCCCCATCGGAGATGAGGAAGCAGACGTACGTCTTCGCGGGATTGGCACGACGCGGTCGCGCGTCCCAGGGCGGATGCTGAGCGACCTGCCGGAAGGCCGAGTGGACGGTGAGGTTGGTCGCGTCGGTGGTGGGGATCAGCACCTTCCCGGAGCGGGAGATCTCGCCGACGCCTATCGGCTCGTCCTCGGCGACGCCGGTCGTCGCGTAGAAGCGATCGTCGACGAATGGGTAGCCGAAGACGCGCGTTCCGCGCGGGAACGCATCGAGGATCCGGAACACCAGGTCATGGTCGGCCTGCGGGTCCGCCTCGAAGGCGAACCCGCGCCGAGCGACGATCAGGTCCCGCAGGCCGGGTTGGAGCGGGCGTCCGTTGCGCGGGCCTCCGAGCCAGGCCAGCAGCGAGAAGCGACTCGGCGGGCCGAATGTCTTCAATGCCCACTCGTACGCGTCCGCGCGGGTACGGAATCGCTGGCGGCGCAGATCGATCACGACGCGCAGCCGGTACGGCTTGCGGCGCAGCCTCGCCGCGAGCGACGGGCTCGCGGGGAGCAGGCCCCGCTGGCCGGCGATCGTGGTGGCCACGTTCTGCGTGTCCACCCGGAGCTCGGGGTCCCAAACCACGAGGCCCTTCACGCTTGGGTGCAGCCGCCGGAGGAGTTGGTAGGGGGCAGCGCGGCGGAGAGGGAGCGGGACGGCGTCCCGCAGCCAGGCGCGCGCCGTCTCGTCGACCTTGAAGTCCTGGCCATTGCGCAGGCCCTCTAGGTAAACCCGCGGGCGCTTGCGGTTCGCCAGACCCTGGAGCGCCGCGAACAGGAGCTGCTCGTCGTCCGAGAGGCTGCGAACGTCTGTGACCAGAAGTGGTTTGCGGATCGCCGCCGCTCCGGTCGACGGCGCGGCCGCGTACGCGACCAAGACCGCGATGACCGCAAGCGCCACGCGGCTCCGCGTGCGTTCCACGCCCGTCATCCCTACCAGGCGATCAGTCTAGATCCGCCCGAGCGTGAGCGCTGCAGCCCTGCGTGAGCGCCACGCTATTCCGCAGAGGTTTCGGCGCGACGCATGTCATGCGCGGCGCGCCGGCTCGCGTCGCTCGCAAGCGGCGCCCGCGACCTTCCGGCTCGAGTAGGGTGCCGCGCGATGCGCTGGAGAAGGGGGGGAGGCCTTCGCGCGGTAGGGGCGATCGCGGCGACCGTCGGCGCATTCGTCACGCCGGGCGATGATCAGATTGCCATCGACGCGACGTCGGCCGACACTGGGAGCTACTCGGTGAACGGCGGCGCGGCTCAGATGTTTGCTGCCGCGACGAAGGTCACGGTGGACGCGGGCGCCGGAAACGACAGCGTGGTGGTGAACAATCCGACCGGCGGCCTGTTCGCGCCCACGCTCGGCATCGTCGTCAACGGCGGAGGCGGCTCGGACCACGTGACGAGCCAGAATGGCTTGGCGGCGACGGGCTCGTACACCCTCGCATTCGGCTCGACGCCCGCGCGGCTCGTGCAGATTGGCGCGGCGAAGCAGGTCATCACCTTCAACGGCGTGCAAGGCGTCAAGGACGTCAACACCGACGCCAGGTTTGCCTACAAGGCAACGCCCGCCCACGACGACGTGTTGGTGGACGACTACCCGGAGTATCCCGTCAGCTCTAGGATCATTTCCGCGGCCTCAAGCAGCTTCGGGTTCAGCGGCAAGTCGAGCATGACGGTCGACACGCTCGGCACCGACTCGACGCCCGACACCGTCAAGCTGACCGGGCATTCGCCCGTCCCCCAGCTTGCGATTGATGACGGTTCGCAGCCGGCCGAGGACGTGATCACAGCGCAGGACTTCAGGCTCGGCGGCCTCGACATCGCCAACGACAGCCTTGTCCTGCACGGTTCGCGTATCGAAGGCCTTCCCTCCTCCAATCAAGCCGACGTCACGGCGGTAACTGTTGCGCTCGACGGCGGCACAGTCGGCACGACCGCTGCCCCGCTGGGTGTCGAGACGAACAAACTCGACGCGCAGACCCAGGGCGATGCGCAGATCCGGATCAAGGCACTCAACTTCACCTCGGACCTGCAGCTTGGCGGGGTGAGGAAGCCGGTCGGCGGAGGCGTGCGTTCGGCGAGCGGTTCGGTCTGGATCGCTCACGACGGCAGCGCCCCCCTCACCTCCCTCGCCCAAGACGCCGCGGTATCCGGTCAATCCGTCTATCTGCGGTCCGATCGGCTCGACCTCTCGAAGGGCCACGTGGATGCGGGCGGAGGCGGCGCCATCCTTTTGCCGGGCGACCCTTGGCCGATCGATCTCGGAGCCACCAACGACGACTGGGGCTCGCTCAATCTCTCCGCGGCCGAGGTCGCCAACATTCGGACGCAGGCGCTCACGATTGGGCAGGCGACCGGCGGTCTGGTGACGGCGTCGGATGCCATCGCGCGCCGCTCCACCGAGGGACTCATGCTCGTCAGCGGCACCGGCTTCACGGCGACCGGCTCCGGGATGCTCTCCGCCGGCAAGCTCAGTCTCATCGACGGCTCCGCCACCGGCCGCAGCTGGTTGGTCGATCCCTCGCGCGTATCGGTCGACGGGCGGGCGCCGGTTCCGTATGGCTCGACGCCGGCCCTGACCTTGCACGGCGGCTCTGGCGCCGACACCTTCGCCGTCAAGCCCAGTCCGCTGACGGCATACGCAATCGACGGCGGCGAGCCGTCGACCAGTCCGGGCGATTCCCTCGCCTACGACGCGGGCGGGCGCACGGTATCGGGCGACACCAGTCCGCCCGACGGCGAGAT
>VAXR01000049.1 GCA_005885165.1 Actinomycetota bacterium
TGCCGCTGCGAACGCTGACGCAGCTCGCGCGGCTCCGAACCGAGCGCCCGCTTGCGGTCGCTGATAGCGAATTCGCGGCGGTAGCTCTGGATGCGCGACGCCGCGCGCTCCCATGTCCGCCGCTCGCGCGGTCGGTCCGGGTAGTCCCCAAGCTCGGCCACGAGGTACTGCGGACGCTCGATGGCCGCCACGCGTCCCGCCTCGCGTCGACGCCGCTCGAGCTCCGCCCCGATCTCGGAGTGGCGGCCGCGGCGCTCCGGCTCGTCGCGGTGTGACGCGCTCACCCGCTGTTCGAGCTCGGCCTCCCGCTCGGCGAGCCGGGCGGCGCGCTCGCGTGCCTGCGCCTCGAAGGCGCGCTCGGTCGCCGCTCCGTGCTTGGAGCGCCGGCCGCCCAATCGTTCGAGCTCGATCGCTTGTCCGGCCGCGCGATCGGCGGCGTGTTCGGCCTCGCGTTGTTGATCGACGATGCGCTCGAGCTGCTCCGCGGCCGACCGGCTGCGGCCCAGCTCGTCCGCGAGCAGCGAGTGCTCTGCCACGAGCTCGCGCGTCGGCGTCTCGCGGATCCGAGCTCGCTCGGCGACGTCGATCGCCGCGGTCTGGGCCCGGCTGTGCTCGAGCGCAGCGATCAGCGACTCGATCGGCTCACGCGGCCGCTCCTGCGGCGCATACTCGTCGCGCTCCCTGCTTTGCGGGGCGACGACGTAGAGGCGGTTCTCCTCGGAACCGCGGCTCATCGCGACGTAGCCCCACTCGCGGTAGAGGTCGTCGGTGCCGAGCACGAAGGCCCTACCGGTGGTCATGCCCTGCGCCTTGTGGCCGGTGATCGCGTAGCCGTGGTCGAGCATCGGACCGCCGCGCTGAGTCTCGGACTCGATATAGCTCCGCGGCAAGACGAGTTCGCGCCCGTCGCGCGTGCGCAGCGCGATCTCGACCGCGTCGCGGTCGATCGCGGTGACGACGCCGCGGGTGCCGTTGACGACGTCGAGCGGCCGTGCGTTCTTCAGCGCGACCACGTGGTCCCCGACCGCGAAGGCACGCTCGCCGATCCGCAGCTCGTCGGTCCCGAGTCGGCCGTGTGACTGCATCAGCGCCCGCGCCCTGGCGTTCAGGTCGGCGACGTCTGCCCGCCGGAGGGCGATCATCGCGGCGTCGCCCGCCGCCTGCCACCAGTCGGCGACCAGCCGCTGGCGGACATCCTCGGCGCCCTCGCCGAGCACGATCCGCCCGTGGCGGCGGTAGCGTTCGATCGCCTCCGCGGTTCGCCCCTCGCGCAGGTGATCGAGCGACTCGCGCTCCCACTCGTTGCGCTGCCGGCGGTTGTTGGTCAGCTCGATCGGGTCAGTTCTGAGGACGAGCGCGCGAAAGGCACCGCCGGCGTCGATCTCAGGCAGCTGGTGTGGGTCACCTACCAGCACGACCTTGGCTTTGGCGGCGTCGGCGTGGTCGAGCAGCTCGGCGAGCTGGCGCGTCCCGGCCATGCTCGCCTCGTCGAGCACGATGACGCTTCGGTCCGGCAGCCCATACTCGCCGCCCATGCGGAGGTCTTGGAGCAGCGCGGCGAGGCTCGTCGACTCGATCCCAGCGCCGTCCTCGAGCTCGCGCGCGGCCCTTCTGGCGACGGCTGCGCCGATCACGTGGTAGCCCTCGGCCTCCCACGCCTCTCGCGCTGCGTCGAGCGCGAACGTCTTGCCGGTGCCGGCCTTGCCGGTCACGACCTCGACGCCGCCGCCGTCGCGTGTCAGCCGGCGAACCATCGTGGCCTGGTCGGCGCCGAGCGTTGGACGGCGGCTAAGCGCGTCCTCCAGCGCGCGTGTTGAGACGACGCCCGAGCGGTCGCTCTGGCGTGCGAGCGTGCGCTCGATCAGGCGTCGCTCGATCGCGAGCAACTCAGGTGTCGAGTGGCGGCGCTCCTCGACGGTGGACGGAACGACGCGGCCGTCTAAGCGCTGGATGACGCCCGAGAAGGTCAGCGGGCGGACGTCGGTGGCGAGGGTGACGGCGTGCTCGCTGGTGAGAAAGGAGTCGGCGAAGCGCTCCGCCGCCTCGACGTCGGCGCCCTGCGGCTGACGCTCGCAGAACGCCTGGATCACGTCGCGGCGGGTGAACGAGGAGCGCTGGGCGGTCAGCCCCTGGGGCGAGGCGAGCTCGGCGGCGATCGCCTCGGTGCGGTCGGGCTCTTGGCTCCGCGTCGCCGAGCGGGCGGTGACCGCCTGCAGCTGCTCACGGTCGAAGCCGAGGTGGCGAGCCTCGTCGCGCCAGCGCTCGCGGAGCGACTCGGGCTCGACGCCGTAGTCCTTCGCCTGCCGCGTGTCGAGCGCGGCGACGCGCGCGGCAGCGCGCGAGTGCTCGCCGCGCTCTCCCATGGTGCACTCGATCTCGGCGCGGCGGCGGCTGAAGGCGCGGGTGACCGATGTGGGGATGCGCTCGATCTCGGCGACGCCCTTGTGGACTTGCGTCCACTCGATGCCGAGGCGGCGCGACAGCTCAGAGCGCAGCTGCGCCTGGTAGAGGTAGCCCGCGGTCTTGGCGTGAGCGTAGAGGTGGCGCGCGTCGAGCGCGCTCCAGCGCCCGTCGGCCGCCTTAGTCGTATTCGCGACGAGCACGTGGGTATGAAGCTGGGGGTCGCCGGCGCGGCTTGAGCGGTGGCGGAAGGCGGCGGCCAGCAAGCCGTTGCCCGCGACCGACTCGGCGCCGCCCTTGCCCCGGCGCGCGACGGCTGCCTGGCGCTCGAGGTAGTCGAGCGCTCGGTCGACGGCGGTCTCATGCGCTGCGCAGACCTCGGTGCTGACATCCGACCCTGAGAGGCCGTAGAGGACGCTGACCGACTTCGGCGCCGAGAAGGTGACGTCGAAGCCGGGGACGCGCGTGCCGCCGCGGCGGTCCGAGAGCGGATCCCCCGTCCGCGGGTCAGCGCCGCCCAGCGCCGCGTGGAGCGCGTCGTCCTCAACGGCTCCCTCGATGCCGAACTCGCGTGAGGCCGAGCCGACCCAGCGCCCGGGCGCCTCGCCGGCGCCCGTGTAGTAGTCCTCGATGCCTTGCGCGACTGCCTTCAGGTAGTAGTCGGCCTGGCCCTGGCCCAGCTTTCCGATCGACACCACCATAGGTACAGAGAGCCAGCCCCCTGCACCGGAGAAGAAGGTGCAACTGTGTGAGTCGGGTTAGCGGGTCGCGGCTGAGAGACTTCGCGGAACGAGCAACTGCGCTTGCTCACGGTGCCTGGTGAGCGGTTGCGTCTGCGAAACCGGTTGGTCAACGAGCTTGAGGGTGACCAGGGACTGTGCTCCTTTTCTTAGGAGCGGCATGCTCGCGCTCCCGCCCGGTATCCCACCGATCCAGAACCGAGGGCCCGCCACGCGCGAAGGCAACGGACCGATACGTAACCTAACTCGCACGCACTGCAGAACGATGAGTCCGCTCGGTGCGAGGGCCTTACGTCCATGAGCGAGCACGATCCAGCCCTGGAGCCCTTCGACGCGCTGATCGGAACGTGGGTGACCGAGGCCACCCATCCCCTGTTCGACGAGGTCGTGCCTGGCAGCGCCACGTTCGAGTGGTTGGAGGGCGGCCGCTTCCTCATTCTGCGCTCCAACAACGACCACGAGCTCTTCCCCGACGCGATATGTCTCATCGGCGCCCCAGAGGCCGGCGAAGGGCTGGTGATGGAGTACTTCGATTCGCGGGGCGTGCGCCGGACGTATGGCGTTTCGCTCGACGATGGCGTGCTGCGCATGTGGCGCGAGCAGTCCGGGTTCGACCAGCGCTTCTCAGCCATACTCGGGACCGACGCCTTCCAGGGTCAATGGCAGCTCGCGGAAACGCCGGGCGACTGGCGGGACGACCTGAAGGTGATCTATCGACGCCGTTAGCCGTCTGCCGCAACTCCTGAAGCCGGCAGGCAGGCATTCCCTTCCGCAGGCCCACCGATATGGAGAGTCGTTTGTCAAGCCCTTCGTCGCTTGACCTTCCAGGGATCACCGCGCACGCGGCGCTGGCGGGGCGGCACGAGCGGAAGGTCCAGTCTCATCGAGGGCGTTGCTCAGACTGATATTCGAGGGCTGATTACCTCAAGACCCGGTATTCGTCGCGGCTCGCCGTCTAAAGCCGGGCGCGGGCCGACAGCTCGTCGGTTGCCCACGGTGGGAAACGACGTGTATGGGGCTGGTGATGGGTGCCGCTCCTCGATCGCTCCAGCACCCGTCAGCCCACGCTCGAGACAGCCTTTCGCTTCCGCAAATTCAGAAAGGAGCAGCGGTGCGATGTCGCGTCTCGCTTGCGTGCTGCTCACGAAAATTGGGGAACGGATCTCGGCTTCAGCGACACGCGGAATGCATGCCGAGTTGATCGAGGAGCGGCATTTGCCGGGTCGCAGATTTTGCCCGTGTGCAGACAAGTGATCGGGGTGTGTGAGCCGGTTCTCAGAGTTGGCGGCGACGGAGGCCTCGATCGCACGTCATTGCTGCGCGAGACCGGGCCTCCCGCTCCAACTGCGGCCCTGCGAGTGCGGGGACGCCACTCGCGTGTGCGCGGCCAATTTCGACTCATGGGCTACCCCGGCATGGTCCTCGCTGCGGCGGTCGCATCGATCGGCAGCTCCTCCGTGGGGATCTCCTGACCGGTCCAGCGACGCAGTGACCATCTAGGACCTCCTAGGGTCTCGACATCGGCGTGGCAGTATCGCGGGCGGCCCCCAGCGGCGCGCCTGGAAGCGGGCGCTTGCCCTGGCCGGGGCGGAAGATGCCCAGGGGTTCACGAGTGATTCCAAATCCCGGCGAACTCGCCAGCGTCACGGCGACGCAGTGCGGGCGCTCGGTCCGATCGCGACCCGCTCTGATGGTGGGAAAAAGACGACCTGATCGCGCGATCTCGGCGTGGTTCTGCCCTGGCGGCAGGTCGACGGTCCGGATGGGGTAGTTCTTGCGGCGGCGCACGAAGTCGGCGCCGCTCATAGAGTTGTGGGCAATGGGAGCCCCGAGATGAGAGTCCTACGCGTGACCGCGCCGCTCCTCGTGATCGCGGCGCTGGCGTTCGCGGCCTCCAGCGCGCAGGCTGACGTCTGCCAGCCGGCCGGAGCGAAGCTCCTGAAGTCGACCTCGAAGGCGACCGTCTACAAGCTCAGGTCGGGCGACGACCGGATCTACTACGGCTGCCTACGCTCGTCGGGGCTCCAGACGCACCTCGCGACGCAGAAGGGCCCGGGCAGCTACGTCGAACTGGTGCGGCTGCGCGGCCACTTCGTCGCCTTCAAGGACAACACCGGGGAGCGCGAATGGATCAAGGCGTTCAACCTGGCAACCGGCAGGCACGTCAAGCGATATCCGGGACCGGACGGGGTGCCCGAGGACCTCGTCGTCGGTCGTAGCGGCCGGCTCGCGTGGATGACGTTCTACAAGACGAGGACTCTCTATTGGAGCTCCTTCACGACCCCGCCGCACAAACTCGTCAGCGATGGGTCCCGTTATGGCGAGTCGTGCTTCGGGCCGTGGGCACCGCCGTGCATCAAGCCCGGATCGCTGCACCTCACGGGGCGCCATCACGACCGTGAGATCGCCTGGTTCGACGGCAAGACCAGGTACTTCGTGATCCCGTAGCGCGAGGAAGGCCCTGAGTCGCTGCTCCTTCGGTGGGGGAGCGGTATGGAGCGGCTGGCTGCTGGTTCCTGAAAATCCGACACCGAGCCCGAGCGGCTGCCTCACGCCTCGACCCGCTGGCCCGATCGAGAACGAGCACCCTCGGCTCGGCCGCCGCGAACCACAGACACGACCATCCGAGACCCGCGCAGATCACGAGTCGAATCGATCTCGAGTTGCTCGGTCGCTCGACGCGCCGCTACGGCGCGATCCAGGTCATCTCGAAGGCGGGCGTGTCTGCGCTGCTCGGGACGGCGAGATCACCGCCGCTGGTTTGGTAGACGTCGACCGTGAGGTAGTCACCCGCGGCGAGGCGGAGCTGGGTGGTCACGCTCTGTGGAGCGTCGACCGACGCGCTCGCCGCAGTAATCTGGCTCCCGCCTTCGAAGTTCGGGCCCTTTTCGAAGTCCAGGTCGCGGAAACCGGTTGCGTTTGCAGTCCAGCGCACGTTCGCGGTCACCGCATAGACGCCGCTGATCGGAGCGGTCAGCCGAGAGGTGTTGGTTGACGTGCTGTGCATGCCAGCAGTGTCGTAGCGGTTCGTATCGAACGTCAGCGTCGTAAAGGTGCTGTCGGCAATCGTCTCGTCGGCGCTGTTGTAAGTACGGACGGTCGGGATCGTTCCGAACATTGCCGGCGTGATCACGCCGTGCGCGATCGCAGGGTGCGGGTAGCTGCCGGTCAGATCGCCGCTCGCTCGTCCGCTCGGCGGGGCTGAGAACCCGCGGGCCAGCTTGCGCGTCGTGACGGCACCGTTGGCGAGCTTGCGCTTGGTGACCGCGCCGTTCTTCAGCTGACGCGTGCCGACGCTGTTCGCGGGCAGGGTTGCTGCCGCGTAGCCCACTCCGCCAAGTGCGATGAACAGCGCGAGATAGGCGACGACGGTGGCGTGGTTAACGCGCGAACGGAGGCGAGAGAGCATTGCGAGTCCTTCTGATGGCCGTTGGTCCCTCCTCGGCGACACTACAGCGGATTGATCGCGGGCGCCAGGGCTTCCGCCTGGGTCGCCTCCGCTTGGCATTCCGACCCGACCCGCGCTCCGTGCTGCAGAGGTGGGAACCGGGAATGGAGCGGGAGACTTCCGCTCCCGCGAAAAGGACCACGGAACCGCATACCGAGCGATGCGGATCCGGCACGCGGAACTGGGCGCTGGCGGACCGCAATCGGCGAACTTGAAAGCGAGCGCGAGTGGCGCTCGCTTCTCGTGACTAAGGAGCGAACGCGCTACCCGTGCTCAACGGCGATGGGTGCGCCAGACGCGTCGAAGGCAGCAGACAGTCTTCGGGCAGCGTCGGCCTTCGGTCGGTACGCGAGATAGACCTGCGTCGTCTTGAGGTCGGCGTGGCCCATCCACTCCATGACCTCGCGGGGGTCGGCCGCGCGGATTGCGTGCGTGCCGAACGTGTGTCGCAGGTCGTGGAAGCGCAGGCGGCGCAGGCCCGCCTGATCGAGCGCTCTCCGGTAGCGAGCACCCAGATGCTTCGGGCTGATATGACCGCCGAGCTGGCTCGAGAACACGAGGTCGTCCGGTGTCGTGAAGCGCTCGCGCTGGCTCAGCGTTGCGAGCGTCCCCGCGACCTCCCTCATCATCGGAACCGCCCGCTCCTGCCCGCTCTTCGGCGATCCCTCGCCGCCATGGGTGAAGTTCGCGCGGACACGGATCAGCTCGAGTTCGAAGTCGACGTCCCGCCAGCGCAGCGCAAGCAGCTCGCCTTGACGCAGACCGGTGAACGCGGCCGTCAGGTAGATCGCCGCATCCTGCTCGGAGTCAGCGGCGCGGACGAGGGCCATGACCTCCTCCGTGGAGAACACATCGATCTTGCCCCGACGAGTGAGCCTCGGCCGTTCGACCTCCGCTGCCGGGTTCCGCGGCAGGTTCCAGATCTTCATGGCGCGCTTGAAGATCCCGTTGAGCGCGACGAGGTACTTCTGGAGGGTCCGGTTGGACATCCCGCGCTCAGAGGCGACCGCCGCCTTCCAGCGCTCGAGATCCTGGCGGGTGATGCTCTCGATCGGGTGCCGCTCGAACGACCGATTCAGCATGCGGACCATCTGTCGGTAGTCCTCGACAGTCGACGGCTTGCACGCACGCTCCCGCTCGACGTAGCGCAGCCACTCCGCCGCGGCGTCGGCGAATGTCGCGCCGGTCCGGACCATCCCGGGCAGAGTTCCTCGGCGCGCCTCGTCCAAGGTGTCGCGTAGCCACCCCTCAGCGGTGCGCTTCGTGAAGTAGCCGGCCAATGGCCGGCCGCGCTGCGTCCACGCGGGACCTAGCCGCTTCTGCACCTGGCGACCATCCGGCAGTCGGTACTTCGCATACCAGACAGGGCGCCGTTTGCCCTCCACCCGGAAGACATGACCGCTGATCGGGCGCCGCATGGAAACCGAGACTACCCGAAGTACGGGACAGATTTGGGACAGATTTCGCCCAGGCGGCCGGTTACGTCGAGTCGGATTTGGCTCTATGCAGGCTTTTTCTGATGGGCCGGGCAGGATTCGAACCTGCGACCTACGGATTATGAGTCCGCTGCTCTGACCGCTGAGCTACCGGCCCTTAGACGGATGATTCCGAACCCCCGCACCCCTGGATACCGCTGCAAATCTTCGCGGGCGTTCGTCCTCGGGCTCGTCCATGCATACATGCATGAACTTCGCCCCTGCGTCCTTCGCCAGCTTGATTTTCGCGGCCCCAGGGTCACGCGGGTTCGAAACCATCCGTCTCAGCGGAAGCTAGCGCCTCGCCGGGCTAGCGTTGCGCCGGGGCGCCGCGCATCGCCGCATCCAGCGCGTCGCTCGCCTCCCGCTCGCTGAAGGCGCCCTCGATGCGCGCCGCTATGCGGCCGTTGCGGTCGATCGCGAAGAGCCACGGCTCGGACGGGAGCGCGTATGCGCGCACCTCGCTGCGCTCGCCCTGGCGCGGGTCGTTGTTGCGGTAGATCTCCATGTGGATGAAGGCGGCGTCGCGCCCGCGCCTTCCCTTCAGCTCGGAGAGCTCGTCGACCACCGGACCGCAGATTCGGCTGCGGCAGAGCGCGGGCGTGGCGAACAGCAGCATCACGGGGCGGCGCCCGACGACGTCGGCGAGGTCGTCGGCGTGCATTGAGTCGGGCGGCGAGCGCGTGTCGATCAGGCTAAGCCGGCCGAGGACCGACGCGGTCGTGGGCGTGTGCACGCGCGGGGCCGGCGCGCCGACGTCCGGTGGGCGCGTGCGCGACCGGACGGACACCGTTATCGGCATCGCCCCGACCAGTCGCTGGTCGAGCTGAACCACGCCGACCACCGAGTACCGCCCGGGCGCCGGGAAGTCGACGTGTGCCACATAGATCGTCTCAGCGGCGTCGGGATCGCGCGCGACCGTCTGGCTGCGATACCGAGACGACACCTCGAGTGAGTGGTAATCGGCGCGAAAAGGCCCGCGCACGTCGCGGCCGTCCGCCGTCGCGACGTACAGCGCGACGGGGAGGTCCCCGATCTGGCGGCGGGTGCGGTCGAACAGGGCGAACGCGATGCGGTCGTGCCCCGGCTCGAGCTCCGACACCGAGCTGGCGAGTCGCGGCCCCGGACCGAACCCCTGCCGCAGCTCGGCGAGCGTTCGCCCGCCGACCTTGGGGAAGGCCGGGGCGGGTCCCACTGGCCCGCTTGGCGGCGGTCCGGCGGCCCCGTTTCCGCCCTTCGCGCCGCCGCAGGAAGCGAGCGCCACCCCGCCCAGGATCGCTACGAGGACGAATCGACCCGCCGCCCACGCGCCCACACGGCGAGCGTACGCGAGCGACCTCGCGCCTGCGGCAGTACACCGCGAGCCTCCGCTCGGATAGAAACCGGGGCCGCAGGCTCTCGAAATCGAACCCGACAGGAGGACCGTTATGGAAGGCCGTGCAGCTCTCGTGACCGGCGGGTCGAGCGGCATCGGACTCGCGATCGCCCGCGCGCTCGGCCAGGATGGCTACGGCCTGACGGTCTCGGCGCGCCGCCCGGAGAAGCTCGAGGAGGCCGTCGAGGAGCTCCGCGGCGAGGGGCTCGAGGTGGAGTCGGTCCCCGCGAACATGGCGAAAGAGGAGGAGATCCTGGCGCTCGTGGAGCGGCACCGCGAGCGCTGGGGCCGGATGGACGTGCTGATCAACAACGCCGGCGTCGGGATCGGCGGCGAGATCGCCGAGCATCCGACCAAGCGGCTCGACATGCAGCTCGACGTCAACCTGCGCGCGGTCTACATCACGCTGCGCGAGTCGATCCCGATGCTCAAGGAGGCGGGAGCCGAGCACGGCAAGGCGCTCGTGGTCAACACATCGTCGATCGCCGGGAAGTTCGGCCAGCCGTGGCTCGCGGCCTACGCGGCCACCAAGGCGGGCGTCGTCGGACTCAGCCAGGCCGCGCACGGTGAGCTCTCGAGCGACGGCATCCAGGTCACGGCCTTCTGCCCGGCGTTCGTGGCCACCCCGATGACCGATTGGACCGCGGACAGTGTCCCCAAGGAGGAGATGATCCAGCCCGAGGACATCGCGGAGGGGGTCCGCTTCCTGCTCCGGACCTCACCGGCCTGCATCGTGCCGGAGATCCAGTTCATCCGGCCGGGCGATCTGATGCGGGCGACCTAGAGGCGCTGCGGGCCGACGCTAGACGCGCTCGAGCTCGCGCTCGGTCTCGCTCTCGCGCGGCTTCTCCTCGGCGCGGGCGACCGCCGCCTCCCACTCGTCGAGCCGGCGGAAGACGCGCAGCCATGCCCAGCCCGGCCGCGAGCGGAGCTCGGGCGTGCGGTTGCGCTCGCCGGTGTCGCGGCGGCGACGGCGCGACCGCTCGGCCGCACGCTCCACGGCGGCGCGGTGCTCGGCGGCGGCGCGCACGAGCTCGTACTCGTCGGCCTCGTAGTAGAGGCTCGCCTCGAGCATCGCCCTCAGCGTGTTGAGCTCGCGCCCGGTGGCCCTTCTGGCGCGCGACGTCGCCTCCGTGTAGCGGTCCCAGGTGCGCGCGAAGCTGACGAGGCTGGTGCGGCCGCCGTTGCGGTGCGCGGCGAGCATCGGGCAGACGCCGCCCGAGCCGTCGGAATAGGCGCCGACGATGATGTCGTTTCGCTCGAGCCCCTCGAGCATGGCGCTGCGCGTGGCGCGCGGTAGGCAGTCGATCGCCCGCCGCAGGTCCTCCGCACGCTTTCGCTGCCGCCTCATCCGCGGATGCCCTCCTCGCTTAGGATGCCCTGCTCAGAGCGAAATCTAGCGGGCCGGCGTCGACCTCGGGAGGCCGTCCCTCAACTGGAAGGAAACTTGCAAATGAAGCTGGGGCTCAACGTCGGCTACTGGGGACTGGGCATCACGCCCGAGCAGCAGCTCGAGATGGTCACTACAGCCGAGGAGGCGGGCTACGACTCCGTGTGGAGCGCGGAGGCGTACGGCTCCGACGCCGCCACGGTCCTGGGCTGGCTGGCGGGGAAGACCTCGCGGATCCGGATCGGCTCGGGGATCTTCCAGATGCCGGCGCGGTCGCCGGCGATGACTGCGATGACCGCCGCCACGCTCGACAACCTCTCGAACGGCCGGATGATCCTCGGGATCGGTTCGTCCGGGCCGCAGGTCGCGGAGGGCTGGCACGGGCAGCGGTTCGCGCGGCAGCTCGGGCGCACGCGGGAGTACGTGGAGATCCTCCGCAAGGCCCTCTCGCGTGAGCGGCTCACATACGACGGGGAGACCTACCAGCTGCCGCTGCCCGACGGACCGGGCAAGGCGCTGAAGCTGATGATCTCGCCGATCCAGGAGCGGATCCCGATCTTCATCGCGGCGATCGGGCCGAAGAACACCGCGCTGACGGGGGAGATCGCGGACGGGTGGATCCCGTTCATGTACGCGGCCGAGCACGCGGAGGAGATCCGCAGGCCACTCGAGGAGGGCCTCGCGCGCGCCGGGCGGACGCTCGACGACATCGAGATCGCGCCGACCGTCAACGTGTGCATCGACGACGACATCGACCGGGCCCGCGACGTGATGCGGCCGTTCCTGGCGCTGTACGTCGGCGGCATGGGATCCCGCAAGCAGAACTTCTACAACGCGATGGTGCGGCGGTACGGGTTCGAGGATGCCGCGCGCGAGGTGCAGGATCTCTACCTCGACGGCAAGAAGGAGGAGGCGGCGGCGAAGCTGCCGCCGGAGCTGATCGACATGGTGTGCATCGTGGGTCCGAAGGACAGGGCCCGGGAGCGGCTGTCGATGCTGCGCGACGCGGGCGTGGGGACGCTGCTCACCACGGCGTTCGCGATCGACATGGAGGAGCGCAAGCGCATGATCCGGGAGCTCGCCGAGCTCCTCTGATCGGGGTGGAGCGCACCAGCGCGGCCGCGGCGCGTGCGGCCGGCCCTTCCTCGTCTTCCGTCGATGCCCCGGTTCGAGGGCCGGGGCCGGGGCGGCGCCGCCGGATCATGGTGGCGGCGTTCGGCGAGCCGGGGCATGCGTTTCCGGCGATCGCCCTGGGGCGGGCCCTGCTGGCGCGCGGGCACGACGTGTGCCTGGAGACGTGGGACAGGTGGCGGGAGGACGTCGAGCGCGCGGGGCTTCGGTTTGCGGCGGCGCCCGTGTACGACGTGTTCCCGGTCGAGGGGCGGCGGCCGCTCCGGCCGTATCAGGCGGCCGTGAAGGCGTCCGGGGAGACGCGCCGCGCCGTTGCGGAATTCGATCCGGAGATCGTGGTGGCGGACATCCTGACGGTTGCGGCGACGATGGCTGCGGAGCTGGAGGGACGGCCGTGGGCGACGCTGGTGCCGCACGTCCTCCCCACTCCGGGCCCCGGCTTCCCGCCGTATTCGATCGGCGCGCGGCTGCCGCGGACCGCTTTTGGGGCTCGGGCCTGGCGGGCGCTCGATCGGTTCGTGCGCGCGGGTGCCGAGCTGGGACGCGAGGAGTTGAACGGCGCGCGGGCTCGCGTGGGGCTGCCGCCGCTCGACTACATCCACAACGGGATCTCGCGCCGGCTCGCGATCGTGGCGACGTTCCCGCAGCTCGAGTATCCGCGGCCGGCGGATCCGGCGGTGGAGGTGACGGGGCCGCTGATGTGGGAGCGGCCGTTCGGCGACGTCGAGCTGCCGCCCGGGGAGGGGCCGCTCGTGCTGGTCGCGCCGAGCACGTCGCAGGATCCGAAGCAGCGGATGTTGAGGGCGGCGCTCGAGGGGCTGGCGGGAATGCCCGTGAGGGTGCTCGCCTCGACGAACCGGCGGCCGCTTCCGGGGCCCGTCCGCGTGCCTTCGAACGCGCGGCTGGTGGACTGGGTGTCGTACGCGCGCACGATGCCGCAGTGCGCCGCGGTGGTGTGCCATGCGGGGCACGGGACGGTGGTGCGGGCGCTGGCGAGCGGGGTGCCGGTGGTCGGGTGTCCGGCGGCCGGGGACATGGCGGAGAACGCGGCGCGGGTTTCCTGGGCTGGGGTTGGGGTGTCGCTGCCGCGGCG
>VAXR01000054.1 GCA_005885165.1 Actinomycetota bacterium
CAGGGAGCGGTGACGGCGATCGTCACCCGGCTATTCCTCAGCCCCGGCGACTTCTGCACCGATAGGACCGAGCCGGTCGATCTGACGTTGCGCGGGTCCTTCGTCTCCACCAGCCGCGGAACGCTCTGATCCAGCGCCGCGCCAGCCCCGCGGACCGTGAAGGTCCGCGGGGGGCGCTACGTGTCCGCCTTTGAGTCCGCGAGCTGGCACCGCCCGCGGCCTCACGGGACTACGGCGAGACGTTGTACGGCTTGAACTTGTGCTTCTGCGAACCGCCCGGATTTGAGCTGTCGTACAGGTAGACGCACGCGGTGCGCTTGCCGGACGTGCTCGCGAAGAACGTGTTGTTGTTCTTCTTGAACTTGTGCTTCGGCGTGAGCGTGTAGCTGTAGCCGTTGACGAATGTGCTCGACGCGTCGGCCTGGTTCTTCGGGCACTTGATCTTCGAGGCGTAGACCGACAGCGCGTTGAACCGGCCCGAATAGCCCTTGACCTTGATGGCGTAGCTCTGGTTCACGCGGGCGTTCGAGGGCACGGTCACATTGAGGCTCGCCTTCTTCTTCTTGGTGGCCGCGAGCCCGACGCCCCCCATGGCCATCGACACAAGAAGCGCCATGGCCACGCATACGAGCCCTCTGATTAGGGCCCGTCCGTTGACACTCATTAGAGAACTCCCTTCCCTTTTGGTCGCGCAACTGCTGCCGGCGGGGTACGCCGGCATGACGAGCGTACTGACCGCCGGCCGGGCAAGTCAACCGGGAAGCGTCGCTCAGCTGTCGAACGGCTCGTCGCGCTCGCGGACTGCCGCCTTGAAGCCGGCCTCGGCCGCGCGGCGCTGGAACGCGTAGCCCTCGGCCGTGTGGCGCGCGGCGCCGTCGAAGACCGTGCCTAGGACCTGCGTCGCGTGCAGCCCCTGCGCGTAGAGCGTCTGGTTCACGAGCAGCTTCATCATCACGAGCTGGTTGACCGGCATGAGCCCGATGCGCTTCACGAGCGCCTCGAAGCGCGCGTCGAGCTCGCCCGCCGCCGGCGCCTCGATCGCGAGGCCCCACTCGTGCGCCTCGCGGCCGGTGATGAGGTCGCCGGTGAACAGCAGCCGCTTCGCGCGCTCGGGCCCGATGCGGTGGGCCCAGAGCGCGGTGGTCGGAACGCCCCAGACGCGCGCCGGCGGGTAGCCGATGCGCGCGTCGTCCGCGATCACGAGCAGGTCCGAGCAGAGGGCCATGTCCGTGCCGCCTGCCACGCAGAAGCCGTGCACCTTGCACACGACAGGCTTGTCCGCGTGGAACAGAGACATGAAGCCGCGGACGTTGCGGCTCATCATCGCGTAGTCGATCGTTGGGTCCCAGCTCCCCTCGGGATCGTGGTTTCGCAGCTGCACGAGTGGGTCGAGCGGCGAGCCCGCCGGCGCTCCGGCGTCGGAGACTCCCTCCATGCGCCGCTCCGCGCTCGCCACCAGGTCGTAACCGCCGCAGAAGCCCTTGCCGTTGCCCGCGAGCGCGATCACGTGCACGGCGGGGTCGAGATCCGCGCGCTCGACCGCCGCCGACAGCTCGCGCGGCATCTCGAGCGTGATGCCGTTGCCTCGCTCGGGGCGGTTCAGCGTGACGCGCGCGACTCGATCGTCGACCTCGTAGGTCAGCGTCGAGAAGTCGCTCACCCGTAGATCATCTAAGGGAGGCGGGGCCTGTGGCGCTCGATGATCCGCTCGCAGTCGACCCCGCGCGGGAGCGTGCCGAGCGCGCGGCCGGCGTCGCCGCGCAGCCGCGTGGCAACGAACGCGTCGGCCGCCGCCGGATCGCCGTGGCGGACCAGCAGCGAGGCCTGGAGGGCGATGGCCATCGACTCGACGATCCGCCGCGCGCGGAACTCGATGTCCTCGAGATCCGTGAGCTCGTCGCGGATGCGGCTCGAGAACTCGGCCACCTCGCCACCCGCCGAGTCCACCTCCGCGAAGAACGCTTCGACCGACTCGGGCGAGCGCACCATTCCGCGCAGCACGTCGAGGCAGTTGACGTTGCCCGATCCCTCCCAGATCGAGTTGAGCGGCGCCTCGCGGTAGAGGCGCGGCATCCCCGACAATTCGACGTAGCCGTTGCCTCCGAGGCACTCGAGCGCCTCGCCGATGTGCCACGGGGCGCTCTTGCAGACCCAGTACTTCGAGACGGCGAGCCCGAGGCGCTTGAACGGATCGCCCTCGTCGCAGGCGCGCGCGAGCCGCATCGCCGTGAGCGTCGCCGCCTCCGACTCGATGCAGAGGTCGGCCAGCACGTTCTGCATCAGCGGCTGGTCGATCAGCAGCTTCCCGAAGGCCTCGCGGTACGCCGCGTGGTGGGTCGCCTGCGCGACGGCGGCGCGCATCAGGCCCGCAGAGCCGAGCACGCAGTCGAGGCGCGTGTAGTTGACCATCTCGATGATGGTCGGCACGCCGCGCCCCTCGTCGCCGACGAGCCGGGCCCACGCGGCGTCGAACTCGACCTCGCTCGAGGCGTTCGAGCGGTTTCCGAGCTTGTCCTTCAGCCGCTGGATGTGGAACCCGTTGCGCTCGCCGTCGGGGGTCCAGCGCGGGAGGAGGAAGCAGGACAGGCCGCCGTCGGCCTGGGCTAGGACCAGGAACGCGTCGCACATCGGCGCCGAGCAGAACCACTTGTGGCCGTTGATCTCGTACTCCGCACCGGGGCCGCCGCCGTTCAGCGGGCGCGCGACTGTCGTGTTCGCGCGCACGTCGGAGCCGCCCTGGCGCTCAGTCATCGCCATGCCCATCAGTGCGCCGCGCTTCTCCTCGACAGGCACGAACCGGGGGTCGTACTCGAGTGACACGAGCCGCGGCTCCCATTCCTCGGCCACTTCCGGCTGCGCGCGCAGCGCGGGGACGCCGGCGTAGGTCATCGAGAGCGGGCAGCCCGTGCCCGACTCGACGCCTGACATCGCGAGCATCATCGCGGCCCGGCCCGCCTGGGCACCGGGGACCGGCTCGCGCCACGGAAGGGCGTGGATGCCGCTCGCCACCGCGAGGTGCAGCAGCTCGTGCCAGGCGGGGTGGAACTCCACCTCGTCGATCCGGTTGCCAAACCGGTCGTGCGTCCGCAGGATCGGCGGGTTCTCGTTGGCGAGCCGGCCCCGCTCCAGCGCCTCCGGGGTCCCGGCACGCTCGCCCAGCTCCCTCGCGCGCGACTCGAACGCCTCGGCGCCCTCGCGCCGGAGCGCGTCCACGAGCGGCCGGTTCTGCTCGAAGACGTTGTAGCCCTCGAGCCGCGGCGGCTGGTTCAGGACCTCGCGCGCCGGGTTTCTCTCGATCGTGGCCATCGCGAGCCTCAAGCTTGACAGGTGAACCCGCCGACGGCCAGACGCGCGCGATCAACGCCTTCCGGACAGGAGCTCCTCGATCAGCGCGTCGGTTCGGACGGCGGTGCGCTCCCAAGTGAACTCTGCCGCCCGAACCAGGCCAGCGGCGGCGAGCGGGGTGCGCACGGCGTCGTCGGTCGCGGCACTCACCGCCGCCTCCGCGAACGCCGCGGGGTCGTCGGGGTCGACCAGCAGCGCCGCGTCGCCGCAGGTCTCGGGTAGCGCGGACCGGTTCGCCGCCACCACCGGCACCCCGCTTGCCATCGCCTCGAGGCACGGCAGGCCGAAGCCCTCGTAGAGCGACGGCATCAGCAGCGCGAGGGCCCCGGAGTAGAGGCCGGGGAGGATCTCGTCGTCCACGTAGCCGAGCACGCGCGCCGGCGGTCGCTTGCCGGCCCGCATGTACGCGCGCCCCGACCCGGCCGAGAGAAGCTCGACTCCCTCCGCTGCGAGCGCACGCTGTGCCTCCTGGAGCGCTGTCACGTTCTTGCGCGCGATGCGCGTACCGACGACGAGCGCGTAGTCCCCTCGGATCGAGTGGGCGGTGCGCGCGGGTCTCGGATCGACGCTTGAGGAGAAGCGGGTGCTCACGCCGTGCGGAACGACGGCGACGCGATCGGGTGCGACTCCCATCAGATCAGTGATCTCGCCGCGCGAGAACTCCGACGGCGCGATCACGAGGCGCGCTCGCTGGGCGATCGCCGGGAGCACCCGCCGCTGGTACTCCGCGTAGGTGCCCGTGTACCAGTCCGGATGGCGCAGCGCGGCGGCGTCGCTGATCACCACGACGTTGCGGTCGCTCGCGAGCGGCGCGAGATGTGCGGGCGAGTAGATCAGCGCCGCGTTGCGAGTCCAGAGCGGCAGCGCGGCCTGCTCCCAGAGATGACCGGCGCGATGCGCGAGGGCGGGGGGCGGACGGACCACGCGGTAGCGGCCCGGGGCCACCGCCGGCAGGTGAGCCGCCATCTCGCGCGCCACGCGCTCGACCCCGCCGATCTCGCGCCGCGCGGCGGCCCGCGCGTTGATGGCGACCGTGGCGCCCTCCCCACGCACCCGGGGACGCGCCGCCCGCGGCGCGGGCTTGCCGGCAGCCGGCCGGGCAACCCGGTCGAGGAGCTCCCTGTAGTGGACGACCGAGTCCTCGAGGCGGAACGACTCCTCCGCGCGGACGCGCCCGGCCGCGCCCAGCTCCGCCGGCAACGCCGGATCCGAGTGCACGGCGACCAGCGCCTCGGCCGCCGAGCGCGCATCCCCGGGGACGAACAGCCGGCCGCATTCCGGGGTCACGATCTCGGCCGGTCCGCACGACGCAGGCGCGACCACCGCGCGCCCCGCCGCGAGCGCTTCGACGAGCACCATCCCGAACGGCTCGCAGTCGGCGCAGTGGAGCAGGCAGGTGGCCTGTGCGAGCGCCTCGCGCGCGTCCTCGACAGCGCCCGGCAGCCGCACCCGGCCGGCGAGGTCGGGCGCCTCGGCGCGGCGCCGCAGGAACGCGGCGAGCGCCTCGCCCGCCTCGTTCAGCGCCGGCCCCGCCACAGTCAGCGTGAGGTCCGGCAGCGAGCGGACCGCGATAGCGGCCGCCTCGAGCGCGAGCATCGGCCGCTTCCACTCCACCATCGCGCCGAGGACCACGGCGTGCGGAGCGCCGGGCGGCGGGCCGATCTCGGCGTACGCCTCGATGTCGACGCCCGGCCACGCGACGGCGCTTCGCTCTCCGAGCGACCCTTCCGGGTCGAGATCGCGCGCGATCGTGGCGGACAGCGACACGACGAGGTCCGCCCGGCGCGCGGTCTCGCGAGCGGCGCGGGCGATCAGGGGCCCGGTGAGCAGATCGTTCCCCTGCTGGATGAACGGCGGCCGCCAGCTCAGCGTCCGTATCGCAGCGGCGCACGCCATGGCCGACCGCGTTCCCCACGCGATGAGCACGTCCGGGCGTCGCTCCTCCACGAGCCTCCGGACCTCGACCGCGTGCGCGCCCAGCCGGAGGGGGGCGCCGACGAGGTCCCGGGTCGAGCCCCGCAGCTCGAGCCGCCGGCGGTGCAGCGGCAGGACCGACACGCCCCGCTCGCGCGTGGCGCGCGCGAGCGCCCCTTCGGGACAGGCGACCTGAGGCTCGCAGTCGGGCAGACGTGAGGCGAGCTCGACCAGGATGCGCTCGCCGCCTCCGAGCAGGGGCGAGTAGCTGACGAACAGCGCCGTCAGCACCGGCTCAGGGCGTCGCGGCGGCGCGCTTCGTGCGCCGCCTGGGACCGGCCGTTAGCGGCTGGTCTCGCCAGCGACCTGCCGGAGCGCCGCTCCGGAAGCCAGGAGCGCGACCCCGAATCCGAGCATCGAGATGATCGACACGCCGGTCGCGGGCAAACCGCTCTTGACATGCGACGAAGCCGCGGCCGCCTCGGTCAGGCCGGAGCCGTTCCCGGAGCTGCCGCTGCCACTCGAGCTGCCGCTCCCCGACCCGTTCGCGGATGCGGCCGAGGTGCTTCCGCCGGAGCCGCCTCCGGAGGAGCCTCCGCCGCCCCCGCTGTGGTGAGCCTGGCTGCAGCTGCCGGCGGAACCGGCCGGGGCAAGTGGGTCGCAGTACTGCTGGACGCCCGCGCTCTGTGCAATCGCCGCAGCGGGCGCCACAACGAGCACGGCGACCGCGGCGAGGCATGCAAATGTGCAACGGATCATGTGAGCTATTCCTAGCAAAGGGCACGGCGAGGGCGTAGGTAAGCCCGTTTTCACGGCGCGCCGCCGGTGATCCTAGACTCTCGCCGCGATGCACGCCCCGGCCACCGCCTCGCGGCTTCGGGTGGCGCTCGTACACGACTTCCTGCTCGACGTCCGTGGCGCCGAGCGGGTGTTCCTCGAGATGTGCGAGCTCTGGCCCGACGCCCCGATCTTCACAGCGATCTACAACGAGGAAGGGACGGAGGGACGGTTCGCGCACCGCGACGTGCACACGTCCTTCCTCCAGCGGTTGCGGCCGACCACGCGAACCTTCCGGCCGCTCCTGCCGCTCTATCCCGCCGCCATCGAGTCCTTCGAGCTGCACGACTTCGATCTGGTCGTCTCCAGCTCGTCGGCGTGGGCGCACGGCGTGATTGTCGACGACAGCGCGGTACACGTGTGCTACTCGCACAACCCCTTCCGGTATGCGTGGAACGACCGCGACCGGACGCTCGCGTCACGGCCCGATCCGCTGACGCGGGCGGCCCTTCGCTCGATCTTCCACCGCTGGCGCCAGTGGGACTGGATCGCCGCCCAGCGCGTGGACCAGTACCTCGCCAACTCGCGCACGACGCAGGGGCGCATCCGCGCGTACTTCGGCCGCGGCTCGCGGGTCGTGCATCCGCCGGTCGAAACCGAGCGATTCGCGCCGGGGACGCCGGGCGACCACTACCTGGTCCTGTCGGAGCTCATGCCGCACAAGCGGATCGACGTGGCAGTCGAGGCCTTCAACGGGCTCGGGCTCCCGCTGCTCGTCGCCGGCGACGGGCCGGAGATGCGCCACCTCCGATCGCTCGCCGGACCGACTGTCAGGCTCCTCGGCCGGGTGAGCGACTCCGAGGTGGCCGAGCTACTCCAGGGGGCTCGCGCGCTCGTCGTGACCGCGGTCGAGGAGTTCGGCATAGCCGCGGTCGAGTCGCAGGCGGCGGGCCGCCCGGTGGTCGCCGTGTCGGGAGGCGGCCTGCTCGAGACCGTGCGCGACGGCGTGACCGGCTGCTTCTGGGAGGGCGGTCCGGACGAGCTCGCCGCGGCTGTGCGCGACTTCGACGTGGACGCGATCGACCCCTCCGACTGCGTGAGCAACGCGGCCCGGTTCGACGGGTCGGTGTTCAGGCGCGCGCTGCCGCGCGAGGTGGAGCGCACGCTCCAGCGCGGCGGGGAGGACCGCCCGGCGCGACCGGGCATGCCGAGCACCCGGCCCGGCCTTGGGTTGACGCGCAGGGCACGGGCGGTCGAGCGGCGCCCGAGGGGATAGCCCGGCCCAGACCTCGTACCCTCGCGGGCGTGGGAGGGTGCGCAATCTGCTCGGGGGAGCTGGTCCTCCGCCACTCCGGATCGGGCCTGGTGCTCGACTCGGAGCTCCTGTCGCCGACCAACCACCGGCCCGGCGAGTACGGCGACCTCTACCGGTGCGCCGCGTGCGGCACCCTCCAGCAGCCCTCGGTTCCGGACCCCGCCCGGCTCGCGCGTCTCTACCGCGGGATGCGCGACGACGCCTATCTGACCGAGGATGCCGGCAGGCGGCGAACGGCGCGGAGGATCCTGGACATGGTCGGCCGCCACGTTCCGATCGGGCGGCTGCTCGACGTTGGCTGCGGACACGGGCTGCTGCTCGACGAGGCGAGGCTGCTGGGCTGGGAGGTCGAGGGCGTCGAGGTGTGCGAGACCGCCGCCGCATACGCGCGCGGGACGCTCGGGCTAAAGGTGCACGAGGCCGCTCTCGAGGACCTGGACCTTGGCGGCGAGCGGTTCGACGCGGTCCTGCTCGCCGACGTGGTCGAGCACCTGTCGGACCCCGTCTCCGCGCTTCGCCGCTGCCGGGGGCTGCTCAAGCCCGGCGGAGTCCTATGCGTCGTGACGCCGGATCCGTCGTCCGCGACTGCGCGCATCGCCGGCCCGCGCTGGTGGGGCCTCCTGCCGGCGCACACGTTTCTCCTTCCGCGCGCGACGCTTCGCGGCCTGCTTCGCGCGCAGGGCCTGCGGATAGCCGAGGACGCGTCGCTCGTGCGTTCGTTCTCGCTCGGCTACTGGCTCGCCGGCTTCGCCGAGCGCGGCGGCCGGCTCGGGGCGGCCGTCGGCGCTGCGCGCCGCGTGCTGCCACGCACGGCAATCGTCTCGGTTCCGCTAGGAGACGAGCGGGTGATGGTCGCCGCTACTCCACGCTCAGCGCGGGCGCAGGCGGAGCCGCCGGCTCCTCGTCGATCTCGACGTCGGCGGGAGACGGTCGTACACGCAGAGCGAGCGTGACCATCCCCGCTGCGAGCGAGCCGTTGACCGCCAGGAGGCCGAGCGCGATCGGGGTTAGGTGCGCGCCGATAGCGATCAGCACCAGCGGCTGCGCGATCGCCGCCGCCACCAGCAGCCCCACGAAGCGCCAGCGGTGCAGGGCGAGGTGGTACTGCACCGCGAGATAGGTGAAGGCGAGGAGGCATAGCGCCACGCCGAGCCACGGCAGCGCACCGGCCGAGCTGACGAACTTGTGGCCGAACGCAACGCGCAGGATGGTCTTCCCAGCGGCGGCGTAGAGCAGCACCATCGGCGCCCCGACCAGGCCGATCAGACCGAGCGTGCTCGTTAGCACGCCCGTCGGGTGCTCGCGCAATCGAGCACGTCGCGCGGCCTCCGGAACGAGATACAGCGCGAGGCCGACGGCGACCCACATGATCGCCTTCGCGGCTACCGCCGCGGCCGCGTACGAGCCCGCCTGCCTTCCGGTCGCGATGTGCTTGACGATGATCACGTTCCCGTCCTGCATCCACGCGACCAGGGCGAGCGCAGCGACGGGCGCGCCGGCGCGGACGAGGAGGTCCTTCAGCGGGTGGGCGCCGCGATCGCCGCGGGGCAGCTGGCGCGCCAGCGGAATCAGCAACAGCAGCGCGAGCGTCGCCAGTGAGAGCGGCGTGCCGAGGAAGGCGCCGGTCACGCCGGCTCCCGCTCCGACCAGGGCGAGCGCGAAGAGGAGCCGCGCGACGGCCTCGGCGATCCAGCTCGCTCCGACGAGCTTGTAACGGTGGAACCCCTGAAGCGCGCCGCGCTCGATCGAGAGCATGAGCCACAGGCATCCGCTCGGCAGCGTCCCGGCCGCGGCCCAGGGAACGTCCTTCACGCCGATGACCGCCGCGAGGACGTGACGGCCGAGCACGGATATCCCGGTCACGACGACCAGCGCCGCGACGAGCCCCTCGAGCCAGCGCCGGACTCCGGCCCCGGCGTGCGGATCTCCCGCGGCGAACGCCGCGCTCACCTCGCGCGCGACCGTCGTCTGGACGGCCGCCCCGGGCACCATCAGGATGATGTAGGTCGAGATGAGCGCGGACAGCGAGCCGTAGCCCGTCTGTCCGAGCTTCCGCGCGAACACGATCGTGTAGACGAGCGCCAGCACGTTGCCCGCCATCACGGCGAGCGCCATGCCGGCCGCGCGTCCGGTGTCTGAGCGCGCGAGGTCGTGCAGGCGGCCGCGACCGAGTGAGCTGATCGGCGAAGCCAAGCGCCGGACGTTAGCGCCGCATCCGCTGCAAAGGGCGGATTTGGCCTCGGGGGTCGCCGTTATCCTGGCCGGCCATGGACGAGCGCGCCCTTGCCGAGCGGCTCATCACGTACGACACCTCGACGCTCGACGGGATCAAGGCGGCGGCGGGCTTCGTGAAGGGCTGGCTCGAGTCGCACGAGATACCCGTACGGGACGGGACGGTCGGCGGGCTGCCGGTCCTGGCGGCGACGGTCGGGCCGGAGAGCGGGCCGACGATCGTCCTGCACGGCCACCTCGACGTGGTCCCCGCGCAGTCCTCGCAGTTCGAGCCCCGGATCGAGGGCGACCGGTTATTCGGCCGTGGGGCGTACGACATGAAGGGCGGCCTCGCCGCCATGATGTGCGCGGTCGCCGATCTCGCCGCACAGGACGCCGTCCGGATCCACTTCGTCTGCGTCTCCGACGAGGAGTCGGACGAGCCGTTCGACCGCGGCTCGGACTACGTGGTCGCGAAGGGCTACGTTGGCGACTTCGCGATTACCGGCGAGCCGACGGACCTCAGGATCGGCGTGCAGTCGAAGGGAGTGCTCGCGGTGAGGATCGAGGTGAGCGGGACCTCGGCCCACGGATCCACGCCGTGGCTCGGCGACAACGCCGTGCTGAAGGCGGTCGACGTCTTCCGGCAGATCCAGGCGATGCCGTTCGCGCGCGAGGCCTCCGAGCTCTTCGACAGGCCGTCGATCAGCCTCGGGCGGATACTCGGCGGCGACCGGATCAACCGCGTCCCGGACTTCTGCGCGATCGACGTCGACATCCGCTACCTCCCCGGGCAGGACGCGGATGTCATCCTCGACTCGATCCGGGCGATACCCGACACGGCCGTGACCGTGGTCTTTCGGCGCGCGCCCGCGATGGTCGATCGCGAGAACCCGTACGTGCGCGCACTTGCCGCATCGATCTCGGACTGGACCCCCGAGGACCGGGTGTCGATCGGACGCGACGGCGCCTCCGACGCCAACAGCTTCCTGGACGCCGGTGTGCCGGCGGTCGAGTTCGGCCCGATCGGCGGCGGCCACCACGGGCCCGACGAGTGGGTGTCGATCACCTCGCTCGCCCACTATCGCGAGGCGCTGGTCCGCTTCGTCAGAACGCTCCCGGGGGCCATGGGGAAGGGGCACCTTCGCATTGCTTGAGGAGCGGACGGGGATCTGGAAGCGGTACCTGCTCGGCGCGATCCTGATCATCGCCGCGTCGATCTCGGCCACGGCAGTCGCGGCCTTTCACGAGGTCGACAAGGTGGTGAACGCCTTCAAGCACAACCCGACGCTCGACCTCAACCGCTACCTGGCCCAGGCCGATACGGGCAAGCCGCAGACGATGCTCCTGATCGGCTCGGACAAGAGGCCGAAGCACGCCGTCGACTACCAGGGAGGCTCGGCGCGCTCCGACACCCTGATGCTCGTGCGCCTCGACCCGTCGAAGCGGGCCACCGCGCTCATGTCGATCCCGCGTGACCTGAAGGTCCACATCCCGGGCCACGGGGTGGGCAAGATCAACCAGGCGTACACGGACGGCGGCGCCAAGCTCACGCTGCAGACGATCAAGCAGGTGACCGGGCTGCGCGTGAACCACGTGATCACCATCGACTTCCGCGGCTTCCGGAGCGCGATCGACTCGCTCGGCTGCGTGTTCGCCGACGTCGACCGCCGCTACTACAACGAGAGCGGCAACTACGCCACGATCAACCTCAAGCCGGGCTACCAGAAGATCTGCGGCAGCGACGCGCTCGACTACGTCCGCTACCGGCACGAGGACAACGACATCATCCGCGCCGCGCGGCAGCAGGACTTCCTACGGCAGGTGAAGTCGCAGATCAGCGTCACGAAGCTGATCGACCAGCGCGACAGGCTGCTCAAGATCTTCGGCGAGTTCACCCATTCCGACATCGGCTCGGAGAACGCCGTCCTGCGGCTGCTCAACCTGGTGATCGCCTCCGCGAGCCATCCGATCACCGAGATCCACTTCGAGGCGAAGCTCGGCCCGAGCTACGTGACGGCGGGGCCGAAGAAGATCCACAAGCTCGCGCAGGAGTTCCTCGGCCTCACCCAGCCGGGAGGCGGAGGCGGCGGGGGCAACCCCGGCAACCCGAAGCCGAACGGCGGCCGCGGAGGCGGAGGCGGTGGCGACGGCCTTGTCGACGCCTCGGGGATGGGTAAGCAGGTCGCGGTGCGGCTGGTCGCGCAGGGGCTGAGGGGCGTTCCGGTCGTCTACCCGCGCAAGATCACCGGCGGAGCGCAGTTCGTGTTCCCGCCGCGCGACTACTCGATCATCAACCGCGCGGGGCGCAGCTTCAACGCCTTCCGCATCGTCATCGCCAAGGGCCAGATCGGCGAGTACTACGGCATCCAGGGCACGAACTGGAAGGATCCGCCGATCCTCCGGAGCCCCTCGAGCATCCAGAAGTTCGACGGTCAGAAGTACATGATCTTCCGTGACTCCCAACGCATCCGGCTGGTCGCGTGGAGGTCGGGCGGCGGCACCTACTGGGTCTCGAACACGCTGCCGGAGACGCTCAGCGATCAGCAGATGATCGACATCGCCCGCTCCACCAAGCCGCTCTAGTGGGGCCGCTCTAGTGGCTCGGCGGGAGCCCCTCGGGGTGATCGGCGCAGGCTGGGTCGGGCTGGTCACGGCGGCCTGCTTCGCGGACCTCGGACACGAGGTCCACTGCCGTGACATCGTGCAGGCGAAGGTCGACGCGCTCTCGCAGGGAGAGGTCCCGATCTACGAGCCCGGCCTCTCCACTTCACGACCGACATGGATGAGGTCCTGTCCGCCGCGCAGCTTCTCTTCTGCTGCGTCGACACGCCGCCGACCTACTCCGGCGACGCCGACCTGTCGCGCGTGGAGACCGTGCTCGAGGAAGTTGGGGACTCGAACGATCACGCGCTGGTGATGAAGAGCACCGTGCCCGTCGGTACCGGGCGCTCGATCCGCCGCGACCGCGACGAGCTCGGGTACGTCTCGAATCCGGAGTTCCTGAAGGAGGGCACCGCGGTGAAGGACTTCATGGAGCCGGATCGCGTGGTGATCGGCTCCGACGGCGACGGATCGTCCGGCTTCGCCGACCGCGTGGCCAAGCTCTATGAGCCGCTCGGCGCTCCGATCATCCGCACCGACGTGGCGAGCGCGGAGATGATCAAGCTCGCCTCGAACGCCTTCCTCGCCACGAAGATCTCCTTCATCAACGAGATCGCGAACGTGTCGGAGGAGGTTGGTGCCGACGTGACCGAGGTAGCAAAAGGCATGGGGCTCGACGACCGAATCGGTCCGAAGTTCCTGCGCGCGGGGGTGGGCTTCGGTGGGAGTTGTTTCCCGAAAGATGTCAGCGCGCTCAAGCAGCTCGCCGGGAACACGGGCTACCACTTCCAGCTCCTCACAGCGGTCATCGAGGTCAACGAGCTCCAGAAGCGGCGCACGATCGGGAAGCTGCAGAAGCACCTCGGGTCGCTCGTGGGGAAGCAGATCGCGCTCCTGGGCCTGGCGTTCAAGCCGGACACCGATGACATCCGCGAGGCCACGAGCCTGGTCCTTGCGGCGCGGCTGCAGAGCGAAGGAGCGAACGTTCGGGTATATGACCCCGTGGCCACCGATCGCGCACGCGAGCTCTTGGGAGGTGTGACGATCGCCGAATCGGCCCTCGACGCGCTCGACGGGGCGGACGGCGCCGTGCTCGTCACCGAATGGTCCGAGTTCCGCGAACTCGACTGGGGCGGGGCGGTGATGGAGCGGATGGCCACGCCGCTGGTGGTCGACGGCCGCAACTTCCTCGACGCCGACCTGCTTCGCTCGGCGGGCTACACGTACGAGGGGGTGGGTCGATGAGCGCCGCCGCGGATCGCCCGCTTCACATCCTCGTGCTCACCGACCGCGAGTGGAAGCACCCGCAGGCTGGGGGAACCGGCACGAACCTGCACGCCCAGGTGAAGCGGTGGCTCGACTGGGGCCACCGGGTCACGATCATCGCCAGCTGGTACGACGGTGCCGATGTCCTCGAGCGCGATGGCGCGTTGACGGTTCACCGTATGGGAGGCCGGTCAACCGTCTTCCCGCGCACGATCTGGAAGCAGTGGCGCGGGCTCGTGCCGGATCCCGACGTGGTCCTCGAGGTGGTCAACGGCATCACCTTCCTCACGCCGCTGTGGCTGCGGACACCGTGCGTGCCGCTCGTCCACCACGTGCACCGCGAGCACTACGCGGAGGAGCTCGGGACGCTCGGGAAGGTCGCGGCCGTCGTGCTCGAGACTGTGCCGCTGCGCTACCTGTACCGCCGCTCGCGCTTCCTCACCGTCTCGCGGGCGACCGCAGGCGAGATCGCCTCGCGGCACGGGATCCCGCTCGACCAGATCCAGGTGGAGTACAACGGGGTCGAGATGGCCGACTTCGGCCCCGGCGAGCGCGCCGCCGGGCCGGAGCTGCTCTATCTGGGACGGCTCAAGCGCTACAAGCACATCGAGGTCGTGCTCGGCGTGCTCGAGGCCATCCCCGAGGCGATGTTGCACATCGCGGGCGACGGCGATCACCGCCCGGCGCTCGAGGCGGAGGTCGCTGCACGAGGGCTCGCCGATCGCGTCGTGATGCACGGGTTCGTGAGCGAGAGCCGCAAGCGCGAGCTGCTCCAGCGCGCGTGGGTGAACCTCACCGCGTCGGCCGTCGAGGGCTGGGTGCTCACCGTCCTCGAGGCCGCGGCCTGCGCCACCCCGAGCGTTGCGCTGAGGGTCGGGGGCGTTCCGGAGTCGATCGAGGACGGGCGGACCGGACTGCTGGCCGACGACGCCGCGGGACTCGCCGAGCAGACCGCTCGCCTCGTGCGCGACGGGGAGCTCCGCGAGCGCCTCGGTTCGGCAGCGCTCGAGCGGGCGCGCGAGTTCAGCTGGGACCGGACCGCCGGAAAGACCCTCGTCATGCTCGCCGAGGCGGCGGGGGCGGCTGCCCGGCGCCCGCGGCGCGGGCGCCGCTTCGCCCGGCCGGCGGTCGCCGCGGAGGGCGCGGGCGACGACGCGGCGGCCGGCGACGGCGCACCGGCCGAACCGGCCGGAGCCGAAGCGCATCCCGAGGAGGTGGGGGCGGAGCGTGGCGGCGGTCGGTGAGTCCGTGGCCCGGCCGGCCTCGGCGGGCGGGTTCGAGGAGGCGCTGAACGCGATCGCCGGTATCGAGGGCTGGCTCAGCCCCGATCAGGCGGAGCGGCTCTGGCAACGCGCGCGCGAAGTGGAGCCGCCCGGCGAGATCGCGGAGATCGGCAGCTACCGGGGCAGGTCGACCATCCTGCTCGCGCACGCGGCCTCGCCCGGCGTCGCGGTGGTCGCGATCGACCCGCACGCCGGAAACGACCGCGGGCCCCACCAGATCGAGGGCACGGCGGAGGAGGGCGAGGCGGACCACGCCGCCTTCATGGCCAACCTGCGCAAGGCCGGAGTCGCCGATCGCGTGCGCCACGTGCGTCTCACATCGGCCGAGGCTGCGCCCGAGGTCGGCGGGCCGCTCGACCTCGTGTACGTCGACGGCGCGCACCGCTACGCACCGGCGCGCGACGACATCGCCGAATGGGGGGCGCGCGTCCGGCCCGGCGGCGTGATGCTCGTGCACGACGCCTTCTCGTCGATCGGCGTGACGCTCGCGCTGATCCGCCTCGCGTTCTTCGGCCGGCTCTTCCGCTACGAGGGGCGCTCGCGCTCGCTCGCCGAGTACGTGCGGGCCGATCTCACGTCAAGGGAGCGCGCAGGCAATGCGCTAGGGCAGCTCGCGGAGCTGCCCTGGTTCGTGCGCAACCTGGTGGTCAAGGTCGCGCTCGCGACCGGGTTCACTCCGCTGGCGCGGTTGGTGGGGTACCGCTCGGACGAGTGGCCCTACTGATCGCCGCGACCACCCGGCACAGCGCCGTCGCGAGCAGAACGTAGGCTGCGACCGCCACCCAGTTCGCGCCGAGGTGCTCCTGGGCGTAGCTCGTGTCGAAGCCGCCGAGGTCGGTGCCCGGGAAGATCAGGTACAGG
>VAXR01000055.1 GCA_005885165.1 Actinomycetota bacterium
TTACGAAGGCGCCACCACCAATTGCATTCCCGCCGGAGCCCGAGTTGCCGCCGCTGGCATCGAGGCTGTTGGCGTTCAGCGTGACGTTGGTCATCGAGGTGGGCACGCCGACGTAGACACCGCCGCCCAGCCCGCTGCCTCCGGAGCTGCTTCCCGCCCCTCGCGCGGTGCCGTGGTTCCCGTCTACGGTGCTCGCGCTCACGGTTGGCAGGGATCCGCCGAGGAAGATCCCGACGCCGTTCACGTCCCCAGCCGGGCTGCCATCGGCATTCGCCCCGTTGGCGCTGAAGCGCGAATTCGTGATGGTCGTGGGCGAAGTGCTCCCGTCGTCGAGTCCGCCGCCGAAGATGGTGCCGCCAGTGCCAGCGCCGGTCGCGCTGGCGGTGTTGTTGCTGATACTGCTCCGCCCGATCGTCAGCTTGGTGCCACCCTGGAAGATGCCCGCGCCGCTGACGCTGCCACCGCTGCCCGACGTCCCGCCGTCGGCACGCGCCACGTTTCCGTCGATCGTGGCGCGGACGAGCGACAGGTCGCCCCCTCCGTTCTCCAAACCGCCGGCGGTCACGATGCCGCCGCCGCCCGTCCCGTGGCCAAGTCCGCTGGCGGTGTTGCCGCTGACGCTCGTGCGGGTGAGCGTGAGAGCGCCTCCGGCATGGACGAGCCCGCCGCCGTCCACGATGCCGCCCGGGCCATTTGCGCCTCCATCCCCGTTGGCCGTGTTCTTATCCAAGGACCCGTCCGTGATCGCCAGGCTGCCGGTTTCGTTGTAGACGCCGCCGCCGTCGATGATTCCGCCACCGCTCGTGCCGTGGCCGACGCCGGTGGCTGTGTTACTGCTGATGCTCGTGGTGGTGACCGAGAGGCCGCCCTTGTTGTCGATGCCGCCGCCGCTGACGATGCCCCCGGGGTGATCCCCGGCCGTTGCGTTCGCATTCGCGGTGTTGTGGTCCACGGCGCTCCGCACGAGCGCAAGCGTTCCGGCGTTGAAGATGCCGCCGCCGTTGGCGTTTCCACCGGGGTGGGTCGCGTCCCCGCTCACGTCGACGACGTTGTCCCTGACCCGCGCCGAGTCGAGGGTCAGCGAGCTCGCGGCGTCGATCGTCACTCCCCCGCCGCTCAGATCGCCGTCTACCTGGGCCACACGGCCGTGAACGATGGACAGCTTCGTGATCTTCACACCAACGGCACCGGCGAGCGAGAAGACTCGGTGGGCATCGTTTCCGCTCACGATTGTCGCCGTTGCTCCCGCGCCGTCGATCTCGAGCTTCTTCGTGACGTCGAGCTGGGCGGAGGTGAGCTTGATCGTGCCCGCCGGCACGATGATCGTCGAACCAGGCGAAGCGGTCGCGATCGCGTTGCGGAGCGTTCCCGGCCCCGAGTCGGCCATGCTCGTGACGTGGATAGTGGCGGCGTCGGCCCGCGGCGCGGCGGCGGCTAGCGCCGCAGCGCAGATCACGAGCGCAAAAACGCCGCGGCGGTCGATCGATGATCGAAGCGAACGCATCCGAAGGGGTACCCGCGCAACGTACCGCGCGGACCGGAGCGGCGCAAGTCGCTCATCGCTCCGGCCAGCCGGGGTCAGACGTAGCGGAGGGCGTTCGCCCACCAGGCGACGTCAACGACGTCGACTGGAAGGCTGCCGAGAACAACGGGTTCCCAGCTTCCGCGGTCACGTCGTTCGAGGAGGGTCGTAGCCGTGTCTCCGAGCGCGCACACGAGGTTGAGCACTGCAACCTCGCGGCAACCGCGGTTGCGGGCAGCCGCTCGCAACGTCCCGACGGCGATGCCGAGGTGCAGCGCCCCGAAGCCACGCGTGCTCATGCGCCCGTCGGGATGGCCGCGGATGTCCGGAGCGAGCTGGCCGCGCGCCATCTCCTCGGGCGCCGCGAGGTAGCCGGCTCCGACGGCAAGCCGGAAAACGGATCCCAGAGCGAGAAGCAGCCGCCCTGACATACCGACGATCTTTTCAGAGCGGAAGCGTCAGTCCTTCAGGAACGACGGCACGTCGATGTCGTCGTCGCCGATCTGAAGCGAGGAGCGCTCGCGGTCGTCCATCCGCGGAGTGCGCCGCTCGGAGCGGTCCCGCGGCGGGCGCTGCTCGTGAGCGAGGTCGAAGAGCCGCGTCCCGCCGTCGCGCCGGCCGAAGCCGGTGGCGATCACCGTCACCCGCAGCTCCTCGGGCGCGCCCTCGTCGATGACCGCGCCGAAGATGATGTTGGAGTCCGAGGCCGCGGCGCTCTGGATGATCTCAGCGGCCTCGTTGACCTCGAACAGCCCGAGGTCGTTTCCACCGGTGATGTTGAGCAGGATGCCGGTGGCGCCCTCCACGGACTGCTCGAGCAGCGGACTCGAGATCGCGGCCTTGGCCGCCTCGGCGGCGCGGTTCTCGCCGCTCGCCGAGCCGATCCCCATGAGGGCCGAGCCGGCGTCATGCATGATCGTCCGGACGTCGGCGAAGTCGAGGTTGATGAGGCCGGGGATCGTGATGAGGTCGGTGATCCCCTGGACGCCCTGGCGGAGCACGTCGTCGGCGGCTCGGAAGGCGTCGAGGATGCTGGTGCGGCGCTCGACGATCCCGAGCAGCTTCTCGTTCGGGATCACGATGAGCGTGTCGACCTGCTCGGCAAGGCGATCGATCCCCTCCAACGCCTGGCGCGAGCGCTGGCTGCCCTCGAACAGGAACGGCCGCGTGACCACGCCCACGGTGAGGGCGCCGATCTCGTGCTTGGCGATCTCGGCGATGACCGGCGCGGCGCCGGATCCGGTGCCGCCGCCCTCGCCGGCGGTCACGAACACCATGTCCGCGCCCTTCAGCCCCTCCTTGATCTCGTCGCGGCTCTCGTTCGCCGCGCCGTAGCCGGTCTCGGGGTCCGCGCCGGCGCCGAGCCCGCGGGTGAGCTGCGCGCCGATCTGCAGCTTGATATCGGCGTCGCACATCTGGAGCGCCTGCGCGTCGGTGTTGACGGCGATGAACTCGACGCCCTTCAGGCCGGCGTCGACCATCCGGTTAACGGCGTTCGTGCCGCCTCCGCCTACCCCGACGACCTTGATTACCGCCAGGTAGCTGCCGGTATCCATCGCTCCCAGTTCTCCCTTGCGCGCTGGCCCTGCTTTAGTTCGCCTTCCGGGCCTTCATTCCGTCCGACGCTCAAGCGACACTTGAGTGTGCCCCTCTTCGACCGGACGCCGGAATTGCCGCACCTTACGAGGTTTTGCGCCGTTGTGTCAACGCACGGCACGATTTCGTGCGTCTTACCAAGGGCGAAAGGCTCGACCACGGGTTGAGATAGGGCGAACTCTCGACCTCGGGTTGAGAGTCGTGTAGTCGAGACCATCGCGTCGCTCGCTTTTCTGCATTTGCCCCCGTATGGGGGGCTGAAACAGAAACGCTGCCGCGAGATCAAGGGTGGCCGGGGCCTGCGGTCCCGCTGGGCGAAGCGGAGGCGCCCGGATATGAGCGGGTCGCTCCGGCGCCCGCGCTCGTAGCAGCCCCAGCGCCCGATGCCGTGCCTCCCCTCGTCGCCCCAAGTGGGGCGCTCGTACCCGGAGAGGCGGTGGCGCCGGCCGCACCGGCGCTGGCACCCGTGGCGCTCACGCCGCCCGCCGCAGCGGACCCGGCGGCGGTTGCAGAGCCCGCGGCGCCGCCCGCACCCGCGGCGCCGGCGCCGACCCCCGCCCCCGGCCCGGTCACCTGATCCTGCGGCGCGAACCCGAGCACCAAGCCACCTGCAACAGGGCGGTCGGGCATCCGCACGTCGATGTACGAGGCGCCGCGGCTCGAGCCGTCGGCGAGCACGGCGGCGGCGGCGGCCCACTTCTCGTCGAGCGCCTCCGCCGACCCGAAGATGACCTGCGGGCCGTTCCGCAGGTAGGCGACAAGCCCCTTGTCCGGCAGCTCGCGGATCCGGTCGACCCGCGGCAGCAGATCCGGCGGGGCCGCCGCCGCGCACGACACGAGCCGCAGGGCGCGGCCACGACCCAGGCGGCCGTGCGAAGGGAAGGTGCCGACGTCGATCGCCGGGACGCCCGCGCCGGACATCGCCGGCAGAAGGACCCCCTGCGCCGCGACCGGCACCCGATCCCCGCCCGACACGAGCACGGCGACCGGGAGCTCCTGAACGACAGCGATCCGCAGCGCGTGGGGGAAGTTGCTCTCGACGCGAAGCGCGCGCACCCCGGAGTTCGCCCCGAGCGAGCGCATCAGCGCTTGCTCGTCGACGTGCAGGGTGGTCATCCGGAGCGCCGCGGCCCTGAGCCGCGCCCGCAGGCGCCCGGCGTCTCGGCCCGTGACCCCGGTGATGTGCACGCGCTCCACGCGCACGAACGAGGAGTCCCTTAACCACAGCATGTAGAGGGCGCCGAGCGCGAGCACGAGCAGGATCGCCAGCGCCAGCCGCCGCCGGCTTCGAGGCGAGAGCTGGAAGCCGCGGGCCCGGTCCGTGGCCGCCCGGACGAGCTCGCCGGGCCGCGGGAACAGCCGTGCGCCGAGTGCCGCTGCCGCCGCCCTCATGAGTAGAGCGCCTCCGCGTTGACGTCGCCGAGGAACTGAACCTCGGGCTCGAGCTCGACGCCCGAGTGCTCGCGCACCCGCCGCCGGCCCTCCGCCATCAGCGCGATCACGTCGGCGGTCGTCGCCTCGCCGGTGTTCTCGACGAAGTTCGCGTGCTTCTCGGAGAGGCGGGCGCCGCCCACCTGGAGGCCGCGGCAGCCCGCGGCCTCGAGCAGCTGGCCGGCGGTCTTTCCGTTCGTCCGCGGATCGTCGGGGTTCTTGAAGGTCGAGCCGAAGGTCTTGATCCCGGACGGCTGGGCCTCGCGCCGCTGCGCACGGAGATCCGCGAGCGCACGCTTGACATCGGCCGGATCGGCCGGGTCCAAAGCGAACGACGCCCGCGCCACGACCTCACCCGGCTGGAGGTTCGACCGGCGGTAGCGAAATCCGAGCGAATCCGGGGTGCGGCGCTCCACCTCGCCCGCGCGCACGATCTCGACCCACTCCAGCACCCGTGCTAGGTCGCCCCCGTAGGCGTTTGCGTTCATCTTCACGGCTCCGCCGACCGTGCCTGGGATGCTCACGCCGAACTCAAGGCCGGTGAGGCCGGCCCGGGCGGCAAGCGCCGCGGCCTGGGGCAGCCGCGCCCCGCCCCCGCACAGGATGCGGTGACCCTCGGGCTCCATCGAGGCCAGGTCGCCGTCTAGTTTCAGCACGAGTCCGCGGACGCCTTCATCAGCCACCAACAGGTTCGATCCCGAGCCCACCACTCCTACCGGCAATTTCTCGTTGTCAGCCCAGGCCAGGAGCTCGGCAAGGCGCTCCGAGCTGCCCGCCGTGGAGAACCACTCCGCCGGGCCCCCCGTGCGGATCGTGGTCAGCCGGGCGAGCGGGTAGTTCGCCTGAACTCCCTCGGGCGGCTTCACTTCGTCGCTCCAGCGGCCGTGCGGCCGGCCGCGAACGTAGTCTCACCGCCGGCCACGAGCCGCTCCGCCAGCCTGTCCACGTCACCGGCGCCGATCGTCACCACGAGGTCGCCCTCCCCGGCGAGGTCACGCAGCAGGCGCTCGGCGTCGTCCTGCGTCGGAGTCCAGTAAACGGGACGCCCGCCCGCCGCATCGGCTGCGGCCGTCGCCACCATCCAGCCGCTCACGCCTGGGTGATCCTCGGCCCGCTCGCGGGCCGGATAGACGTCGAGCACGCAGACCACGTCGGCCAGCGCAAGCGCCTTGCCGAACTCCCTAGCCATCGCGGCGGTTCGCGAGTAGAGGTGCGGCTGGAAGCACGCCACGACGCGGCGGGCGCCGAGGAGGCGCGCCGCCTCGAGCGTGGCGCGCACCTCGGTGGGATGGTGGGCGTAGTCGTCGTACACGGCCGCGCCCGAGGCCGTCGTGCCGCGCCGCTCGAGCCGCCTGCCGGCGCCGGGAAAGGTCCGGAGCGCTGCGGCCGACTCCGCGGGCGGCAGCCCGGCCGCCTCGCACGCCAGGATCGCGGCGACCGCGTTCAGCACGTTGTGGCGCCCGGGCACCGGCAGGTCGAGCTCCGCACCGAGAACCCGGCAGCGCGAGCCGTCGGCCGAGAGCTCGACGTCGGTCGCCGGCACGTCCCCCGCGTCGATCCCGTAGGTCGTCTCGGCGCCCTCGAGCCCCGCCCCCTCCCACGCGATCGTCCTGCCCGCTGCCGCGGCGAACCGCTCGAAAGCGCGCTCGACTTCGAGCAGCGAGCGGTACGTGGCGTGGTGGTCGAGCTCGACGCTCGTGACGACGGCGACGTCCGGCTCGAGCTTGAGGAACGATCCGTCCGACTCGTCGGCCTCCACCACGAGCCAGTCGCCGGCCGCCCAACCGGCGTTCCGCCCGGTCGTCAGGAGATCGCCGCCGATCAGGTACGACGGCTCGCGACCGGCCTCGAGCAGCGCGTGAACGGCCATGCAAGCGGTGGTCGTCTTCCCGTGCGTCCCGGCGATCGCCACGCAGCGTTTGAGCCGCGACACCTCGGCGAGGAGGTCGCTGCGGTGCAGCACCGGGCCGGTGGCCGCGCGCACCTCGGGGTTGTCGTCCGGTATCGCGGTGGACACGACGACCTCAGCCTCGGGCGGCACGTTTGCGGCGTCGTGGCCGATCGCCGGATCGATGCCGGCCTCGCGCAGCGGGACCATGTACGTCGACTCCGCGCGATCGGATCCGGTCACCTCCGCGCCCAACGCGTGGGCGACGAGCGCCAGCCCGCTCATCCCGGCGCCGCCAACGCCGACGAAGTGCAGCCGCCGGCCGCTCCAAGGCTTCGCGTGCATCGTTACGGAGACGCTACCCACGCCCCCGGCGTTCCGTGAGCCAAGCGATGCGCCCGGGTAGCGGTAGGGTGCCGAAGGACCGAGAGAAAGGACGAGATATGCCGTGGGACGAGATCAAGCCGCGCCAGTTCGCGGCGTTCGAAAAGGAGCTCGACGGGATCTCCAAGAAGACCATGGAGGACCACTACAAGCTCTACGAGGGCTACTGCAAGAAGACGAACGAGTGCCGGAAGATCCTCAACGAGATCGACTACGCCCAGGCCGAGGGCAACCAGGTCTATTCACCGCTTCGATCGGTCTCGATCGACTACACGTTCGCCCTGCTCGGGTTCAAGAACCACGAGCTCTACTTCAGTCACCTGGGCGGTGACGGCGGCGAGCCGAGCGGCCGCTTCGCCGAGCTCGTCGACGCGGAGTTCAACGGGGTCGACAAGTGGAAGGACTCCGTGCGCAAGGCTGCCAAGGCCGCGCGCGGCTGGGTCATGGTGGGCTACGACCTGAACGACGGGTCCGTCTTCAACTACCTGCTGGACACCCAGAACCTCTGGGCGGTCTACAACATGGTCCCCGTGCTCGCCATCGACGTGTACGAGCATGCGTACGCCCCCGACTTCGGGGCGACGCCCGACGGGCGCGGCGAGTACGTGGAGGCGTTCTTCCGCAACCTCGATTGGAACCACGTGAACCGCCAGGTGGCCGCCGCCGAGGCCGCGAAGGGGGCGGTCGAGGAGTCCACGTAGCGCTCGGCCCCACGCCGGCGGACTCGCAAACACGGCGAAAAAGGGCGTATCGTTCAGGCGCGGCGCGACCGTTGGCGCCGCGCCCATGACTCGCCTCGACATCAAAACCACCGAGCGGCCCGGCGGGGTCCAGCTGCGCCTCGCGGGCGAGCTCGACATCGCGAGCGCGGCCAACCTCGAGTCGGAGCTCGGCCGCGTCGAGGAGGGTCGGCCTGCGCTGATCGTGATCGACCTGCGCCCGCTCGAGTTCATGGACTCGAGCGGTCTGCGCTCGCTCGTGGCGGCGGACTCGCGCGCGCGCGAGCAGGGCCGCCGACTGGTCCTCGTCCGCGGCCGAGACCGCGTGCAGCGGGTGTTCAGCATCACCCGCCTCGACGAGCGCCTCGAGATCGTCGACGACGACGAGAGCCTGGTCGGCGCCGCCTAGCGAGTGCCCGGCGACCGAGCGGGCTAGTTCAGCTGCAGCTCGAACCAGACGCGCGGCCGCGGTCGCCGGTCAACTCCCCAGCGGTCCGCCAGCCGCTCGACCAGGTGCAGTCCCCAGCCGGATCCCTTGCTCTGGTCCGCCGTGCGCGGGCGCGGCACGAAGCCGTTTCCCTCGTCGGCCACCTCGACCCGCACGCGGTCGCGGTGCGCCGACACCTCTAGCTCGACGGTCGAGCCGGGCGGCGCTCCGGAGTGCCTCACGGCGTTCGTCACCAGCTCGCTCACCAGCAGGCGCGCATCGTCCAGCAGCTCATACGGTGCACATCCCTCGAGCATCGAGATGGCCGCGCGGGCCTCGGCGGCCGCCGCGGGCCCGCAGTTCAGCTGGAGCCGGATGGTCGCGGCGCGGGGGCCGCGGCTGAGCCCCTCGGGCGCCAGCGCGCCGGCGTCCCGGTCAGTCAAGGGCAAAGGCACGACCGTGGCGTCGCTGGCACGCGCTATCGGAGCAGGCTGGGAAGTCATGGGGGGAAACGGGCGAGAAGCCGAATGCCCTCGCTCTCGCGAGGTTTATTCCCGGAGGGGCGGACCGAAAACGTGATGCAGGGCACCGCTCAACGTCACTTCGTCCCAGTCGAGCGGACCCCTTCCAGCACCTCCGCGGCGATCCGCTCGGCCGCATCGGGCCGGGCGAGCTTCAGGGCGGCGGAGCGCATCTCCTGCAGCCGGTCCGGCGCGGCGATCAGGGCGCCCACCTCGCGTGAGAGCCGCGGCGGATCGAGCTCGGCGTCCGGGACCACCACGGCGGCGCCTCCGGCCGCCATGACGCGCGCGTTTCCCTCCTGGTGGCCCGCGGTGGCGTACGGATAGGGGACGAGGATCGCCGGGAGCCCCGCCGCGGCGAGCTCGAACACCGAGCCGCCGGCGCGCGCGACCGCCAGGTCGGCCGCCGCCAGCGCGTGCGCGAAGGGCTCCACATAGGGCTTCAGGTGGTAGTGCGGCGGCGAGCCGGCCGCCCGCAGCCGCTCCTCGAGGTCCGGGAAATCCCGCCGGCCGCAGGCGTGCAGCACGGTGAACGGAGCCCCGGGGGCGAAAGCCTCGAACGCCGCCTCGTTGAGCCGCCGCGCGCCGATCGAGCCGCCGAAGACGAGCAGGCACGTCCCGTCCGCAGGGAGGCCGAGCCGCCGGCGCGACTCGTCGCGGTCGGCCTGGCCGGTTCCGGCCGGCACCGGCCTGCCCATGACCGCGTAGCGGCGACCGGAGCGGCCCTCGATCGGGAACGCGAGGAACACCCGCCGCGCCAGCGGGGCGAGCGCGCGGTTCGCCAGTCCGAGGTGGCTGTCGGACTCGGTCAGGAACAGCGGCAGCCGCAGGGTGGCCGCCGCGAGCCCGGTCGGCCCCGCCACGTAGCCGCCGCCACCGATCACGGCGCCGGCCCCCATCCGGTGCAGGATGCGCCGTGCGCGGAGCGTCGCGGCGCTCGCGAGCCCGACCGCGCGGGCCGCCAGGAGCGGGTTGCGGCGATCGAGGCCCGCCACGGCGAGCCGGTGGAACGGATACCCGGCAGCCGGCACGAGCTCCCCCTCGGCGCGCTCGCCGCCGAGGAACTCGACCTCGGCGCCGCTAGCCCGCAGCGCGTCGGCGATCGCGAGCGCGGGCACCACGTGACCGGCCGTCCCGCCGGCGGCGATCGCTATCCGCGTCGTCATCCCCTCCACCCGGGATCGCCTCGAGCCGGCCGCCGGAGCGCCTCGCCGCTCCACCGGTCGCGGCTACGTTCAGCAGGAGGCCCATCGCCCCCAGCAGGACCACCAGGTTCGAGCTGCCGTAGGAGACGAACGGGAGCGGCACGCCGGTCAACGGGGCCATCCCCAGCACCGCGAAGAAGTTGAGCGCCGCCTGGCACAGGATCAGCGAGGTGATCCCGGCCGCGAGCAGCTTGGCGTAGCGATCGCGGGCGAGCTTGGCGGCCCTGAAGCCGGCGTAGCCGATGAGCCCGTACACGGCGGCGAGGGCGCTGATGCCGATCAGCCCGAGCTCCTCCCCGACGATCGCCAGGATCATGTCGGTGTGGGCCTCGGGCAGGTAGAAGATCTTCTGCACGGACTCCCCCAGGCCGACCCCGAAGATCCCGCCCGAGCCGAGCGCGATCATCGCCTGGACGCCCTGGAAGCCGGACTTCCCTGCGTCGTTCCAGGGGTGGAGGAACGAGAGAAGGCGAGCCCGCCGGTACGGCTCGGCGAGCGCGAAGATCAGCGCCAGGACGGCCAGGACGGCCAGGATCGCGGCGAGGTGGCGCATCTTCACGCCCGCCGCTACGAGTAGGGCGACGGTCGCGAAGCACACCACCATGGCGGTCCCCATGTCCGGCTGCGCGAGCAGCAGTAGGCAGGCGGCCCCGACGACGAGGAGCATCGGGCGGCAGAGCGTCTTCAGCGACGCGAGCCGTGAGGGGCGAGCCGCGAGGAGGCCCGCCGCGTACAGGACGAGCGACACCTTGAGGAGCTCGGAGGGCTCGAACTGGACCGGGCCGGCGCCGAGCCAGCGGGTCGCGCCGTTCACCGATACCCCCACGTGCGGCACCTTCACCGCCGCCGTCAGGACGAACGAGACGACCAGCAGGACCGGCGTGAGATTGCGCGCCAGCCGCAGGTTGCGCCGCGAGATCAGGTGCATCGTCGCCAGGCCCAGCGCGCCGAACATCAGGTAGCGCTTGAGGTAGAACGCGGGGTCGCCGTTCCGCAGGACGGACTCCGCGGAGCTCGCCGAGTAGACCATCACGGCGCCCGCCGCCAGCAGGCAGAGCGTGGCGGTGTACAGGATCGAGTATTCGAGCGGCGCCTTCGTGCGGGATCGCGACCTGCCGGCGCGCGTCGACCTCGGGGTACGCGGTCGGGCGAACGTGGCGACGGCCATCCGGGCCGAATTCGACGCGCGTGGCCCGAATCATTCCCCGCTCGCGAGCTCCCGAACGAGCCGACGGAAGTGCTCGCCGCGCTCCTCGAAGTCGCGGTACTGGTCGTAGCTGGCGCAGGCCGGCGAGAGGAGGACCACCTGCCCCGGACGCGCCGCGGCCGCCGCTGTCCGAACGGCCCGCTCGAGATCCCCGACCGGGTGGAGCGGCACCGTGCCGTCGAGGTCGCGCGCGAGCTCCCGGGACGCCTCACCGATCAGGTAGCACGCCACGCATCGCTCTGCCGCGGCCTCGCGCAGCGCCTGGAAGCCCCCGCCCTTGAGGCTTCCTCCGAGGATCGCGTGCACTCCCCGCTCGAACGCGCGAATACCCACTGTCGCGGAGTCCACGTTCGTGGCCTTCGAGTCGTTCACGTACAGCACGCCGCCCCGCTCGGCGACCTCCTCGAGCCGGTGGGGCACGCCGGCAAACGTCCGGAGCGCGTCGCGCACCGCGTCCCCGCCGATCCCCCGCGCGAGCGCGGCGGCGGCCGCGGCCATCGCGTTCTCGTGGTTGTGCGCGCCGCGCAGCCGGATGCCGGAGACCGGGAGCAGCACCTCGCCCCGCCAGCTCAGCATCCCCCCCACCTCCTCCACGTCCGATCCAGGCGGACCGAATAACACGCGGCGCGCCTGCCCCGGCAGATCGCCCCCGCGCACGAGCTCGAGCGGCGCGACGGCGACGTCGTCGGGCCCCTGGTTGGCGAAGGCGCGCAGCTTCGCCGCCCTGTACGCCTCGACCGTTCCGTGCCGGTCCAGGTGGTCCTCGCGCAGGTTGAGGAGGACGGCGGCCTCCGGGGCGAACGCCTCGCTGTCCTCGAGCTGGAAGCTCGACGCCTCGCAGATGACGGTCGTCGTGGGAGGTAGCTCGCCCACCAGCGTGGCCAGCGGGGTACCGACGTTGCCCGCCACCGCCACCGGCTCGCCGGCGGCGCGGTGGATCGCCCCTAGCAGCTCGGCGGTCGTCGTCTTGCCGTTGGTGCCGGTCAGGGCCACGAACTCGTTCGGCAGGAGGCGCCAGGCGAGCTCGAGCTCGCCGATCGCGCCGATCCCCCGCCCGGCGGCCTTCAGGACGACCGGAGCCGTGCGCGGCACGCCGGGGCTCTTCACGACCGTCCCGGCTCGCTCGAGGAGGTCGACGCCCGGCGTTCGCAGGTGGACCTCGAAGCCCTCGTCTCGCAGCGCGGCCGCCTGCGGCGGGTCGCCCGAGTCCAAGCCGAGGACCTCGCCGCGGGAGCGGAGCATGCGCATTGCCGCGGCCCCGGAGCGCGCGAGGCCGACCACGAGATACGGCCCGGGCGGCAGCGGCGGCCGCCTCGAGCCGGTCACTTGATCGACTGCTGGTACAGCGTGAACCCGATCGACGAGCAGATCGCGGCCACGATCCAGAAGCGCAGGATGATCTTCGTCTCCGACCACGCCATCAGCTCGAAGTGGTGGTGCACCGGAGCCATCAGGAACACCCGTCTTCGGAAGCGCTGGAACGAGAACACCTGGATCGCCACCGAGAGCGCCTCGATCACGAAGATCCCGCCGATGATGAGGAGCAGCACCTCGGTCTGGGTCATCACCGCCATCGCCGCGATCGCGCCGCCGAGCCCGAGCGATCCGGTGTCGCCCATGAAAATCGCCGCCGGGAACGAGTTGAACCACAGGAAGCCCACGCTGGCCCCGACCAGGCAGGCGCAGAGCAGCGCCAGCTGTTGGATCTTCGGGCTGCCCGTGGAGAGCGTCATCGCGGTGTAGGCCAGCAGCACGATCGCCGCGCAGCCCGCGGCCAGCCCGTCGAGGCCGTCGGTGAGGTTCACGCCGTTGCTCGCACCCGCGAGCACCAGGAAGATCAGGAACGGATAGAC
>VAXR01000203.1:0-912 GCA_005885165.1 Actinomycetota bacterium
TCAGGAGCGACTCGCCGATGATGTAGGCGGTCCCGTTCGGGCTCAGGAAGTTGGCGAAGTCCTTCGCCCAGCCCTTCTGCACGAGCTGGCCGATCGTGGGCGGGAACGCCATCAGCGACGCCGCGAAGATCACCGGGATCACGCCCGCCATGTTCACCCGCAGCGGCAGGTAGGTCGAGCCGCCGCCGGCCATCCGGCGGCCCACGACGCGCTTCGCGTACTGGACCGGGATCCGGCGCTGGCCCTCCTGGATGAAGACCACGCCCGCGATCACCGCGAGCGCGATGATCGGCATCATCACCTTGAAGACCTGATCGGGGTTCGTCCACCACGCCTGGACCCCGTGCGGGATGCGGGAGATGATGCTGGCGAAGATCATCAGCGAGATCCCGTTGCCGATCCCGCGCTGCGTGATCAGCTCGCCGAACCACATCAGCAGCACCGTGCCGCTGGTTAGCGCCAGCACGATCACGAACACGTGGGCGAAGGTGAAACCCCCCTTGATGATGTCGTGGCCCGGCCCCGTCTGGCTCGCGAACGTCCTGAACAGGAAGACGTAGCCGATCGACTGGAAGAACGCGAGCCCGACCGTCAGGTAGCGGGTGTACTGCGTGATCTTCTGCTGGCCGACCTCGCCCTCCTTGCGGAGCTTCTCCAGCGACGGCACGACCACCTGCAGGAGCTGCAGGATGATCGACGCGGTGATGTAGGGCATGATCCCCAGCGCGAACACCGCGAAGCGGGAGAGGCTTCCGCCCGAGAACAGGTTGAGGAAGCCGAGCACGTTCGAGCCGGCGAAGTTCTTTGCGATCGAGTTGACCGTGTTGGTGTCGATGCCGGGCGCGGGGATGTAGGCGCCGAGGCGGTAGAGCGCGAGCATCGCTGCCGTGAAGAGCAGCTTCTTGCGGATCT
>VAXR01000203.1:929-4593 GCA_005885165.1 Actinomycetota bacterium
CACGGCGTGCCCGCTACTCCTCTACGAGCGTACAGGTCCCGCCCGCGGCCTCGATCTTCTCGCGGGCGGCCTTCGAGAACCCGTGCGCGGTGACCGAGAGCTTCTTGCCGATCTCACCCTGCCCCAGGACCTTCACAGGGATGCCCTTGCGGGTGGCGAGGCCGCGCGCCCGCAGCGTGGCCGGCGTCACGTCGTCGCCGTCGGCGAACCGCTTGTCGAGGTCGCGCAGGTTCACGGGCTGGGTGTGCGTGCGGAACTGCTCGAACGGCATCGACTTCTTCATGTGCGGCCCGCGGAGCTTGCGCAGCCGCATGTGGATCGGCATCTGGCCGCCCTCGGCGCCGGGACGGGACTTCGAGCCGCTGCGCGCGCCGGCGCCCTTCTGGCCTCTCCCGGAGGTCTTGCCAACGCCCGAGCCCTCGCCGCGTCCGACGCGCTTCTTCGGATGTCGCGAGCCCGGGGCGGGGCGGAGGCTGTGGAGCCCGATCTCCTGTCCCATCAGGCCTCGACCCTCACCATGTGCTCGACCGTACGCAGAGCGCCGCGGACGGCGGGTTCGTCGGGCCGTTCGACCGTCCGTCCGATGCGCCCGAGCCCCAGCGTCCGCAGGGTGTCGCGCTGCCTCGGGTTTGCGCCGTTCACCGAGCGGTACTGGGTGATCCGCAGCTTGCCGGCCATCTCCGAGGCTAGGTCGCCTCGGCCGCGACCGGGCCGCCCTCGGCGGCTTCCCCTGGGGCCTCCTCCGGCGCGCCTTCGGCGGAGCCGTCGCGCGCCCTATCGCCGACGCTGTCGAGGCCCAGGACCTCGCGGACGGTCAGGCCGCGCAGCTCCGCCACCTGCTCCGGGCTCCGGAGCATCTGGAGCGCCGTGACCGTCGCCTTCACGAGGTTGATCGGGTTCTGGCTGCCGAGCGACTTCGAGAGCACGTCGTGGATTCCCGCCAGCTCGAGCACCGCGCGAACGCCGCCGCCGGCGATCACCCCGGTTCCCTCCGAGGCTGGCCGGAGCAGCACGCGTCCGGCTCCGAAGACGCCGGTCACCCGGTGCGGGATCGTCGTGCCGTGCATCGGGACCTTGAAGAGGTTGCGGCGCGCGTGCTCGACGCCCTTTTGGATCGCGAGCGGGACCTCGTTGGCCTTCCCGTAGCCGACTCCCACCGAGGATCGCTCGTCCCCCACCACCACGAGGGCGGTGAAGGAGAAGCGGCGGCCGCCCTTGACGACCTTCGCCACCCGGTTGATCTCGACTACGCGCTCCTGGAGGTCCCCGGAAGCGCCAGATGAGCGTTCGCGTTCTCGCGCCACGACTGGCCGAGGGTATCGAAACCGCATTGGCACGCCCGAAGGCGGCTGGGATCGCGCTCCCAAGCCTTGGCCGTGCCGGTCGCGCGGGTACGATGCGCGCCAGCGCACCGGGTTTCTTCGAGCGAGGAGGGACGGATGAGCTTCACGACGGCCCACAGGCGGACCGCAGCCGTACTAATCGCGGTCGTAGCGCTTTGGGGGGCGCTCGCGATCCCCGCGTTTGCCTCAAACTCGACGATCACGCGCGCTGACTGCCTGGCGGGCAGGATCTCGAAGAACGGCAAGCCGATCAGCACGGCGGATTGCCTGCGCCACGTGGGCCAGAGCGTGAAGCTCGCGCACACCGGCTTCGACGTCTGGATCGTGGCCCTCGCGGGCGGCGCGTGCCTCGCCGGTGCCGTCGCGCTCCGGGTGCGCCGGCCAGTGGCGAACCGGGGGGCGTAGACCGCTGGATAACGGCGAGGCGCCGCATGGCGTCTCGCCCCACGTTTAACCTCGTTTTGCCGTGAGCGCCCGGCAAGAGGAGGGTATGCGCCAGCGCCTGGAGCGGGCGGGCGGCGCCGATGAGCTCGGAATCAACGAGCTCCTCTTGGCGTTCGGGGTGCGAAAGGCGACGCCGTCGGCGCGCCGCGGCGTCGAGAATCGCCTGCGGGTGGCCGGGATCCTCGTCGATCCGCCGCTCGAGTCCGCGAACCGGCACACGCGCGTCAGGCTCGAGCTGATCGAACCGCCCGGCGATGGGGACCTGCGCGCGGCGGCAGAGGAGGCGCTCGCCGAGGCGAGGGCCCTGCGTGGGCCCCAGCTCGCCAAGGCGATTCGCGAGGCGACGGGCGTGGAGCTGGCCGAAGCCAGGGGGGCCGTCCGGACACTCGAGCGGGCCGGCGACATAGTCACCGGCCGCGAGGACGGCCGGAAGGTCTACCGCCTGCCCGCACCGGACCCATTCGCCGTACCGGTGCCTGACGAGGAGGTGGAGCCGGAGCCCATTGTGGAGCCGGAGCCCGAGCCCGAACCCGAGCCGGAGCGGGAGCCCGAACCCGAACCGGCGCGGGTGGCCGTGGCGGAGCCGGAAGCCGAACCAGAACCCGAGCCGGAGCCAGAACCCGAGCCGGAACCGGAGCCCGAGCCCGAGCCCGAACCCGAGCCAGAGCCCGAGCCGGAGCCAGAGGCCGAGCCCGAGCCAGAGGCCGAGCCGGAGCCAGAGGCCGAGCCGGAACCGGAGCCCGAACCCGAGCCCGAACGAGAACCGGCGCCCTTGGCCGCAGCCGTCGCCGACTTCACCGCGGCCCTCCCACGTCCGAGCCTCAGCGAAGCCCGGCGCTGGGCGTCCAACGTCCTCGCGGTGGCCGGCGTGCTGCTCGTCACGGAGGCGATCGTCACAGTCCTCTGGAAGGAGCCGTTCACTGCAATCGAGGCGAGCCAGTCCCAGGACAGGCTCAGCAGCGAGCTACGGCACGCGAGCCAGGCCGAGGCGCTGAAGCAGCGGCAGTGGCGCGACATCGCCGCCGAGCAGAACCGCCACACGCGGCTCGTTCGCCGGCTCCAGTACCTGGCCCACTCGCTCAACTCATCGACGGCCGCAAAGAAGGCGCTTGGACGGATCGCGATCCACCGCATCGGGATCGACGTGGTGTTCGTCCAGGGCACGGGCGGCTCCAGCCTGGACCTCGGTCCCGGCCACTACACGCAGACCTCGCTCCCCGGTGAGGGGGGCACCGTCGGGATCGCCGGGCACCGCACGACATACGGCGCCTGGTTCCGGCACATCGACGACCTGCGGCGCGGCGACGGGATCGTCCTGACGATGCCGTACGGACGGTTCACGTACGTAGTGCAGGGCCACCACACCGTGCCGGCCTCCCGCCGGCACGCCTTCGACGGGGTGGGCTACGACCGGCTGGTCCTGTCAGCCTGCCATCCGCTCTTCAGCGCGTCGCACCGGATCCTCGTGGAGGCGCGGCTGAGGCGCACGGTGCCGCTCGGCGCCGCGAAGATCGACGTCCATCGCGGACCAAGCCAACCTCCGCCGGCTGCGAAACCGCCTCCTGCGAACGCTCCGAAGCCCAAGTTCAAGCTCGGAAACCGCGATCTCTCCCAGGGCTCGACCGGCGACGACGTCCGCGCCGTCCAGAGCATCCTGCACGTGCAGGTGACGGGCTACTTCGGACCGCAGACGGTCAAGGCCGTGAAGGCCTTCCAGAAGAGCCACCACCTCCCGGCGGTGGGCCGGGTGGGACCGGCAACGCGCAAGGCGCTCCGCGCCGCACACCGCTAGCGCCCGCGGCTCACGTCAGGGGGCGGCGCACACGGCATAGACCGGGACGAGCGTGTCGGGATGCGTCGGCGTCGGGCCGCTCGTG
>VAXR01000056.1 GCA_005885165.1 Actinomycetota bacterium
GTCTTTGTCATCGACTGAACGGCGACGGGCGCGCCACCGCCGATCTTCACCCCTCCGACGTCGATCTGGCGCTTGGAGGCCATTGGTCAAAGGGTAGTGGCCGGTTCCTTGCTCAGCTACGTGCCGCTACTCGGTCAGCCCGGGCCGTTCCCCGCCCAGCTCGGGCGCCCGTGTGGCCCGGAGCCTCCCGGATGGGGCAACAAAGGGGCACGGGAGGCTGCCGCGCCCAGTTCGTAACGGGACCGTTACACCCACTGCCCCCGATCAGGCGCGAGTCGAATCAT
>VAXR01000057.1 GCA_005885165.1 Actinomycetota bacterium
CACGCCTACCCGAGCGCGATAGCCGCGATCCCGCCCGTTATTGCTACCGCGGCCGCCAGGCGGACGCGTCCCGAGCGCTCGCGCAGGACGACCGCCGCGAAGGCCGTCGCGATCAGCACGCTGCTCTCCCGCACGGCCGAGACCGGCGCCGCGGGCGCGTGCGTGAGCGCGGCGAGGGCCAGCGCGTAGGCGCCGACCATCCCGCACCCGACCAGCACCGAGATCGGACCGAAAGCGGCGAGGACCTCCCTGGCCGGCCGGCGGCGCCGCACCATCAGGAGGTACGCCAGCGCGGGAGCCGGGATCATCGCTCCCAGGTAGGAAATCGCCGCGGCGTGCTTCAGGCCCTCCTTGTCGACCAGCGTGTAGGCGGCGATGGTCACCCCGCACAGGAGCGCCAGCGCCACGCCCCCGGCCGCGGCCTCGCGCCGCACCCCGCGGATTGCGATCACGCCGCCGGCGATCGCCAGCACGCCCGCCGCGGCCGGGGCCGAGACGTGGGCGCCCAGGAACGCCACGCTCACGAGCAGCACGAGCACCGGCGCGGTCCCCCGCGCGAGCGGATACACCGAGCTCAGATCCCCGGCCGCGTAGCCGCCGGCCAGGAAGCCGAAGTACCCGACGTGGAGCACCGCCGAGGCGGCGATATAGGGCACGGCCGCCGCCCGCACGTCCCACGTTGCCGCTGCCACCGGGGCAAGCAGGACGCTGCCCGCCACGGCACCCAGCGCCGTGGCCGCCTCCGGATCGCGCGCCCGCGCCACCAGCACGTTCCAGGCGGCGTGCACGAACGCCGCCCCGCCGGCCAGCAGGAACGCGACCGCGGGCATCTACGCCCGCTCCGAACGGCGCGCTACGACGAGTAGAGCGCCTCGATCTCGTCCGTGTACTTCTCGGCGATCGGCTTGCGCTTGAGCTTCATCGTCGGGGTCAGCTCGTCGCCCCCGGGCTCCCATTCGGTGGGCAGGATCTTGAACTTCTTGATCTGCTCCACTCGGGCGAGCTGCTCGTTGGCGCGGTCGATGCCCTCCTGCACTGAGTCGATCACCGCCTGCTCTCCTGCAAGCTCCCCGATGGACTTGCCGTCCAGGCCGTGCTCGCGCGCGAAGCCGGGCGTGGCATCGGGGTCGAGGGTGATCAGCGCGACGTTGTAGGGACGCCCGTCCCCGACCGCGACCGCCTGCCCGATCAACGGGCTCGCGGTCTTCACCTTGGCCTCGATGTTGGCGGGCGACATGTTCTTGCCGCCGGCGTTGATGATCAGCTCCTTCTTGCGGTCGACGATCTTCAGGAAGCCGTCCTCGTCGAACTCGCCGATGTCCCCGGTCTTCAGGAAGCCGTCCTCGGTGAAGGCCTCCTTCGTCTGCTCGGTCTGGTTGCGGTAGCCCTTCATCACCACGCCGCTCCGAACGAGCACCTCGCCGTCGTCGGCCAGCTTCACCTCGATGCCCGGCGCCGCCGGACCGACGGTCCCGATCTTGATGTGCTCCGGCCGGTTGCACGTGCCGGCGCCGCAGGTCTCGGACATTCCCCACAGCTCGGCTAGAGGCAGGCCCAGCGCGTGGAAGAACTCGATCACCTCGCGCGGAGTCGGCGCGGCGCCGACGTTGAGGGCCTCGATCCCGTCGAGCCCGAGTCCCGCCCGGATCTTGGAGAAGGCCTGCTCGTCCGCCTGCTCGTAGGCGCGCTTGAGGTCCTCCGGCACCTCCTCGCCCGCCTGCTCGAGCCGGACCTTCTTCAGGCCCACTTCGAGCGCCTGCTGGGCGGCCTTCTTTCGTTCCGGGTCCTGCTCGTTCGCGATCCCCGCCTCCATGGCCGCCTTGAGCTTCTCGAAGATCCGCGGCACGGCGAAGAACCATGTCGGTCGCACCTCCGGCAGATAGGAGATGACCTCGCGGGCGTCGGGACAGCACGTGACCTTGAACCCGAACATGATCGGCAGGTAGTGCGTGCAGGAGCGCTCCGCGATGTGCGCCATCGGCAGGTACGAGACCACCCGCGCGCCGGCTGGGAACTGGATGATCTGGTCGAAGGAGCGCCCGGCCGTCAGCTCGTTCGCGTGCGTGATCTGGACCCCCTTCGGCGGGCCGGTCGTCCCCGAGGTGTAGATCAGCGTGAGCACATCGTCCGGCTCCACGGCCTGCCAGGCGGCACTGAAATCGAAGTCATCCCTCGCCGACGCCTCAACGTCCCCGAGGGACAGCGTGCCGTCGGCCTCGCCGTCGACGACGACCACGTGCTCGACGCTCGAGCACGTCTCCTTGACCTTCATGACCGTGTCGAGGTAGCGCGACTCGGTGACGAAGATGCGGTTCTGCGCGTCGGAGACGAGGAACTCGATCTGCTCGGGCGAGTAGGTGTTGTAGACGGAGAACGGCGTCGCCCCGAGGTGCATCGCGGCGCTGTCGACCCAGTGGAACTCCGGGCGGTTGGTGAGGAGGAGCGCGATCGTGTCGCCGCGCCCGAGGCCCAGCCCGGCGAGGCCGCCGGCGAGCGCCTTCACCTTGTCCCGGTACTCGCCCCAGCTCATGCTGAACTCGTCACCCTTCGTGCGCAGGGCCACGCGATCGGGGTTCTCGGAGGCCGTGACCTGGAACGCGCCGCACAGGGTGGGCTGCTCGAGGGCCCGGTATTGGACCCGCTCGCGAGCCTCATCTCGCTGCAGCTCGGTGGTCGACCCCTCCATTCGCTAGCGCACCCTGAAGCCCTGGCCCGAGAGCCGGGATATGTCGTTCGAGAAGCCGATCACGTAGAGGCCGAGGATCAGCGCGAAGCCGACCACGCCGGCGCGCTCCATCACGCTGAGCGGAACCGGCCGGCGCCTCACCTTCTCGACGATCGCCCAGAAGATGTGGCCGCCGTCGAGCGGCAGAAACGGGAACAGGTTCAGCACTCCGAGCGACAGCGAGACGAGCGCCAGGACGGAGATCGCGTCGCCCGCGTCCGTGAGGAAGGCCTGCCGCGTGTACTCGTACGTCCCGATCGGGCCCGTGAGCTGCTTGCGCTGCTGCGCGTTCAGCAGATACAGGGGCAGCTGCACGATCTTCCCGGTAACCCGCCCGAAGGCGCTGAACCCCTCGGAGGCCGCCTTTCCGAACGAGACCGGGTGCCTGGGCCCAGTGTCGCCGTACTGGAAGCCCACGCGCATCCGCTTCGTCTTGGGGTCGTAGATCGGCGTGAGCGTGACCGCCCGCAGATGGCCGGCGCGGCGGATCAGAATCCGCGCCGGGTGCGCAGCGCGGCATCCAGGCGTCGGCGGGAGGTGCGCGCACCGGTGAGCCGCGATGCGGGAAGCGAGTTGGCGGTCGTTGCCGCGATGGCCGTCCACCGCCACCAGGACATCGCCCTGCCGCAGCGTCCCCACCGCCGGAAAGCCCTTTTGAAGGGCCGCGACGCCGAGATCGCGCGGCCCGAACGAGGTGAAGAAGAAGATGATCAGGAGCAGCGCGAGCACGAAGTTCATCGCCGGCCCGGCGGCGATCACGACCATCCGCTTCCACACCGGCTGCGCGTGGTAGGCGCGGTCGCGCACGTCGTCCGGCAGGTTCTCCGCCGGCGACATCCCGCTGATCTTCACGTACCCGCCGATCGGGATCGTCCCGAGCGCGTACTCGGTCTCCCCCGACTTCCGCTTCAGGATGTGCGGTGGGAAGAAGAGCGAGAAGCGCTCGACACGCATGCCGACCGCCTTCGCCGCCGCGAAGTGCCCGAATTCGTGCAGGAGGATGAGCGCGGAGAAGCCCGCGAGCGCGAGGACCCAGCTCACGCGGCCACGCCCTGCACGAGCTCGCGTGCGGTCTCCCTCGCGGCGGCGTCCGCACGGTAGAGGTCCGAGAAGTGCCCGACCGGCTCGGGCGGCAGAGCGTCGAGCGCGCGCTCGACGACCTCGGCTATCCCGGTGAAGCCGAGCTCCCCGTCGAGGAAGGCCTGGACGGCCACCTCGTCGGCGGCGTTCAGGACACAGGGCGCCGTCCCGCCGGCGCGGAGCGCGTCGCGCGCCAGCCTCAGGCACGCGAACGTCCGCACGTCGGGCTCCTCGAAGGTCAGCTGGCCGACCGTGGCCAGGTCCAGCGTCTCCACCGGGACGTCCGCGCGGTCGGGGTGGTGCAGCGCGTAGGAGATCGGCACGCGCATGTCGGGGTAGCCGAGATGGGCCAGCGAGGCGCCGTCGTTCAGGTGGACGAGGGCGTGCACGATCGACTGGGGATGGACCAGCACGTCGATCTGCTCCAGCGATACGCCGAACAGGTGGTGCGCCTCGATCAGCTCGAAGCCCTTGTTCATCAGCGTCGCCGAGTCGACCGTGATGCGGCCGCCCATGTCCCAGGTCGGGTGCGCGAGCGCCTCCTCGCGCGTCACGTCCTCGAGCTCCTCGATCGAGCGGCCGCGGAAGGGGCCGCCGGACGCGGTGAGCACGAGGCGGTCCACGTGCCCCGGGCTCTCCGCTCCGACCAGCTGGTAGAGCGCCGAGTGCTCGGAATCGACCGGGATGACCGTGGCGCCGGTCGCCTCCGCGAGAGCCATGACCAGCACGCCGCCGACCACGAGGCTCTCCTTGTTGGCGAGGGCCAGGTCGATGCCCTCGCCGAGCGTTGCGACCGTCGGCCCGAGCCCCGCCGAGCCTACGAGCGCGTTCAGCACGCGGTCGCAGCCCGACTCGGTGATCAGCTCGACGAGGCCCTCCGCGCCGCCGAGCACCTCTCCCCCACTCCACGCTTTGGCGGCCTGCGCCGCCGCGGACTCATCGGAGAGGGCAATCCGCCGCACGCCGTGGCGCTCCGCCTGCTCGATGAGCGGCTCCCAGCTCGTTGCGGCGGCTAGCCCGATGACCTCGAGCTCGTCGCTGTCCCTGACTACGTCGAGGGCCTGGGTCCCGATTGAGCCCGTGGACCCGAGGATGACGATCCTGCGCACAGGTCGAGTCTAGGGGCGCTCGGGGCACCCTCTTCCAGATGCTCGTCGGCGACCGGCGCTTTCGCGCCGGTGGCTCCTAACGCCTCTGTCCGAGGTGCCCCTTCGCGCAGCTAGCCTGTCGCAGCGAACGCCGGATCGTCCTCGTGCTCGCGGAAGAAGCGGACGACCGGCGTGACGTACTCCTCGAACCGCGGGCAGTGCAGGCCGTGGCGGGCGAGCAGGTCGTCGGCGCGGCGGGTGTCGAACCGAACCGAGTGGTTGAGGTAGACGATCGACTCCGGCGGTGCCCCCGAGAACGCCTTGCGCACGGACTTCATGTGGAGCGAGCGCTCGATCACCTTGGGCGGCAGCCGTACCGACGGCTCCTTTCCGGCGTACTCGCGGCTCAGGAGCTTCGTCAGCTCGAGCGCGGTGATCGGATCGGGATCGACCAGATGGAGCGTCTCGCCGACGGTCTCCGGATCGGCCGCCGCTGCGACCAGGGCGCTCACCACGAAGTCGACGGGCACGACGTTGAACGGCGCGTCGGAGGCGCCGAACTGCGGGATCCGGCCTCCCATGCGCATGGCGCGCGAGATCGTGCGCAGGATGTAGTACGGGCCGTCGAACTTCTGCGTTTCGCCGCTCTGCGAGTTGCCGGCGACGATCGCCGGGCGGTAGATCGTGACCGGGACGTCGTCCATCGCGTCACGCACCCAGAGCTCGGCCTGGAACTTGGTCGACTCGTAGTGGTTCTTGAAGCCCTGTCCCAGCGCGAGCTCGTGCTCGTAGACGACGCCCTTCCGGTCGCCCGCGACGTAGGCCGTGCTCACGTAGTTCAGGCGCTCGAGCTTCTTGCAGCCGGCGCAGACCTCGAGCACGTCGAGCGGCACGGCGAGGTCGTAGATCGCGGCGAGGTGGTAGGCGATCGTCACCTCCGAGCGGAGGCTGTCGAGCCTGTCGGCGGCGATCCCAAGCCCGCGCTCCCCGATGTCGCCCTCGAGCACCTCGATGCGCTGCCCGTCGAGCCGGACTGCCACGTCGCGCGCTCGTGCGGCCATCCGTGGCTCCACCACCGCCGCGACGCTCAGCTTGGGGTCCGCGGCCAGCAGCGCCCGCACCACGCGCGTGCCGATGAACCCCGGAAACCCGGTGAAGAGGACGGTTCCGCCCGCCATTGCGGGCGGAGAGTCTATGTGGCCGGTGCTATCACCTGAGAACGGCCACGCTCACGTAGTACGAGGCCACGATCGAGAACAGGACGGCGTCGAGCCGGTCGAGCGCCCCGCCGTGGGCCCCGAAGAAGCGCCCCGTGTCCTTCACGCCGAGATCGCGTTTGACCAGCGATTCGAAGAGGTCGCCGAGCGGAGCGGTACACGCCACGGCCAGGCCGATCAGGAGCCGGTCGGTGCCGTGGAACCACTCGTGCTGGTACCCCAGGCCGAAGAGCCAGAAGGCGAGGGTTCCGCCCGCGATCCCAGAGAGCAGACCCTCGACCGTCTTGTTCGGGGAGATGCGGGGAGCGAGCTGCCGCCTGCCCCAGGCACGACCGCCGAAGTACGCCGTCGTGTCGGTCATGAAGGTGCCGATCAGCGTGTCGAGCACGAGCGCGCCGCCGTGCGGCAACTGGCGGAGCAGCACGGCGTGCGCGAGCGCAAACCCGATCCAGACGATCCCGAGCATGGTCGCCGCGATCCCCCAGGACACGTCCTGGCGCCGCTGCCGCACGAGGGCGAGCAGGAACGCGAGAAGCAGCGAGAGCACGAGCACGAGCACGAACTGGCGGCGCGTCCCGTAGAGCGCCGTCAGGCACAGCGCCGCCAGCGCGAGGAAGCCGGCCAGGTCGATCGGTCGAGCGCGCCGCATCATGCGGTAGAGCTCGTGCATGCAGCCGAGCGCGAACACCACGCCGCCCTCGGCCACGATGAACACCGCGAAGACGATCGCCGGGATCGCCTGAACGACACGGCGGAAGGTCTCGCCGGACATCTACGTGGCCCGCGCCCCGTACCGGCGCTGGCGTGCGCCGTACTCCTCTAGCGCCGCCGCGAGGTCGGCCTTGTCGAAGTCCGGCCACAGCGCGTCGCTGAACACGAGCTCCGAGTAGGCGCACTGCCAGAGCAGGTAGTTCGAGAGCCGGCGCTCGCCGCTCGTACGGATCAGGACGTCGGGATCGTGCATCTCCGGCGCGTAGAGAAGCCCCGCGAAGGCCTCCTCGCCCCCGCCCGAGTAGCTCGCGGCGGCGTCCACGATCTCGGCACGGCCGCCGTAGTTGAAGGCGACGAACAGGGTCATGCGCTGGTTTCCCTTGGTCTCGGCCTCCGCCCAGCGCATCCGCTCGAGCAGGTTGGCGGAGATGCCCTCGCGGCGGCCGATGAAGCGCATCCGCACCCCCTCCTCGTCGAGCTCGGGCGTCTCCGACTCGATCAGCTCGGCGAACATCGCCATCAGGCCCTCGACCTCCGCTCGCGGGCGGCTCCAGTTCTCGGTCGAGAAGGCGTACGCGGTGAGCTCCAGGACGTCGAGCTCCACCGCGTTGCGGACGGTTTGCTTCAGGGCTTGCGCGCCCTCGCGGTGGCCCTCGAGCACCGGCACGCCGTGCTCGGCCGCCCACCGCGCGTTCCCGTCCATGATGATCGCGACGTAGCGCGCTGCCATGACGGGAGCCGGCCCCGAAGCCGCCGCGGGGCGGCCGGGGCTACACCTCGAGGATCTCCTTTTCCTTGCCGGCGAGCGAGCCGTCGAGCTCCCCGACCCGCTCGTCGGTCAGCTTCTGGAGCTCCACCTCGGCGCGGTGCTCGTCGTCCTTGCCGACCTCGCCGGCTTCCTTCAGCTCGCGGAGCTCGTGCATCACGTCGCGGCGGACGTTGCGTATCGCGACCCGGCCTTCCTCCGCGATCCGGCGCACGACCTTCACGAGCTCCTTGCGGCGCTCCTCGGTGAGCTCGGGGATGGTCAGGCGGATCACGCTGCCGTCGTTCGAGGGCGTGAGCCCGACGTCCGACTCCATGATCGCCTTCTCGATCGCCTTTATCGAGGACTTGTCGTAAGGCGTGACGGTGAGGAGCCTGGCCTCGGACGCCGATATGCCGGCCAGCTGCTTGAGCGGGGTCCGCGTGCCGTAGTAGTCGACCTCCACGCGGTCGAGCAGGGCGGGCGACGCGCGGCCGGTGCGGACAGTCGCGAACTCGTGCCGGGTGGCATCCACCGACTTCGCCATCCGCCCGGCAGCATCGTCGATGAAGTCCTTGATGATGCCTTCGCTCATGTGGCCACGACGGTCCCCACGCGCTCGCCGCACACTATCCGGTCGATGTTCACCTCGTCGTCCATGTTGAAGACGTGGATGGGCAGCGAGTTGTCCATGCAAAGCGAGAGCGCGGTCGAGTCCATCACCTTGAGGTCCTGCTCGATCGCCTGCCGGTGGGTGATCTCGGGCAGGAAGCGCGCGTCGGGGGTCTCGCGCGGGTCGGCGTCGTAGACGCCCTGCACGCCGTTCTTCGCCATCAGGAGCGCCTCGGCGTGGATCTCGAGCGCGCGCAAGGCCGCGGCGGTGTCGGTGGTGAAGAACGGATTGCCCGTGCCTGCGGCGAAGATCACGATGCGGCCGCGCTCGAGGTGGCGCATGGCGCGGCGGCGAATGTACGGCTCGGCCACCTCGGAGATCTCGATGGCCGACTGCACGCGCGTCACCGCGCCGAGCTTCTCGAGCGCATCCTGGAGCGCCAGCGCGTTCAGAACGGTCGCCAGCATTCCCATGTAGTCGCCGGTGGCGCGGTCCATCCCCTCCGCGGCGCCGCGGAGGCCACGGTAGATGTTGCCCCCGCCGATCACCACGGCCACCTGCACGCCGCGGTCGACCACGCGCTTGATCTGCGTGGCGATCGCGGCGATCCGGTCGCGGTCGGCCCCGTACTCGAGCGGGCCCATCAGGGCCTCGCCGGATAGCTTCAGCAGTACGCGCCGGAACGCCGGGCGGCGCCCGTCACCGTCGACGCCGCCGTCGGATCCCATTCCTTAATCCTCCCGAAATCCCCTACTCCTCGCCGACCTCGAAGCGCTCGAAGCGGCGGATCAGCACATTCTCGCCGGTCTTGGCGGCCAGCTCTGCGCGCATCTGCTCGATCGTCTTGCTCTCGTGCTTCTCCTCGTTCACGTGCAGCTGGCGAAGCAACACCACTTCGTCGAGCCACTTGTTGAGCCGGCCCTCGGCGACCTTCGGGCGCACGTCTTCGGGCTTGTCCTCCGCCTGCTGCTCGTAGATGCGGAGCTCGGCCTCGCGGACCTCGTCCGGCACGTCCTCCTCCGACACGTACTCGGGACGCGCCGCCGCGACGTGCAGCGCCACCTCGCGGGCGAAGCCCTGGAAGTCCTCGTTCCGCGCCACGAAGTCCGTCTCGCAGTCCACCTCCACGAGCACCCCGATCTTGCCGCCGGCGTGGATGTAGCTCTGGACGATGCCCTCGGAGACGGTCCGTCCGGCGCGCTTCTGGGCGCTCGCTTGGCCCTTCAGGCGCAGGACCTCCTTGGCCTTGTCGAGGTCGCCGCCCGCCTCCTCCAGCGCTCGCTTGCTATCCATCATCCCCGCGCCCGTCTGGTCGCGGAGCTTCTTCACGTCGGCGGCGGGGATATCCGCCATCAGCCGGCCTCCTCGCCGGCGGCGGGTTCAGGCTGCGGGGTGGGCGCGCTCGGCTCCGCCTGCTCGCCGGGCGCTCCCTGGTCCGCGCCGGCGGCGGGCGCCTCGCCGCCCTCGGCGGCCGCAGCGGCTTCCTCCGCCTCGCGACGGGCCTGCTCCTCGGCCTCGCGACGGGCCTGCTCCTCGGCCTCGATCCGGGCTCGCTCCTCGGCCTCCCTGCGCTCCTGCTCCTCGCGCTCGCGTCGCGCCCTCTCCTCCTCGGCGCGGAACTTGGCGTGCTGCTCCGCCACGACGTCGCCGATCGCGTCGACGATCACCTTGCACGAGCGGATCGCGTCGTCGTTGCCCGGAATGACGTAGTTGACGGGACCCGGGTCGCAGTTGGTGTCGACGAGGCCGATGATCGGGATCTTCAGCCGGGCCGCCTCGCGCACCGCGATGTCCTCGGTCTTCAGGTCGATCACGACCACGGCGTCCGGGGGGCGCTGCATCTCCTTCACGCCGCCCAGGTTCATCTCGAGCTTGTCGCGCTCGCCCTCCGCCGCGATCCGCTCGCGCGTCGGAAGGAGCTCAAGCGTGCCGTTCTCGGTCCAATCCAGGAGGTCGTGGAGGCGCTTGATCCGCTTCGAGATCGTCTGGAAGTTCGTGAGCAGCCCGCCGAGCCAGCGCTGGTTCACGTAGGGCATGCCGGCCTTCTCGGCGGCCTCCTTGATGGCGTCGCGGGCCTGCTTCTTGGTGCCCACGAACATGACCGTCCCGCCGCGGCCGGCGAGGTTCGCGGCGAACTCCTGCGCGTCACGCAGCAGCCGCTCGGTCTGCTGCAGGTCGATGATGTGAATCCCCTCGCGCTCGCCGAAGATGAAGCGGCGCATCTTCGGGTTCCAGCGCCGGGTCTGGTGCCCGAAGTGGACTCCCGCCTCGAGCAGGTCCGTGATCGAGACCTCTTTCATACGGCTCCCTTTTTCGTTTCGGACTGCGCCCGCGGGAGCCGCACGGACCCGGCTCCTGTGGCCGGGAGGGCCCGCACGCCCGCACCGCGGGGTCGGATGATTTGCGGCGCCAAGGATACGAGAGGCGGGCACAAACCCCCCTGAAAAGCGGAGGGGCGGTCCGAAGACCGCCCCTGCCACATTCTGTTCAGCCCCCGTCTGGCCCTTCGGAGACTGGCTCCCGTGCAGCTGCCTCGAGCGTGCGAAGCAGGTCCACGGGCAGTTTGGACTCGCAGGCGAGGAGTTCCCCGCTATCGGGATGCCTAAACAGCAAACGGGCGCTGTGGAGAAATTGGCGCGCAAGCCCAAGACGCTCGCCGCAGGCCCCCCCGCCGTATTGCGGATCGCCGCAGACGGGGTGCCCGATGGCCGAGAGATGGACGCGGATCTGGTGCGTCCGGCCGGTCTCGAGGCGGACACGGAGCAGGGTCGTGCGCGGAAGGCGACGCTCGATCTCGAAGTGGGTGCGCGCGGCGCGGGGCTTGTCGGTGCGGATCGACTGCTCGGTCCGCAAGCGCCTGTCGCGGCCCAGCGGCGCGTCGATCGTGCCGGTCCGCGACCCGGGCCTCCCCTCGACGAGCGCCAGGTACTCGCGCCGGATCTCGCGCGCCCGGAGCAGGTCCTGGAGCGCGCGGTGCACCCGGTCCGACTTGGCGACGACCAGGAGGCCGGAGGTGTCGCGGTCGAGCCGGTGCACGATTCCCGGGCGCCAGGGGTCCGGCCCGCCGGCCCCCCTCCCCGCCAGCGCGCCGGCCAGCGTGCCGCCGCGGTGGCCCGGGGCCGGGTGTACGACCACGCCGGCGGGCTTGTCGACCACGAGCAGGCTGTCGTCCTCGTGCACGACGTCGAACGGAACGTGCTCGTCGGCGGCCCCCGCCGGCTCCGCATCGACAAGCTCCGCCTCGACGTAGTCTCCGGCGGTAAGCGCGTGGCGCTTGGGCCGGGGCCGCCCGTTGACGGTCACACTCCCGGCGTCGATCAGGCGCTGCGCCGCCGCCCGGGACCCCACCGCCGGATGCTGGCCGAGGGCCACGTCGAGGCGTGTCCCCTCGTCTTCTGGGGCGGCGTGGAACTCGATTCGGGCGCTCATCCCGGGCGCCGCGCCCGCGGCCCCTCGACCACGTAGAGGAGGCCGAGTATCCCGACCACGATCGCCGTGTCGGCCAGGTTGAAGGCGGGCCAGAAGACGGGCTTCACGAAGTCGATCACCGAGCCGTCGCGGGCGCGATCGGCGAGGTTGCCGAGCGCGCCGCCGGCCACGGCGCCGAAGGGCAGCCAGAGCATCGGCACGTTCGCTCTCAGCGTGAAGTACGCCGCCAGCGCCACCACCGCCGTGATCGTCAGGGCGGTGACCAGCGAGCTGCCGCCCAGCGCCCCGAAGGCCACCCCGCGGTTGCGGGTATAGGTCAGGTCGACGCCGAGGAAGAAGCGCGTGTGTGAGTCGAGCTCTACCGACGCGATCACGATCTGCTTGGAGGCCTGGTCGCACACGACCACGGCGGCCGCCACAACGGCGGCGTATCGCCACGCCCGGGCGATCGCGTTTAGGCGCGAGTCAGACGAGGAGCCGGGGATGGTCGCGCGGGGGTGCGGAATGGGCCACTAGCCCGAGATCGCGTTGGCCAGGAGGCGGCCGACGATGATAATCACGAAGGTGCCGAGCATCGGGCTCAGGTCGAGCGCCGCCGGCCCGATTCGAGCGAGCGGCAGCAGGCGCCTGAAGAGGTTGAGGTACGGGTCGACGACGTCGCGCACGAAGCTCAGGAACATGTCGAGCACGCGGTTGTAGGGCATCCGCGGCAGCCAGCTCATGATCACGCGGATGAAGATCAGGATCACGTAGACGTAGGTGAGCGTGAGCACGTAGCTCGCGATGTCGCTGCGGGTCAGGGCGGCCAGTGGGAGCGACATCACGACCGTCCCTCCACCACCGCGGCGACCGCCTCCTCGAAGGCGGCACGGACGCGGCCCCGCTCGAGCGCGGCGAGCCCGCGCGCGGTCATCCCGCCGGGCGACGTCACCCGCCGGCGCAGCTCCCTCGTGTCGTTGTCGTGCTCCGCCAGGGTGGCCGCGGTGCCCCCCATCGTCTCCACCGCCATGCGGGCTGCTAGGTCCGCGGGCAGGCCGTACCCGACGCCGGCATCGGCGAGCGCCTCCGCCACGAGCGCGAAGAACGCCGGTCCGCAGCTCATCACCGCCGTCGCGGCGTCGAACAGCGCCTCCGGCAGCTCCACGAGCATGCCCGCCGCCGCGAAGAGCTCCAGTACTTTGCGCTCGGGCCCCTGGCCGGCGAGCCGGCCGGGCGTGTAGCAGACGACGCCCCGCCCGACCTCGAGCGGGATGCTCGGCATGAAGCGGTATACGGGCCGCCCGGGGTACGCGGCCTCCACGGCCGCCACGGGGGTCCCGCCGAGGATCGAGATAACCGCCCGCGCGTGGTCGCCGACCTCTGCGGCGACCTCCTCCAGCTGGGCCGGCTTGTGGCACAGCACGATCGCGTCGGAGGCGTCGGCGACCGCGATGTTCGAGTCGAGGACCTGGCCGCCCACCGCTTCCGCCAGCGCCTCCGCGCGGCTGCGGTCGACGTCGAACACGGCGACGGGCTGGCCAAAGCCGCGCGCCAGCGCGCCTGCCATGTTGCCCGCTCCGATAAGCCCTAGTCGCATCGGACGGCAAGCATATGGGCCGGGTCGCTCGGCCCGCCTGAGGGCTAGGCCTGGTTGAAGAAGCCCTTCTCGATCAGCCGCGCCCGCTCCTCCGCCGACACCTCGACGTTCCGCGGCGTGAGCAGGAAGACCTTGTCGGCGATGCGCTGCATGCCGCCGTCGAGCGCGTAGGTGAGCCCGGACGCGAAATCGATCAGGCGCTTCGACAGCTCCGCGTCGATGCCCTGGAGGTTGAGGATCACCGGCACCGAGTCCTTGAACTGGTCGGCGACCTGCTGGGCGTCGTTGAAGCTCTTCGGGATCACGAGGTGGACCTGGACCGCGTCGCGGCCGCCGTTGTCCACCGGGCGCAGCACGCGCGTCTGCCGCCCGGTGCGAGGCGACTCGTCCGCGAAGATGTCGTCGATCTCGTCCCGCCGCGATCGGCGGTTCTGGAGGCGCCGGACGTTCGGCCGATCTCGATAGCGATCGTTGATCTCCTCTTCCGGCTCGGTCTCGATCTCGTCGCGGTATCCGTCGTCCTCCTCGGCCAGGCCGAAGTAGACGAGCGTCCTGTGCCAGGTATCCCTCAGTGCCATATCAGCGCATGTTTCGCGCGGTGAATCGAAATCCCTTTCGTTTACAAGTTACCCAGTGGCGAGCGCGGCCGATGCCAGAGCCTTTGAGGTCCGTAGCGGCGAGCTCGTGCTGAGGGGCGAGGCGGCCGGGGACGGCGTGCCGATCGTGCTCCTGCACGGGCTCTCGGCCGTACGGCGCTACGTGGTGATGGGATCGCGGGCACTTCCGCGCTCCGGCCACTGGACGATCGCCTACGACGCGCGTGGGCACGGCGAATCCGACGGCGCACCTGACCCGAGGGTCTACGAGTACGCGGATCTGGCGGTCGATCTCGACGCGGTGCTCGACGGACTGGAGGTAGATCGCGCGGTGCTCGCTGGCGTGTCGATGGGGGCGCATACGGCGGTGCGCTTCGCGCTCGAGCAGCCCGCTCGGGTGTCCGCGCTGGTGCTGATCACGCCCGCCTACAACGGCCACCCGCATACGGACGTCGACTCGTGGGCGCGCCTCGCGGACGCGCTCGAGCGAGACGGGGTCGACGGCTTCCTGAGCGAGTGGGGCGCTCGCGACGTGGCTCCGCGGTGGCGGGAGGCCGCGCTCGAGAACGCGCGCCAGCGCCTGGAGCGCCATCGCGACCTTCGCGCCGTGGCCGCGGCTCTGCGCGTGGTGCCGGGATCCGTGGCGTTCGACGGGCTCGAGGCACTCGAGCGGATCGAGGTGCCCGCGCTTGTGGTCGGCTCGCGCGACGAGGCCGACCCCACGCACAGGCTCGGGGTCGCCGAACGGTACGTGGAGCGTCTGCCGCGCGGCGAGCTGCTGGTCGAGGACGAGGGCAAGTCGCCGATCGCGTGGCAGGGAGCCCGCCTTTCGCGCGCCATCGCCGACTTCATCGCGCGGAACGAGATCTAGCCCCGCAAAGCGCCCTCGTAGAGGACGGTCCCCAGCCGCGCGATGGTGCTGCCCTCGGCCACGGCCACCTCGTAGTCCTGCGTCGTGCCCATCGAGAGTCGCGACAACCCGTGCTCGGCCGCCAGCTCCGCCAGCCGCGCGAAATGGGGTCGGCTGTCCTCCGCGCGCCGTGCAAACGGCGGCATGGTCATGAGCCCCGTCACCGGAACGGGACAGCGCTCGATGAACGCCCTGAGCTCGGACGGCGCGATCCCGGCCTTCCCCTCCTCCCCCGCCACGTTCACCTCGACGAGCACCTCGCGCGCCGGGTGTCTCTCGAGCTGGCGGAGCGCGGAGTCCGACGCAACCGAATGGATCAGGCGCACGTTCGGTGCGACGTCGCGCACCTTCCGGCTCTGGAGCACTCCGATGAAGTCCCAGTCGAACAGCCCGGCGTGACGCTCCTGCTTCGCGAGGAGGTCCTGGGCGCGGTTCTCGCCGACGAGCGTGATGCCCGCCGCGCCCAGCGCCGGCAGCTCCTCGGCCGGCACGTACTTGATCGCCGCGCAGATCTCGACGCGCTCCGGATCCGATCCCGCGGCGGCGATGCGCTCGCGCACGCGCTCGAGGTTCTCAGCGATCCGCCGCGGGTCGAGGCCCGTATAGGGCGTCACGGCGCGAGCCAGACGAGCCCCGCCTGCCGCCCCGTCTCCGGGCCGTCGCGGCGATGCGAGAAGAACAGGTCCTCGTGGCAGCTCGTGCAGGCGTCGAGGTGCTGCACCTTCCGGACGCCAGCGCCGCGGAGCTTGCGCTCGGCTACGGCGCGGAGGTCGAGCATGCGGCCGTCGGTCACGCCCGGGAGGTCCTCGAACGCGGTGAGCACTTCCTCGCCCACCTCGTAGCAGCACTGCCCTACGCCGGGCCCGACGACCGCCAGCGGGGGCTCCTCGAACCGCCCAACGGCGTTCTCCACGATCCCTCCCGCCAGGCCGCGCCACCCGCAGTGGAGCACCGCCACCCGATGCTGCGCCACGAGGGCAATGGGGAGGCAGTCGGCCACCAGGACGAGCAGCGCGACCCCTCGGGAGGACGTCAGGTGTCCGTCGACCTTCGGCAGCTCGGCGCCCGGATCCACATAGCCGCCGCCCACCGGAGCTGCCTCCCACTCGAGCAGGTCGGTGCCGTGCACCTGCCATCCCATCGCGACCTGCTCGGGCCGCAGATCGAGCCTCGCCGCCAGCCTGCTGCGGTTCTCGCGCACGCTGTCGCGCTCGTCGCCGGTCAGGATCCCGAGGTTGAGCGTGTCGTACGGCGAGTCGCTGACGCCGCCGACGCGGCCCGAGAAGACAACGCGCGCGCCGTGCACGTCGAACTGGGCAACCGCCGGCTCCGGGCTCATCCGCCCTCCTCCCGGCGCGCGACCTCGATCGCCAGGGCGAGCTCCTCGTCGCGGCCGCCCACCTCGCCGTCGAGCTTTCGCCTGAGCGTCTCCTCCAGGGCCCTCCCGACGGCCGGGGAGGGGGGTATGCCGGCGGCAAGCAGATCGTCGCCCGTCACCTCGAGCCGGACACCGCGCAGATCGGCGAGGTAGCGGTGGATCGGACCGCCGGGCGCGCCGAGCGCCAGGGCCACCGCGAGCGTCTCCGGCGGCTCGCCGCGAAGCAGCGTGTGGACCACCGAGTCGGGCACCTCGCCCTGAAGCGAGCGCACGAGCCCCGGGGCATGCCGGGCGGCGGCCATCACGGCATCGCGCTCGGCGCGCGCGAGAGCGAGGCTCTCGACCCACGGCTCGAGCTCGTCCGGTGCGCGGGCCACGAGGGTGGCGAGCGCCGCGAGGCCACGGTCCGCGCCCGTCTCGGCCGCCCCCAGCGCGGCGGCCGCCGCCAGTTCGGGCTCCGCGGCAAGCGACGGGTGCAGGGCGCTGTCGATCTCGAGCTCGCGGGCGTGCTCCAGCGCGCTCGGCGCCTCCAGCTCGCGAAGGAGGTCCATCAGCTCGTCGCGGATGCGCGGCCCCGAGACCGTCTCGAGGGCGCCATCCGCCGCCGCTGTACGAGCCAGCTCCTCCGTGCGCGCGTCCATGCGCATCCCGAGCCGCGCCTCGTAGCGGACGGCGCGCAGCAGGCGAGTGGGATCGTCGATGAAGCTCCGCTCGTGGAGAACCCGGACGACGCCCGACTCGAGGTCGGTGCGCCCGCCGTGCGGGTCGTGGAGCTCGCCGACGTCGTCCTCCGAGAGACCGACGGCCATGGCGTTGATCGTGAAGTCCCGGCGCACCAGGTCGTCCGCCAGCGGCGCCGGCTCGACGACCGGGAGGGCGCCCGGCCGCTCGTAGCGCTCGCGCCGTGTGGTCGCGAGGTCCGCCGTCACTCCGCCCGCACGCACGGTGGCGGTGCCGAAGCGCTCGTGCTCCCTCGCCTCTCCGCCGAGGCGCTCAGCCAGGGTCCGGGCGACCGCGACGGCGTCCCCCTCGACCGCGATGTCCAGGTCGACGGACTCCGCGCCCCGCAGCATGTCGCGGACCGCTCCGCCGACCAGATACGCGGGCGGCAGCCCCCGCAGCGCGGGGAGCAGCTCGGCCATGCCCGGCAGCCTCCGGACCCTCTCCGCGAGGTTCAAGGCCTGACGGGGATGCCCGCGCCCGCCATCCGCTCCTTGGCCTCGTGGACCGTGTACGTCCCGTAGTGGAAGATCGATGCGCAGAGGACCGCGTCGGCGCGTCCCCGCTCCACCGCCTCGACCAGGTGCTCGAGCGTGCCCGCGCCGCCCGAGGCGATCACCGGCACGTCGACGGCGTCGGCGACCGCTCGCGTCAGCTCGAGCTCGTACCCGTCCTCGGTGCCGTCCCTGTCCATGCTCGTAAGCAGGATCTCCCCCGCCCCCCGCTCGGTGCCCCGGCGCGCCCAGTCGACGGCGTCGCGGCCGGTGGGGACGCGCCCGCCGTTCACGAACACGTCGTAGCCGTCGCCCTCGCGCTTCGCGTCGATCGCCAGGACCACGCACTGGGCGCCGAAGACCTCCGTCAGCTCGGACACGAGCTCCGGCCGGGCCACCGCCGCCGAGTTCACGGAGACCTTGTCCGCGCCGGCATCGAGCACGGCCTGAGCGTCCTCGACCGACCGGATGCCACCGCCGATCGTGAAGGGGATGAAGACGTCGTCGGCCGTGCGGCGGGCGAGCTGGACCATGGTCTCGCGATTCTCGTGCGAGGCCGTGATGTCGAGGAACACGAGCTCGTCCGCGCCCTCCTGCTCGTAGCGCATCGCGAGCTCGACCGGATCGCCGGCGTCGCGGATGTCGACGAAGTTCGTCCCCTTTACCACGCGCCCCTTGTCGACGTCCAGGCAGGGGATCACTCGCTTCAGCAGCACTAGGTCTCCTTCAGCGCGTCGACGCCCTCGCCGACCGTGAAACGGCGCTCGTAGAGGGCCTTTCCGGAGATCACGCCGGCCAGGTTCACGAGCCGCAGGTCGCGCAGCGCGACGAGGTCGTCCACCGATGCGATGCCGCCGGAGTACAGGAAGCGCCCGCGGACGGCGTCGGAGACGCCGCGGACCTCGTCCAGGTTCGGGCCTCCCAGCATCCCGTCGCGGTCGACGTTCGTGTAGACGAACTGCTTGACCCCGCGGCGCTGCATCCGCTCGATCGCGTCGGTCGGGAGCATCTGCGTGTGCTTCGTCCAGCCGGCCACCGAGACGTGGCCCTCGCGTACGTCCACGGCCACGACGATACGAACGCCCCAGGCCTCGATCACCGAGTCGAGGAACTCCACGTCGACGAGAGCGGCCGTGCCGAGCACGACGCGCGCGGCTCCGGCCGCCAGGGCCTCGCGCACGTCCACCAGCGTCCGCAGCCCGCCGCCGTACTGGACGGGCACGCGCAGCTCGCTCGTGATCCGCCGCAGGTGCTCGAGGTTCACCGGCCTGCCCTCGCGCGCGCCGTCGAGGTCGACAACGTGGAGCGTGCGCGCGCCGGCCTCCACGAAGCTCCGGGCCGCCTCTAGGGGATCGTCGACGTACACGGTTTCGCGGGCGAAGTCGCCGCGCTCCAGGCGCACCGCGTGCCCGTCGCGGATGTCGATCGCGGGCAGGAGGATCACGCCGCGCGCGCGAGCCCGGCGGCGCAGATCCGCGTGAAGTTCGACAGGAGCCGGAGGCCCGCGGCTCCCGACTTCTCGGGGTGGAACTGAACGCCGTAGAGCGGTGCGTGCTCGATTGCGGTCACGAACTCCGCGCCGTAGGTGGCGGTTGCGAGCACGTCCTCCTCGCGCGCGGGCGCCGGCGCGTACGTGTGCACGTGGTAGAACGCGCAGCGGTCCGGGAGGCCCTCGTCGAGCTCTCCCCGTCGCCGCCAGGCGACCTCGTTCCACCCGATCTGCGGCAGCTTGAGCCCACCGGCTTCGAGCCGATCCACCGTTCCCTCGACCAGGCCGAGGCCGACGGCCCCGCCGAGCTCGCTCGAGGACTCGAACAGCAGCTGGAGGCCCAGGCAGATCCCGAGCGTGGGCGTGCCCTCCTCAAGTCGCTCGGCGATCAGCTCGCCGAGGTCGAGCTCGCCGATCCGCTGCATCGCGCGCGGGAAGGCGCCGACGCCGGGCAGGACGAGCCCTGCGGCCGCACGCGCCCGCCCGTGGTCGTTCGTCACCTCGGCCCGCGCGCCGACGTGCTCGAGCGCCTTCTCGACCGACCGCAGGTTGCCCATCCCGTAGTCGAGTACGGCGATCTGGGGACCGGCGCTCACAGGAGCCCCTTCGTGGACGGGATGCCGGCCTCGGTGACGTCGAGCACGACGGCTCGCCGAAGCGCCAGCGCGAAGGCCTTGAACGCCGCCTCGACCACGTGGTGGTCGTTGCCGGCGGCCTCAATCCGAACGTGCAGCGTGAGCTTGGCTGACGACGCAACCGCCCGCAGGAACTCCTCGGGAAGGCCCGCCTCGAGGTCGCCGACGGCACGTGGCGGGAAGGCGCCCTCGAACACGGCGAGCGGGCGCCCCGAGAGGTCGATCGCGGCGCTCGCACGCGACTCGTCCATCGGCACCACGGCCTCGCCGAAGCGCGCGATCCCCGCGCGGTCGCCGAGCGCCTGGTCGATCCCCTGCCCGAGGACGATCCCGGCGTCCTCGACGGTGTGGTGCGGGCCGGTCTCGAGGTCGCCCCGCGCGCGCAGGTCGAGGTTGAGGCGCCCGTGGCGGGCGATCGAGTCGAGCATGTGGTCGAGGAACCCCACGCCCGTCTCGCGCTCCCCCTGACCCGTGCCGTCGAGGTCCAGCGACAGGCTGATCTCGGTCTCGCCCGTTGAGCGGGTGATCTCGGCTGTACGGCTCATGCGCGTCGCTCCATGGACTCCGCGTGGACGGGGAAGCCCTCGGCACGAGCGAGTGCGGCGCCGGGGCCCGACAGCCGCGCTGCGGCGCCGTCCGGCAACGATATCCGCGCCATCCGGCGCCGGAAGGTGGAGACCGACAGCGCGCTCGCGAAGCGCGCGGCGCCGCCGGTCGGGAGCACGTGGTTGGAGCCCGCCACGTAGTCGCCGAAGGCGGTCCCCGCGTCGCGTCCGACGAACACCGCCCCGGCGGAGCGCACCAGCGGCGCAAGGTCCTCGACGTCGCGGCCGGCCAGCTGGAGGTGCTCGGGAGCGAGATCGTCCGCGAGGCGCACCGCAGCGCGGGCGTCGCCAGCCTCGACCAGGGCGAGGTTCTCGGCGGCCACGCTCGGGCGCTCGACGGCGAGCCTCTCGGCCGCATCGCCGATGCCGTCCAGGAGCGCGCGGTCGGCCGAGATGCCGACGAGGAACGAATCGGGCCCGTGCTCGGCCTGGGCCAGCAGGTCGAGGGCCGCAAGCTCCGGATCGGCGCCGCTCCCCGCCACCACCACGAGCTCGCTGGGCCCGGCCAGCCCGTCGATGCCGACAATGCCGGCCACCTGCCGCTTGGCCTCGGTAACCCAGCGGTTGCCCGGCCCGACGATCACGTCGACCGCGCGGACGGACTCCGTTCCGTAGGCGAGCGCGGCGATCGCCTGGGCGCCGCCCATCCGGTAGACCTCGGTGACGCCGCACAGCCCGCAGGCGGCGAGGATCGCGGGGTGTGCGCGCCCCT